>CAMCXK010000126.1 GCA_945883435.1 Chthoniobacter flavus | reverse complement strand
CGTCGCCGTGCCGTCGGGGAGATTGAAGGTTTTCCGGTAGGTGGCCGTGCCGGCGTAAAATTTGACACCGTCCTCGGGCCGGGTGGTCCAGTCCTGCAGGGAATCGAAAACGACCTCGCCGGGGCCTTTGCGCTGCGGGTCGAAGTGGACCTGCCACGGCCCGGAGAGGGTTTCCCTTGTCTCCACGGCGGGAAAACTCCGGCCCGCGAAGCGATCCGGGGCGGAGGATCCGGGGGCGAAGACGACAAAGGCACTCTGCCCCGGGGCGAACTCCAAAGGAACGGTGGTCACCCCATCTTTTTCCTTGAACTCCGGCAGCGCGCGGCGGGAACCGTCCATCGGGTCCCACCATTCCGGTTTCGCGCCGGCGACCCGGAAGCGGAAGTCCGCCTGCTTGGTTTCGCCCGACTGGTTGGACACAAAGTAGATGTTCGTCTCGCCGTCGCGGCGGTGAATCCAATCGAAAGCCTTCACCCCGGCGGCGTCGGCGACCTGCACATCCTCGGCGAGGGAATCGGCTTTGAGGATTTCCGCAGGGCTCAGGCCCGAAACAACCCGGCCTTTGCCCAAGGGGCGGATTCCGTTGGCCGGTTTTTGATCGGTTCCCCAGAGTTCGTCGGCGAGTTGCCGCACCTCGGCGTCACATTCGGGGTAGCCTGTCAGGCCGATGGCTGAAACTGGCCGGGCTCCCACCAAGACGGTGGCTCCCGCTTCCACCAACTCTTGGATGCGGCGAAGGGAACCTGGTTCCACCTTTTCTTGGGTCGGTGGCAGGACGAGGTAGCGGTAGGAAATCCCGTCGGGCAGACACAGCTGCCCGTCCCGGACCGAGAGCCGGTGGAGCAGAACGTCCGTGTTAACCAAGTCCGTGTTGCAGCCTGGTGGTAAAGCCGGGCGCATGGCGCGCCGGTCAGGACACTCATAGGGCATGCCATCGCCAGTCCAATAAGCAAAGTCGGCCACAAATTTTCCCCTCTGCAATAGCGCCGAGCAGCGGGCGAGATAGTCCGTAAAAGCACGCGCCTGATTCCACCATGTCATGTTGCGGTTGAAATGAAGCCCGAGATCACTCCAGGCCTGCATGGTGCCTTCGTTATCAGCCGGCTGTAGGCTGTAGACGTGAAAAGCCACATGTTGCAATCCGTCGCAAAAGGCGCGGTCGGCAGTCGTCCGAAGATCGCTCGGGACATCGCTGAGCCGATAGGCAACGGGAGTTTCGGGGGTTTCCGTGTAATGGCTCAAGCCTGGAAGGTCGTAGTAGGAGGTGAAAACTTCCGCCGAACAGACTGGCTTGTCGTAGATGTGGGCTCCGGAAGCGACAAGTCGGATTGGATTGAGGCCCAGGCCGAAGGACAGATTCCGCGGCGCGAGGGGGTCGTCCTTCGCAACCTTGTGGATATTGAACTGTCGGGACTGAAGCTTCCCGGAAAGTGGATGTCGTTGCGGCTGCCAAATCTCCCCCTGAGGCTGATCGACCACTCCGTTGATCCGCAGACTGTCAGCGATGGGAGAGGCCCATCCGTAGCTGCCTTGGGTGGTGAATTGGAGTCCCATCGCGTGAAGTCGCTCGGTCCAATGGGCGAAGTGGTTTTCCACGTAGAGGTCGGAGATGGTGCGGCGGTAATCGTGCAGAAATCGATCGGACAGTGCGGCGGATTCGATCGGGATGCCGGCGAGCACTGGAAGCCACGGTGTCGGGTCGTAGCCGCGGCGGGTCCGGAATTCCGCCACAAAGTCAGGAGTCCAGGTCTGCTTCCCGTTTTCCCAGCTGTCGAAATGCATGTGAGTCCAGGTTTTGCCTACCTGTCCCTTCTCGCTTGGCATCAGCTTTTCGACGGTTTCCTTTAGATGATGATCCAGAGCGTCCTTGCGGAAAAAATCCGGCGACCGCGGGTTGTCCAGCGTGCAACCGAAGCGCAGGACGGTCCACTGGCCCGCCGGGGCATCCCATTCCAGGGTGCCGTCCGGTTCCATTTTGGCGGTGAGGTCCACCACGTCCTGCGCGGAAGGCATGGCCGCACCGCTCTCCAGCCAGCGCGAGTCATAAAAAACATCCATGGCACCCGTTGAATACGACGGGTAGTTGTTTTGCGCGGCCTTCAGCCCGAAGGGTTGGGCACCCCAGATCAGCCCGGTGTCGGGACTCTGTCGTGGCAGAGGCTTGGCGCCGGGGGGCTGACGGACCGCGAGCACGGCGACGTCCCGGTAATAGTCGTTCACCGGAGGGGTCTGCCCCTTGGGGGTAAACTTTTTCGAGACTGCTTGGAACCGTTCGTCGTTGATCTCCGCGCGGGGAAGCTTGAGCTGCACGCGTTCACCCCCGCGCACCGGCGTGGCCGTCTGGACGATCCGCTTCTGGGCGAACTCGGGAGTCATCCAAGGCAGGTTTTTGCAGCTCCAGCCGACCTCGTTGTTGAGGTGGATCTGCATGCCCAGACGCGCGGCCTCCTTCAGCAGGTGTCCGAAAATCGGCGGCCACTCGGGCTTCATGAAGGCTCCCATGGCATAAGCCCGCGCTCCCTGTATTCCCGCGCGGTGCATGGCCTCGAGATCCTGGGTTATTCTCTCAGGTGTCGGGGGAATCTGCCAATACCAGTGGACAAAAGGCTTCGCAGCCACTGGTGGCGAGGCGAAGTCCGCCTCGATCGTCGAGGCGGGCGGCGCGGACTGGGATTCAGCGGCGAGCAGCACGAGCAGCAGAGCGGTCAGGAATGAATGAGCCGGATTCATTGCTTGGCTCCTGATGTTGTTTTCGCCGCCACTGCGTCGATCTCGCTCATCTTGAAACGAACGCTGACGATGGAAGGTTTCTCCTGCGGGTTGAGGCTGGCGTAGGTCGTGGCCACGATGGTTTCGTCGGGCAGCCGATGGATGGCGGGGTCACTCGGAGCGGTAGAGTTGAAATTCGGCGATGCCGGGCGAACCTTTCGCGCAGTCCATGGTGATGCGGAATTTTTGCGCGGTCACCGCGGGAATGGCCCGGCGTGCTCCATGTCCGTCGGTCTGACCCTCGGCGATCTGGCGCCAGCCGTCGCCCTCGGCCACCTCCAATTTGTAGTGCTGCTCCATGCGCGGAAAAACATC
>CAMCXK010000125.1 GCA_945883435.1 Chthoniobacter flavus | reverse complement strand
TGTGCGGAATCTTTGGTTTCTTGGAGTCCTGTGTAGAGACCGCCGTCGCAACGCACGGCGGAGCCATCGGGTTTTTGCGAGCCGAAATGAACGGCTCCCTGCGGGTCTTGGTATCGGATGATGTGCATAGGATGTGTTACTTAGTAGGTGGCGCGGCCTCCGGAGAGGTCGAAGGTGAAAGCGGTGGTGAAGGAGGCCTCTGGCGAAACAATGAATTCGCAGAGAGCGGCGACCTCGTCTTTCGTGCCGCAGCGGGACATGGGGATTTTGTCGGTCATGTATTTTATCTGCTCCTCAGGCATGGTGGTATGAAGTTCAGTAAAAATCACGGCTGGGGCGATCGCATTCACGGTAATGCCAGTGCCGGCGTATTCCTTGCCTTGCACCTTGGTCATGCCGATCACGGCGGCCTTTGAAGTCGAGTAGGCCAGCATTCCGGCGTTGCCTTCCTTGCCCGCGATCGAGGCGAAGTGCAGGACGCGGCCGTAGTTTTGACGGAGCATGTGGGGCACGGCCGCCTGAAAGGTGTGGAGGCAGCCGTTCACATTCACACGCATGACGCGCTCGAAATCCGCGAGGTCGACTTCGTGGCTCTTGATATTTGTGCGGCCGGTGATGCCGGCGGAATTGATGAGAATGTCGAGGCGGCCGGTTTTTCCCACGGCGTCATCCACCGCATTTTTGACGGCAACGGGGTCGGTGACATCGACCTGGAGCCCAAGGGTGTCCGGCCCCAGTTGGGATGCGGCGCGGTCCAACGCAACCAGATTTGTGTCCAAAAGAATGAGACGGACTCCCCGCCCGGCGAGGCGGCGGGCCACGGCAAACCCAAGTCCGTCGGCTCCTCCGGTGATTAGTGCGCATTGCCCGGGCCATGCCGGGGATGTGTTGGTGGTGGGTGTTGTCATAAAGGGTTTCGGTGCGTCGCTCATTGCGGATTTTTTTCAGGGGAGTCCAACAGTTGGATGACATGCCGCACGTCATAAGGCCTCTTGACCAAGCCCGCGCTGCGTGCGGAGTTCCATTGCATCATGCAAACATGGTTCGAGGTAGCCAGGATGACGGGGTCGCCTTCCGCCTTGTTGAGAAAAGCGGATTTTTTCGCGAGAATCTCGCGGGCATTCTCCGGTTTTTGAATGTTGTAAATACCGCCAGACCCGCAGCATTCCTTGGCACACGGCGCGAACTCCCAACGGTAGCCGGTGGCGTCGAGCACGGATTCCGGGATCGTGCTGCGCTGGCCGTGGACCAGATGGCAGGGAAGATCGACATAAACGCGGGCGTTTCCGCTCCGGGGCGGCAGCGGCTTGATCCCGATCTCTCCCAAAAATCCCAGCACATCGCGAACGGGCGGTTTTCCCTCAAGAGTTTTGCCCAGGGAAAGTCCACACCCTGCGGAATTGGCCACGGCACAATCGACGCCGAGGCCATCGAATGCCCGGCGGTTCACCTCGCGCAGAATTTTCACGCCGCTGATTCCGGTGTGTTCCTGGAAAGCGCCGCAACAGCCCTGGGATTCGGGAACGACCACCTGAACGTTGTTGGCGACGAGCACGCGCACCGTGGCGAAGTTGATCTCGCGGAAGAGCGCTTCCATCAGGCAACCGGTGAGCAGGGCGACGCGCGGGCCGGTGGGGCGGTGCCGCTCCATCAGCGCTTTGGCATAGGCGGCGGTAGATTGAAAAACCGGTGTTGCACCGGGAAAAACCAGCGGGTGCGGTAGCAGGCCGAGCGAGCGCAGAGCGCGTGCGGGAAGCAGCGCGATGTCGAAGAATTTCGGCCTCGCCACAGCCGCCGCCGCGAGCCGGAGTTCCTGCTTGGGCAGCCATCGACGCTCTTCCACATAGGTGTGGCGGGTTTGTTCAAGAATGTGACCGTAGGGCACATTGGCGGGGCAGGCCGGCTCGCAAGCAAGACACCCAACACACTCACTGGTGTAAAAATCGGTCCACTTGTCCTCGGGGATTTTTCCCTCCGCTTCTTCGCGCCAAAGGCGCAGGCGACCGCGGGGCGAGTTATTCTCGTCACCCGTTAGCTGATAGGTCGGGCACACTTCGAGACAAAACCCGCAGTGCACGCAACTGGAGAGCAAATCCTTGCCCATGATGCCGGGGGTGGTCGCGCTCATGCCGCCTCCCATTCCCCCAGCAAGGCCCGCACCCATCGGTCCTCTTCTTCGCTGCCCATGGGCCGCACCGCATGGCGGCTGATCCAATCTCCCCCAACCTGCTCCAGGCGGGTTGCGGTGCGGCAGACAAATTCCGCGACTGCGGACGCCGGATCATTGGCGTTCAGCAGATGAACATGCACCACGCCGGGGTAACAAAGACCGGTGCAGCGGATTTCGCCGCGCGATGCCAAGTCGCGGCACAAGGGGATCACTTGATCGGGTGTCGTTTTGAACGCCAGATCCGGCAGGCCGTCGGGGACAAATTCCGATAAGGAGTTCTCGCCGAAAGCCAAAGCGTGCCTCAAAGCCAAAGACCCGACGTAATCGGCGAAAACGCAAAACTCCGCGCCGGGGCAATGCACTCCCACCCGCAGCCGCGCAGGTTGGTCTTTAGCCGCCAGCCAATCGACGGAGTCCAACCAATGCAAAAAGGGTCCGTGGAGGATTCCCGCCACAGCTTGCTCCAGCGCGCTCTCCTCCCCTGCAAGAATGAACGCTCCATCGCGATCACAGAGCGGACGCAGACGCAGAACATAATCCCTCGCACACCCGAAACGATCACCCGAGCCGAGCAGGAAACGCAGCAAATCATATCCGGTGGTTGATTTGACCACGCGCTCACCCACACGCACCATGCGCCCATCGGGCAGTTGCCAATTCATGCCGGTGATATTGTCGCAGAACGGCCCGAAGCGCGAAGAAGCCGGGGCGTAGTCCCCCGCCGTAATGTTGGCGTGGAGCGATTCCCCCGGATCCAGCCAGAGAGGAAAACGCAGGCTGTGCGGTTCGCTCAGGCGCGCCACCTCCCGCGCCGTGGTTTGCGAAGAAACACAAAGCACGCCGTCTACTTCGTCGAGGAAGGGCTCGAACAAACGCTCGTGATCCAAGGCGGCGAACTTCACGCTGCAAATCTCCTTTCGGAAAAAACCTTGAGCGGGTTGAGCTGTGAAGCGCGGTCGAAAACCCGGGGCACCGCTTTTTGCATGCGCATCGAATCCGGACCGAAAACCAGACCGACGTAGCCGGATTTGTCGTTACCGATGCCATGCTCGCCCGAGAGCGTGCCGCCCACCGCGATAACGCGCTCCATGAGACGCGCACTGATCGCTTCGACTTTCTCGATGTCTCCCGAACGGCGGGAGTCGAAGAGGAAATTCGGATGCAGGTTGCC
>CAMCXK010000124.1 GCA_945883435.1 Chthoniobacter flavus | reverse complement strand
ACCATTCCGGCGACTTGGACGGGCTCGACCTCGCCGATGCTGAAGAGGTCAAGCAGGGCGAGGTCGGGGCTGGTTTCGTGGAAGAAACTCAGGGATTTCCAAGGCTGGTCGCGGTAAACATGCCCCAACTCGGCCACATTGCGGAACGGTCGTTGGAGGATCACCGGCCGCTTGGGCGAGTCGTTCGGCGCGGCGCGATAAGGGTAGGCCCCATCCTCGCTCTGGAGGGCGTTGGCGCTTCCTGCGGTCGTCGAGAAAAAGCCATCGTTCGGGCGGATGACAGAGGCTGCATCCTGCGGGCGGTCGGGGATGTTCAGGATCGCGCTGCCGGAGGCCGCGCTGGTGCCACCAGTGAAGAGGCGGTTGGGCAGGAAAATTGTGGCTCCTCCGGTGTCGAGGTTGCGGCCGGGGTAGGCTTGACTGGCATCAGAATCCGCAAAGGTGTAGGTTCCGGCTCCGTTGGGGCCGAGCGGCATTTCGCCAGGGCTTACAGTGCCGGTGCCAAAATATGAGTCGCTGCTGAATTGCGCCAGCCGGATGTTATTGTTGCCGGCTTGGTAGCTGAAAAAGACGCCGAAGCGTGGTGTGCGAGGGTCGAGTTTAATGAAGGCTCCGATGTTGTTTCCCAAATGGTCAGGACTGGGGAAAGTGGTGTATGCAGAAGTTGTCGTGGCGTAGTTGAGGTGGAAACCTGCCCGCAGCCAGCCGGTGCTGAACCCCCATCCAGAGAATGGAGAGCCAGCAAGACTGTCGTAGATGCGCTGTTGCCCATTGGGTGAGGTGTAGGCCAAGCCGATCCGCAGACCGGCAAATTTGAATTTCAAAAAGCCGGGCAAATCAGGGATTGATTGGACTACAGGTGTTGAGCTGGATGCGGCATCCACCGCTGACCTGGAAACAAAAATCGGCTGGGCACCGACGAGGCCATTCGGCGGGGGATCACCAAATGGCAGGGTGAATGCGGAAAGGTGGTTTGGAACCGTGACTCCGGAGATCGTGGCGTTCATCAGACGCCCCCAGTTGTTGATATTTTTCGGGCAGGCACGGTAGGAGTCGAACGCGGTCAGAGTGGCGGATGGAATTGCCAGCGAACCGGGAGTCAGTGAGGTGTCCGTATAACGACTGCGATCTAAAAAGGGTGGCTGCACCGCGCCTATGGCTCCGAGGTCGGACACCTCGCCGCCCAGCAGTTCGAACGAGAGGGATGCCGGGGTGCTTGCCGCTGCGGGGCCCTTGCGGTGCGGGTTGAAGAGGACTGGAGACATGTCCACTCTCACTCCGTCCCAAAAATACCCGTATTGGGTGGTGCTGTTGCCCCCTGCGGCTGTCACCTGGGCATCGGTCGCGCGGGTGCGGGTGTATTGCGTGCGCAGCGCGATCCCGAAGAGGTAGGGCAGGTCCTCGACCCCGGCGGCCTCGATGTCGGTCCCGGCCAGCGAGAAGCCGAGGCGGGTCGGGTAGTTGTCGTTGTCCGCCTGGTCGATCATCGAAGCGCCGATGCGCAGGACATGGAGATCGGTGCTGCCTTGGCGGGCCTGTTCCTCCAAAGTGAGCTGGGTCGCGCCGTTCAGGGTCTGGCGGCCGCCGAGGGAGTCGGGGTTGATGCCGACCTTGAGAATCTCGAAAAAGTCGGGCGGGCGGTTGGCGGCGGCGACCTGGGCGGGGGTTTTGATTTGGTCGGTCGGGGCGTTGCCGTCCGGCGAGGTGTAATCCCAGCGCTCCTGCCCGCTGTTCCAGCGCAGGCCGAAGACCGCCTTGATCGCGGCCTCCGAAATGCCCGCGCCGGGCCCGGTGGGTGTGAGCCAGTATTGGTAGCCGCTACCTGACTCGCGGCCGAGTTTTCCCAACGAAAAGCGCCGGTGCAGAACGGGTGCGCCGGCTTTGAGCTTGTAGGTGAAGGATGTGCCATTGTCGCTGTAGCCGGTGAAGGTGTTGTTGGTCGAATAAAATGCAGCGAAGCGGTTGCTCTCGGCGGCGGGGAAGCCGAGCGTGGCGTTGGCATTCAGGAACGGAAGCGAGGGGGCGTGCAGTTCGCGGGTGAAGTGGGTGAGATCCGGGGCGAGGGCGATGCCGCCGGTGAGTCCGGCGGTGGAATTTGTGCCGAGGGCCCGCAGGAGGTCGCGCCGGGAGGAGAACTGGCGGCCACCGGAGGGTGGGCGGAGTCCGCCGGTCTGGCTCCACGCCGTGTGGAGTTCGGGCGCGGTGAGACTCCCCGAACGCCACTGGCGGAGGGTGGTGGCGTCGATCGTGGCATTGGTGGAGGTGGCGATATCGGCATTGAGGAGCCAGCCTTTGGCAGGAAGGTCGGTGGCCGTGCCTCCGCCGGCGTGGTTGGCATCGAGCAGGCCGGAGGTGTCGTAGATGCAGTAGGCGAAGCGCCCGACGGCATCGGCGGGCGGTGTGGCGGTCGCGGTGCCGTTGCGCGAGATGTATATCCAGTTCGGCACAAGAGCTGTGGTAAAGCCCGGGGAGCGGTTGAGCTGCGGGGCGTTCCACCGGGCGGCGGTGACGAGGCGTCCATCGCGGGAGGCGGTGCCGGTGCTGTGGGCGGAGGCGTTGGTTTCGCCGACGCCACCGGCCGTTTCGTTGACGCTGCGGCGGACGAGGCTCGGGAAGGTGGCGGCGGGAAACGAGGCGGCCGGGGGAACGCGCTGCGGGACCATGAAGGTCGCATTGGCTGGGCGGTAGTAGGTGGTGCCGTTGGCCGTGATATTCGAGGAGTTCGCGAAAATCTCTTTTTGGAGTGCGGCAAGCGTATAGGCCTCGGCGGTGGCGGCGGCTTCGGTAGCCAGAACATTGTTCGAGCGGGCGACTTCGATGGAGCGGTTTGCCGTGGCGCGCACGAAGAAGGCCATCGCGGCGACGGTGACCAGCACGAGGGTGGCCAGCGTGACGACCAAGGCCATGCCTTGGCGGCGATTTTGAAAGCGAAAGGCGGTGCGCGGAGTCACGGGAGGGGGATGGTTTTTGTGAGGATGCGGATGGCGGATTTGGCCTGGGACGGGATGTCTGGCGAGTTGTCGATATCAGTGCGCCAATGCGGTGGATACGAGCCGAGCGCGGCTTTAACCGCTACGACTTGGCTTGTATTTGTGAGAAGCTCGTAATTTTGATCGCTCACGGCGGCAATCCAGACTTCGATCGCGCGGGTGCGGTTCGTAAGGCCGTAGGAAAACGAGGGGGCGCGTGTGACGAGGGCGAGATAACCGGAGGGTGTGGCCTGGCCGTTGTAGGAGTTTGTGGCCCAGTTTGCCGAGGCTGCCGTGAGGCCGAAAGGGTAGGCTTCGGATCCGTCCCCGAGGGCTCGAATGTCGATTCCCAAAATCCCGGAGGCCAAAGGATGGA
>CAMCXK010000123.1 GCA_945883435.1 Chthoniobacter flavus | reverse complement strand
GAATGAACGCAGCACACTGGTGGCTCACCATGCGCCGCGCCCGGATTAAGGCCGGAAGAGCAATCGACGCAAAGAGCGAAGATTGGGAGAAGCAAGAGGAATTGCGGATTGCGTCCTGGCTGGAAGAGAACAACTTCGAATATCAGCCGTTTCATGAGCGATTCTGGCAGACCGACTTTCCTTGGGTTGGGATTTACGAGATGATCTGCATGTACGGCGGCACATCTTCTATTGCTTGGCAAAGCATTACCGAGGAGGGGCGCAAAAGGTTGGTTCAAAAGGTGGATGAAAGTCAATTCCTGCGCCCGTTGGTTCCGACGTCAGTCGGTGATTTGGAACACTTGTGGGAAGCAAACAGTTCCAGACTTCTTGAACTTCGAGCGAGGGATCTTCCTGAGGATGACGATTGCGACTTTGTCGAATGCATATCCGAAACACAAAGTGTCGAACTACCCACCGAGGACGGGGGCAAGCCGGAACGGGTCGCAGTGGCCTTCACGTTGGATTTTTCCCGCTTCACGGATCGCGAAATCCTGGACGCCTTCCGCGATTGGTTGAAACGTACCCGCCCCGCACAGTGGGATCGGCCGCGCCGCGTGTTTCCCAATGCCCCGCAGCGTGGCCGCAAGCTCATCGACTATCGCGTGGCGCTCGAACGGCTAGGGCTTATGCGCTTGTTGAACGACAACTATCCGGACCACTTGCGGAAAAACTATCCTGAGGTCTGGAAGCGGCTGTGCCGTGACGACACCCATTTCCGCCGGGAATGCAAACTGGCATGCGATTTCTTCCGCACTCTTTTTCCATTCCTCCCCGAAGATGAACTGCCGCGTTCTTCGAAACCGGTCGAAAAATGGGAGCCCGAAATCGAAGCTGAACTCGCACGACAAAGAACGGACGGCTCCTCGCCAACGGGGAAATAATCGGATGCGATTTGCGCCCCGTGCCTGAAGCGGCTCAGTCGGCTATTCAGGCCGCATGTCCGATTTCGATTCATTAGCACTGCACCGCCCCCCGAATTCTCACTGGGGAGAATGCCCTTCACGCGCCCCACGGCTTTTTGAAGAGCCACCGTGTTCTCCGCTAGCAATTGGCGTGTCGAAAGTCGTGCCTCGCGTGCCCTCCGCGCCCCGCTGGGTGGCGGTCCGTCGGTTTACACCGGCAGGATTGAAACGCTACGCCCGTCTCGGAGACCGCTTTTCCCGGTTTCAATGGTCTCAGCGCATTTGACATGCCCCCGATGGCACGATCGAGAACCTCACCCAATCACCCCATGAACCAGAACGAACCAACGAATCAACGTCCAATCCGCCGATGTCTGGACACCTGGCCCGAGGGCATGGGGTGTGTAAACGATGTGGCCCCCATGTCGATCCCGGACCGTTGGCTAAGGACCACCCCGGAACTCCCCTACCCGTGGAATGGAGCGTTTTTGAAATGGCAGGAGGAATTCAAGAGCCAGCCTAGGTAGGTGAAAGCCTTTGTGTAGGTATGACCGGATACCGCCGTTGGGGCTGGTTTCGAATCGGCGGGATTGGAATGGGCGGGTCTGTGTGCGCCGCACTTTGCCTCTCGCAGGGAGTAGGAGAATTTCCGCCCGCGCCTGCGCGCTTGCCATGCGGTCGGTTTCGCCCGATGAATAACGCCAACAGCCCTCGTTTCCGCCATGATCAGACGGTTCTACGTCCATAATTTCCGAAGTCTTCAAAATTTCGAACTCCCGGTGAACGGCGACCCGTCCGCATTGCAGATCGGCCGAAACGGCGCGGGCAAATCCAGCGTGGGCATGGCCTTGCTAGAATCCTAATCACCTTGGCAAAGCTGTCTCATGAGGCACGAGGAAGTCAGACTGGGGCCTCCCACTCCCGATGGGGGTGCTCCGCGTGGCGAGAACACCGCAGGCGTGCTTTTGGAGCACTTTGATCTTTCGCCACCCCATGAGGACGGGAGTGAGGGCATCCTTTACCGGCGCCTCTACGAGACGGCGATGAAGGCGGCGGCATGGGCGGGGTGGAGTTTTCGTTCCTACAGCAGTCAGGCAACACCGGGAACCCGTGAGGATTGGATCGCCCGGAATATCCGCTCTTTTCCTACGCTGATCGTCTTTCGCGATGGTGTGGAACTTGGACGTCATGTTTACATCCAGAACACGGTGTCCGGCATTATCGAGTGGGCCAGTAAGCTACCGGGCATGGAAGATATGCCCTCGGCTCCACCCTTTCCGAAGGAAAGTGCCACCCCGGCAATCGTCCCCAAGATGCCGCCTGAGTCCAAATCGGCAGCGCACCGATTGCGCGAGGAGTTGGAGCGCTGCTTTGTTTCCTCGACATCGTTGGAAGTCGTATATTTCGGTGGCGGACTGCCAGGTGCGCGCAGGCTTCTCACTCCCCTGCGATATTGCGAGACCCGGGGAAGAGGCTACATCATCGCCTGGTGCCACCGCAGCGGAATCGAGAAGACATTCCGTCTTGATCGCATGCATCTGCCCGAGCCGCCGTTGCCGGACGGAAGAAATGATTTCCGGATCATCTCGAAGTGTCTGGGCAAGCCCCGGTATCTCGATGGCATGCTCGCACAGATCGCCCGCTTGGGAAATCTGCCCGTGGAAGAAGCTCTGGCCAGCCACCTTGACCAGCACGACGAGTTCGAGACGTTTTTCAACGAATACCCCTATGGGGGCTACACCCTGGAACTGACCTTCACCTCAAAAGTGGTCTATCTCAGTCTGGGGTATGAGGCGAATGACAGCGATGTCATCCACTACGAACTCACGACCGAAAGTGAACCGCGTCTCACCCCGGGCATCGCCACCCACTATTCGCTCCTCACAGGCCGATGAAAAATGATTGCTGCCTCCCATCGCTGTCTGTTGCAATCCGTTCAGGCCAAATCGATATCAACATGCCTTGTGGGATGATGTTCTATCCACCTCCGCCCGGCCGGCGACAGATGATGGGCTCTCCGGCTAGGCATTGGCATCAATGGTGCTTGTAAGATTCTCCGCTCCCCTCAGTTTTATCGCTTGTCGAGAATCCCTCCACCGTTCATGAGGACGAAGAAACTGCAATCTCCATGAGCACCAGGAAAAACGCAAAACCCACCGGCAAGAAACGGGCGGCGAAGAAAGTGATCGCTAAAAAGGTGAAGCGAAAATCCGCCAAAAAGGGGAACTCTACGTTGGAGGACGACTTCATTCCCCCACGTCCAGCTTTCTGCCCTTTTAGCCTTGAGGATGAATGGTATGGGAGACGCACAATGCGCATGCTCGGCAAAACTATCGATTCGGCCAACCATGCTCCCAATGCTACGCATGAGGCATTTTCGCTCTACCGTGCCGCCACAGGAGACAACAAGGGCCAATGGTTTTGCTGCTTCAACCAAGGGCGTGAAATCGTTCATAGGGAAAGAATCATCCATCCAACGAAAGAGGATG
>CAMCXK010000122.1 GCA_945883435.1 Chthoniobacter flavus | reverse complement strand
ACCTCGGCACGGTGAAGGACTTGGCGGAAGTGAGGCTTAACGGGCAGGCGCTGGGTGTGGTCTGGACCGCACCGTGGCGCGTGGACATCTCGCGGGCGGCCAAATCCAAAGGCAACCTGCTGGAGATCGACGTCATCAACCAGTGGCCCAACCGCCTCATTGGCGATGCACGGTCCCCGCAGGAAAAGCCGCTCATCAAGTCCAACCTGCCCCCCCAAGACCCCGCCCAGCCCTTGCTCCCCTCCGGACTGCTCGGCCCGGTGACACTCCAAACGGTGAAAGCAAAGCCGTAGCCGTGAAACAAACATTCTCACAACTGCTCAGCCTCTCCGCCCTGCTGCTCGCGCCGTTGGCCGCTCACGCCATCGCGCCGACGTCATTGAAAACCGAATTCCTCGAAAATCCTCTCGGCATCGACACGGCCAAGCCGCGCTTTTCGTGGATCGTCGAAGACTCGAAGCCCGGCGCAAAGCAGACCGCCTACCAAATCCAGGCGGCAAGCCGTCCTGATGGATTCTCCACGCCGGATTTGTGGGACAGCGGAAAAGTTGCTTCTGATGAAACCCTCGGTCTGGAGTATGCTGGGAAGCCGCTGGCCAGCGGCGCGTTGGTCTGGTGGCAGGTCAAGATCTGGAACGGCGCGGACCAGGAATCAGCTTGGAGCCAGCCAGCCCGTTTTTCCGTAGGTTTGCTGGATCCTCGGAATTGGAAAGCGAAGTGGATTGGAGCGCCTCCGGATGAATCGGTGCCCGCTCACTTTGGCTTCCGATCCGCAGATGTATCCTCCCCGGAAACGGCGTTGTGGGTTCAGATCGAATGGCCTTCGGAGCAGCGTGTGGATGGCGTGGTGCTCTGGGGAGGATGGTCGGTCGATCTCTCCTCACCACCGGGCGACGGTTTTCCCGTCCGGTTCAAAATCGAAACGGCCACCCGCCCGGATTTCTCGGATGCGCGCGTGGCAGTGGATCGCACGCAGGAGGATTTTGCCAACCCTGGCATCGAACCGGTGCGCCTCAAGTTTCCTCCGGTGAATGCCCGTTATGTGAGGCTGACCGCCACCAAGCTTTCCGGTTCCTGGATGCGAACCGGCCCGTGGACCGGTGTTTGGGACCGCGAGAAAGACAGGCCCGTGGCCCGGCCTGATTCCAGCAAAAACAAATCCACCCGTTGGCACCTCGCTCTTGCCGAGATGGAAGTCCTCTCCGGCGGCAAGAACCTGGCCTGCGGGGCCACGGTGACGGCTTCCAGTGCCTTTGAAGATTCTCCGCCGGCCAACACACCGAAATTCGAAAAAGACGGATGGAAACGGACACACCTGACGGATGGACGCACCGTGGGCACTCCGGGATCACTGTCCTCGCCGCACCCGGTCCCGCTCCTGCGCCAATCCTTCCGGGCGGTGAAACCGGTCAAACGCGCAACGCTTTATGCCACCGCCCTCGGCAACTACGAGGCCCGACTCAACGGCAAAAAGATCGGCGACCAGAAATTGGCTCCCGGCCTGCTCAATCCCGGGAAGCGCATGCTTTATCAGACGTTCGATGTCACTCATCTTGTTCGTTCCGGCGAGAACGTCCTTGGAGCGCTCCTCGCCGATGGCTGGTATCGGCAGCGACAGCGCACCGATCTTTTCGGCAGCGCTCAGCGCCTGGTGCCGGCTCAGCCCGCCTTATTTCTAGCCCAACTGGAACTTGAGTATAACGACGGCTCCCGTGAAACCGTCGCCACCGATGCGACCTGGCAGTGCTACCCCAACGGCCCTTGGCGCTACGCCTCCATGTATGACGGGGTCACCTATGACTCCCGCAAGGAACTTCCCGGCTGGGATGATCCAAGGACCCTCGACCCCGGATGGCAACCCGTTGCCGTCGGGGCTAATCCGGCCAAACTATCTGCCCAAACGCACGAACCGATCCGGGTGCTGGGCGAATATTCCACGGCTTCCGCCGCGACCCCCCGATCCGGAGTCACGATCCATGATTTCGGGACTTCGATCGCAGGCTTTTGCCGGATCACCGCGGACGGCCCTGCCGGCGCCGTGGTCCGGCTGCACTATGCCGAGGCGCTCAAGCCCGACGGCAGTCTCTTCGTGGAAAATCTCGACGGTCTTTACGACAACGCCGACACGCTGATCTTGGACGGCAAAGGACCACGCACTTTCGAGCCTGATTTCACCTACCATGGGTTCCGCTTCGTGGAGGTGACGACCGAGGGCGGGGCCAAGGTTGCGGATTTGCGGGCGCTTGCGGTCGGCAGCGCAGCGCCACAGACCGGTTTTTTGCAAAGCTCCAACCCGCGCCTCAACCGTCTAACCTCGATGGTGGAACGATCCTACCGCTCGAACATGATGGGCGTGAACGTGGACGTCGCCGGGCGCGACGAGCGCAACGCCTGGATGGGCGACTGTCTGCTCACCCAAGTTCAGGCGATGGCCTGGCTAATGGATGTTTCCACCTACATGGCCAACACGGTGCGGAGCATCGGCGATGGCGTGAATGCGGAGGGGCTGCCCCACAGCAACGCTGTTCGCACCCAGCCTCCCAACCAGCCGGCGGAGGCTTTCTATGCCGACAGCGGCATCGTCGCGGCCTGGACCGCCTGGCTGAATTACGCCGATCGGCGCACCCTCGAGGAGGGATACGCTATGGCCACTCGCTTCATGGACGCCGTCGCTGCGGGATCGAAGGACGGCCTGCCCGGCGACAACTACAAAGTGACGTTCGGCGACTGGCTTTCCTGCCGCATGGCCATCCCGTCCGGGGCAAATGAGTGGGGCAAATTCGGCGGCCGCGGCGCGCCCGATGATCTCTATGGAGCCGCCGTCTGGGCGCAATCGGCCGATCTCACTTCGCGGATGGCCGCAGCCTTGGGAAAACAGGAGGAGTCCCGGCGCTACGCGGAAATGCGCGACCGGACCCGTCAGGCCATCCTGGAAAAGTTCGTCCGGCCGGGCGGGGAAATCGTGGGCGGTGCCGGCAAGCGCTATGCGGAACTGGTGCCAGGCCTGCCGGAACCGGGCGGCGCGGAGGAGCAGTCAAATTACGCGCTCCTGCTCGGCATGGAGCATCTGCCGCCCGAGCGCAGGGAGGCATCGCGCGATCGTCTCCTTGAGGCGATTGAAAAATACCAAGGCCATCTTTCCACCGGAACACCCACCACGATCTATTTGCTGCGCTATCTCGCCGGGAACGGCCGGCAAGACTTGGCCTACCGGCTCGTCATGCAGCCGGCCTACCCCTCTTTCGGTTTTATGGTCGACCAGGGCGCCACGGCCATGTGGGAACGATGGGATGCCTACCTCCCGCAGTTCGGCTTCAACCCGGCCAATATGAACGGCCTCAACCACATCGGGTTCAACTCGGTCTATGAGTGGATTTTCGGCTCGCTCACCGGCATCCGCCCCGATCCCGAACATCCGGGCTACAAACATTTCTTCATCGAACCCAAGCCCCCGCAG
>CAMCXK010000121.1 GCA_945883435.1 Chthoniobacter flavus | reverse complement strand
TGATCGGGAGCAACAGGGATCTTTTTTTCTGAAATTGTCGGGGGCATGAAGCTCCCAATCCTCGCCTCGATGGTTTCCTCAGGTGCTGGGAGCGAGGCCTGGGCCTTTCCCGAAGGGGATGTTTTCAGATCTTCGTCAGCCAGTGCTGAAGCAAGGTTGACCGCAGGAGCGTCCCGGATTGGTAACAAAAGGTAACAAAAAATTCGCGGGATCTGCGGAAATCCGCAAGGTTGAGAGGGGGTAAGCAAAAGGCCGCAGAGCCTTTATTTATCTACCTCAGAGAGAAATTGAGGCTGTTTTGGGGGTGGTGCGCGATACAGGGTTCGAACCTGTGACCCCTACCGTGTCAAGGTAGTGCTCTACCACTGAGCTAACCGCGCTTGAGGGTTTGTTTTGATACCTCGTTTCAGAAGGATTGAAAGACCAATTTTACGCGGCGATGGGAGAAATTGAGCCTGCGGCTCGGAAAACCAATGTTGCGTGGTGTCCCCAAAATCCACTGGATGTCGAAATCGCCACTGGATGCACCGCGTTCAGGGCGCTCTCCGGAAAATCAAGCCCACAGGTGGAATCTGCAGGACGCGACCATGGCGACCCCGGAATGGTTTGGTGATTCAATCCCCGGCAGCAAACGATGGCTTCGAGAGCGGGGCTAGCCCCCATGCAATGGCCTGTCGAAGGTTTGACCGCGGAGGGAATGAATCGCCGTTCGCGAAAAACGGATTTCAAGGCCTGCGCCTCGGAATGGTCGTTTTGTCTTGTTCCGGTGCCGTGGGTGTTCACATGGCACAATTCCTCACGCTCCACACGGGCTAAATGAATGGCCTCATCCATGCAACGGGAGAGACCAAGGCCATCGGGGGAGACGCCCGATCTTCCGGTGGGTTCAACCAAAGAGGCCCAACCGGCAAGCAGGGCCATGGGTGTGACTCCCCGGCGCTGGCAGGCCTCGAGGGGCTCCAGAACAAGGAATCCACCGGCCTCGCCCGGCGTGAGCCCGGTGCGCAAGGGCGTGAACGGGCGGCAGGGATTGCAAGAGGAGGGCGCGAGAATGCCCGCCGCCGCGAGTTGGGCCAAAGTCAACGGGTGGACAGGGCAGTCGGCCCCGCCAGCCAACATCGCCCCGGCTCTGCCCAAGAGAATTTGTTCGGCGGCCCACATGACGGCCTGGGCCGCCGAGGTGCAAGCGGTGGAGATGGTCGTGCAAGGGCCGTTCAAATCCAGCCACTGAGCCAGCCCGCCACTCAAACTGGAGAGGGAGGTGGCAACGGTATCGGTCGCGCGAGCACGTTCCTTGCGGGAGACCGAGCCCGCAATCGAATCCACAGGGCCGCGCGAGGTCCCTACGGCCAAACCGATGCGGGTGCCTGGATCGATGCGGGCTTGATTCAATGCCTCCCGGGCGGCCAGCGCCGCAAGGTGAACCACGCGGTCGCAGCGCGCCAGAGGCGAGTTCAAAGAAGGCAAATCCGTCGTCACCGGGCACCCGACGGCTCCGCTCGATCCCAAAGCCACCGCACTGGAGATGCCCGACCAAACGCGCTGGCAGAGCGCATCCGCGCCCAGTCCGGCGACACTCACCGCCCCTGCGCCGGTGATGGCGATCGGGCAGGATTCCAACAATCCAGCCAGTCGGCTCATGCCGCGAATGGATTGTGGAGGCGCTCGAGGGCCACCGTCGTGAGCGGACCATGCCCGGGACAAAGGATTGTCTCGGGGGGCAGTTTCAAAATCACATCCCGCAAGCTGTGAAGGGCGGCCTTCCATTTGCGTGAAGCCCCCCCCATGGATCCTGCGAAGAGGGCGTCACCCGTGAAGGCCAGCGGTCGCTCCAGTCCGGTGACAAAAAATGTCGTGCCTCCGTCGGCATGGCCATCGGTTTTGAGCGCTTTGACTGTGAGCCCGCCAACCTGGAATGCCTCCCCGTCCTGAAATGGCGCCGCCCCGTCGAGATATTCGCGGGCGCTGAGATGCGCGGGGGCCCGGGTTTTTTCAATCAACCGGTCCAGATCGAAAACGTGGTCGCCGTGCGCATGGGTCAGAAAAATCCTCCGGATGCGGGCGCCGGTTTCCAAGAGCGGGTCGCAATCGGATCCGGTGTCGAAAACAACCGCTTCGTCCGCGCCATCGCGAACGAGGTAGCTGTTCGCAAGCAGGCCGTGAAACGGTGTGGTGCAGACGGTCAAGCCTGCGGGAACCTCCAATGGGCCGGGATGCCAGTCGCGCAGGGAAGTCAGGGAGCCCGTTTTTAAACCCAGCAACTTCTCCGCGTGGTCCAAGTCCTCCGGAGACGCGAGTGGAGGCGCCTGATCCACTCTGAGCGCCGCCGAGGCTTTTTCGACAATGTCGGAGACCGAATCCTCCAGTGGAAGGTGGTTCGCGTGGCGTGTCAGCATGGATGCGGGACTACCGTCAAACCGTCGCGACCGGCGGGCAACTGCAAAAGACATGGCGGTCGCCGTGGACGTTGTCGATGCGCCCGACCGCAGGCCAGAACTTGTGATGTCTCAGCCACGGGGCGGGCCATGCCGCCTGGGAGCGTGGATACGGCCGCGTCCATTCGTCGCTGGTCACGCAGGCGGCCGTGTGGGGGGCATTTTTAAGTGGATTGTTCGTTTTGTCGAGTTGGCCGGATTCGATGGCGAGCAATTCGGCATGGATCGCGAGCATGGCATCGCAGAAGCGGTCGATCTCGGCGAGCGACTCGCTCTCGGTTGGCTCCACCATAAGTGTTCCCGCAACCGGCCAACTCATCGTGGGGGCGTGAAAACCAAAATCCATAAGGCGCTTGGCGACATCCTCGACTTCAATGCCGGCCCGCTGTTTCCACTCGCGCAAATCCAGAATGCACTCGTGGGCGACCCGTCCTCCCCGGCCTTTGTATAGCACGGGAAAATGCGAACCGAGGCGGGCGGCGATGTAGTTCGCGTTGAGAATCGAGACCGCCGTGGCTTGGCGCAGCGACCCGGGGCCCATCATGGCCAGATACATCCACGGGATCACAAGAATGCTCGCGCTGCCGAGGCGGGATTGGGACACGGGACCGACAGCACCTCCACCCTGCAGGGGATCTCCTGGCAGGAAGGGGGCGAGGTGGGCGGCCACCCCGATCGGGCCTACTCCGGGACCGCCGCCACCGTGGGGAATGCAGAAGGTTTTGTGCAAATTCAAGTGGCACACGTCCGCACCAAAGTCCCCCGGTCGGCACAGGCCGACCTGCGCATTCATATTCGCCCCGTCCATGTAGACCTGGCCCCCGAACGAATGTGCGATTTCGCAGAGTTCACGGATCCCCTCCTCGAACACCCCGTGGGTCGAGGGATAGGTCACCATCACGGCTGCCAGCGCGTCGCGATGGGCCTCCGCCTTCGCGCGGAAATCCGCCAAGTCCACGTTGCCCTGCCCGTCGCAGGCCACGGGAACGACTTTCATTCCCGCCATGACGGCACTGGCCGGGTTGGTGCCATGGGCCGAGGTTGGGATGAGGCAGACCGTGCGCTGCGCCTCGCCGCGCGACAGGTGGTAGGCGCGAATCGCGAGCAGGCCGGCATATTCGCCTTGGGAACCGGCGTTGGGCTGAAGCGAAACAGCGGCGAATCCGGTGATTTCGGCCAGCCATCGCTCGAGCTGGGCAGCCAGCTCCAGGTAACCTGAAGCCTGGTCGGCGGGAGCGCAGGGATGCAGGGCGGCCACCGTATCCCAGGTCACGGGAAGCATCTCGGAGGTGGCATTGAGCTTCATCGTGCATGAACCCAACGGAATCATCGACGTGGTGAGCGACAGGTCCCTGGCCTCGAGCCGGCGGATGTAGCGCAACATCTCGGTCTCGGTATGGTAGGAATGAAAAACGGGATGTGTCAGGAACGGCGATTCCCGGCGGGGAGTCTCCGCAGTCGATGCGACCAACGCGCAGCCGAACAGCGACAAGAGCGCGTCGAGGCTCTCCGTTGTTTCATCCAAGGAAATCGTTGCTGTCCGGTCGTTCAACAACCTCAGGTTCAGGCCCTGCGTTGCCGCCCGGGCGACGAGTGCGGAGGCCGATTCCCCCGACGGCGTGACAGCCACCGTGTCGAAAAAACGGTCGTGGTGAACCGTGTGGCC
>CAMCXK010000120.1 GCA_945883435.1 Chthoniobacter flavus | reverse complement strand
TTGAGGGAACGAACGACGGTTGGAAACCCCTGGATTGCGCAACGGTTGGCGATGGGGCATCCTGGATCCGTGAGCCGTCTGGTAGTAAGCTGCAGCAATAGCGCCACCAAAACCAAGGAGTTGGAAAAACTGAAGAAAATGTTAAAATGTGACCCCATTCACGAATTTTCACCGCCAACCAACACTGAGCTTGATGCCTCATGACCGCTTGCGCTGCAAGCCCGGCTTGACGGCCGCTCGCACGGCTGGCCCTGCTAGAAAAACACCGGGTAAAAACGCCACGATCGCCTGGATTCCATCGTCCGGGTTGGCCACCAGATCGGGATAGGAAATTTCCAGCACTTCCACCCGCTCGCTGCGTTTCAGAATGGCGAGAATTTGCTCGCTGTGCTTGCGCTGAACCTCGATGAGGTGGTCCTTTTCAGATTTGGGCTTTTGACCCGTGTGCTCCAGCATGGCCCACTGTGATTCCACGACCTGCGCCACCGGGCGGGTCATGTAGATGATTTTATAGCAGTGTTTCACCGGCAGGCTCGGCAACAACGCGGAGATGATCTTCACCACTTTGCCCTGCGCCTGCTCGATAATACGCGGGTTCTTGCCTAACTTTTTGATCTCTTCCCACTCCCAATAACCCTCGGGATTGTCGATGTCCGCCCCGCGCTTGCCGTCGGTCATCAAGGGCAGCCCGCCCGCTTGCAGCATCTGCATCATCAGCGAGGTGCCCGAACGCGGCAGACCGGAAACGATGATGAAATCCATCGGCTCGACGGCAGCCTCTTCGGCGGCTCGGCGGTCTGTTTCTTGCTGCTTTCGTTGATCACCGCGTGCCCGCACTGCCGCACGTGCGGCGAGTTCCTCACGCAAGCTGGCGAGTTGGGCGGCACCCTGTTCTTTTTCCCGGGCCAGGGTGGTGCGGGCTTGCACTTCGCAGGCCGCGGCTTTTCCGGTTTCACCGAGGGCACGGTACACCCGCGAGAGCAAGCGGTAGCCACGGATCGACTTCGGGTTGAGTTGCAGGCAGTTGAGCAGCGCATGCACGGCCTGTTCCCATTCCTTGAGCTGGGCCAGCGCCGAGCCTAACAGGAAGTGACCTTCAGGATTGCCGTATTGAAAGCCGATCGCATCCAGCGCCGAAGTCACGGCGGCCGCTGCATCCTGCTGGTGGAGCTGCAAGCGAGAGAGAATGAGAAACGCCTGGGGATTGTGTGGATCGGTGGCGAGCGCCTTGCGGACGGCGTCCTCCGCCTCCTCCCAGCGCCGCAGCCGCAGATAACTTTGAGCCAGCAGGAGCTGCAGTTGAATCTCCCCCGGATCAGTCTCGCGAACGATCTCCAACAGCCTCAGAGCCTCGGTAAAATCCTCCTTTTGCATGGCAATGGAGGCCTTGAGCAAATGCGCCGTCTCAGTCCGGCCGAAAGTCTCCAACGCCAGCGCGGCGGTGGAGTCAGCCTCGTCCAGCAGACCGAGCTGGAGTTGGCAATGCGCCAGCACCTGGGCAAAGTCGGTGCGTTCCGGCTTGGCGTGGCAACAGGCCTCGAGCAGCGGCAGGGCCATTTCATACCTGCCGCCGTAGATGCACGCGCGGGCCATGTTCCATTGGTTCTCGCGCTCGGTACCGGCGGCAGCCTCGTCCGGGTCGGTGGCGATTTCATCGATATAGCCGAGTGCCACGAATTGATCGAGCAGTGCCTTGCGATCCGCATCTTCCATTCTGACCCGCTCCCGCTTGGCCACGTCTGGACGCTCCCAGGTAGGAATGAATGCCACCGGCGTGTTTTCCACAAATGCCTCCTCCAGAACACGGCCCTCCATATCGCGGCCCACCGGCAGGCCGAAGTAATGCAAAATCGTCGGTGTCACATCCAGCAGACGCGCGCCGTAGATGAGTTCATCGGACTTGTAGCCTGGGCCGCTCGCCACGATGGCCCCCTGCGGGCGATGCCATACGGTAATACCGGCTGGCACCCTTGGCGTGAACTTGGGTCGCAGGTGATCGCTGTGGAAACCGTGGTCGGACACCAGCAGAACCGCAGTCTCAGGCCCGGCCAGTTGAATCAGGCGATGCAGGAACAGGTCATGCAGCCGATAGATGCCATTGACCACCTCCCGATACATTTCAAAATCCTCCTGCGGGATGCCCTCCATCTTCGGCGGGTGATAGGGCATGAAGGCGTGGGAAATCTCGTCGATCGACCGGTAATAGACCGCCATGAAATCCCAGTCGGGATCGCTCTCCATCAGGTGCGTGGCGGCGGAATGCACCGAGAAACTCTCGCCCAGCAACTGCGCCAGATGCAGCAACCGCGGGTCTTTGGCTTGGTCCACCTGCGGCGCGTCCGGAATGAAGAGCCGCAGGATTTGATCCGGATCCACCTCATGCGGACTCACGCGCAGCTCATTCATCGTGGCGGCCAGTTCCGGCGGCCAGTAGGTGCCAGGTGGCGGCACCGGCCAAGTCGCCGGATCCTGCCCCGGCTGCACCGCGTTAAGATGGCAAAACATGTTGGAAACCATCTTGCCCTTCAGATCCTGCTCACCCTGGGTGGCGAACCAGCTCACCAGATGGCTGCGCAAGCCGTGCTCGCCCAGCATTTCCCAAACCGTCCGGCATTGGCGGGTGGCGGCGGACACCGGCATCACCCGGCCGCTTTGCGGGTCCACCTCGGTGAAACCCGCCACCCCGTGATGATACGCCATCTTGCCCGTGGCAATCGACGTCCACAGCATCGGCGAAAGCTGCGGCTCCAGCGTCGTCAGGTTGCCGCTGATCCCACGGTCCACCAAATGCGCGATAACCGGCAGCTTCCCCGCATCCATCAGCGGATGCATGATCTTCCAGTCGGCTGAATCCCAGCCAACTAGCAGTAGTTTCTTGCGCGACATGAATGAATCATCAAATCACGCGGCCTGCCGGCGTCTGCGCGCCAGCACTCCGGTGGCACCGAGGGCCAGCAACGCAAGGCTGGATGGCTCCGGGATGGCACCGGCGGCGATGCTCGCACCCGTATTATCGTAAGCAAAATCGCCCATTACAAGAGTTGGAGAAGCAGCGTTGTCGTTGTAGGTGACTGCAATCCATCCGTAAAGGTCGGGTCCTCCATTATTGAATTTAAAACCGACAAATCCGCTGGTGCCATCAAGGCCCGTGTTCCAAGTGCCTTCCGCCGTAGTCCAACCAGACTTGTCAATGTAAGACCAATTTCCCTTGAAAGTCAGAGCCGGACCGATTGTGTCATTGCTAGCGAGGCGAGACGTTTGATCCTCTTGGAGAGAGGGACCAGCATTGATGGCAAATTCAAAATAGCCCTTGTTGTAAATGTAATTGGCAGCTGTGAAAGCAAACCCAAGGGTTGGAGGACCTTCTTGAACGTTGCTCCAGAAGTCTTGTGGAACGACAAGCCCGGATGAACCCGTTACGGGTTGGAAAAAAACCCCTTCCCCAACAGAAACGGTAACCGGAGTGGCGTCCCAGTAAACGATCGCCGCGTTTGAGGATTGGGATCCGAGAACGCCGGCTCCAACGCTGAGGGTGAGATAAGTGCCAAGACGGCCATCAATGATTTTCATGTTCGTGCAGTGATTTTGGTTTGTATCGACTCAGCTAGCCCGCCAATGGGAACTGATCGGCGACACATTACCCCCCCCCCGAAACCCGCAAGAATGATTTTGAATTATTTTCAAAGCCACTTATTCTGATTTCCGCTAGTTTTCCGGGCATGGAAACGTTTCGTGTGGTGACGGCCGCCGGGCAGGTGGGAGAATACCTGCGGGCGGAGCTGTGCCGCGGGGCCTGGGGCGGGCGGATGCCCGGGGGCTCGCGTCTGGCGACTGAATTGGGGGTCGGGCGCGACACGGTGGAAGCGGCGCTGCGGATTCTGGAGCGGGATGGGTTGCTGGTGCCCCATGAATGGGGTCTGAATGGGGTCAGGTCTGAATGGGTCAGGTCTGAATGGGGTCAGGTCTGAATGGGGTCAGATGCGGCATTTTAACATTTTCTTCAGTTTTTCCAACTCCTTGGTTTTGGTGGCGCTATTGCTGCAGCTTACTACCAGACGGCTCACGGAGCCAGGATGCCTAATACAGCTCTTGAAAGATACAAGCATTTTGTTGAAATGCGTTAATCGCGGTA
>CAMCXK010000119.1 GCA_945883435.1 Chthoniobacter flavus | reverse complement strand
TGCACGATGTAGGACTCCTCATACGCGATGCAGGACTCCTCCTGCACGATGTAGGACTCCTCCTGCACGATGTAGGACTCCTCCTGCACGATGTAGGACTCCTCCTGCACGATGTAGGACTCCTCATGCACGATGTAGGACTCCTCATGCACGATGTAGGACTCCTCATGCACGATGTAGGACTCCTCATGCACGATGAAATACTCCCCGTGCGCGATGAATCACTCCCTTCTCAGGAGAAATGACTCACCATGCAGGCTTGTCGAAAGTCCAGTGGTCTGTCAGGAAGAGTCAGAATGTTCCATCACGATGAGCGACCCTGCGAACCCCACCGCCCATTCCGCGCCACCGCGTATCGATCTTGAGAAGGTGCTTTCCGCCATCGGCAGCGAGCGGCGCTGGTTCATCCTCCGCGAACTCGCCAAGGGCGAAGCCCTGCCGGTGATCGAGATTGCCCGGCGCCTGGGTGCCACTCCGGCCGGCACCTCCAAGCACTTCGCCGTGCTATTCGATAGTGGCATCGTCCGCCGCACCTACGGCGGGCTCTACGAAATCGATCCCCGTTTCCGCGTCCCCGGCCAATCCGCCATCGACGTCGGCCATGCGTATCTACGCTTCGACTAAACGAGGAAGACGATGGCAGGAATCTTCACAAACGGACGAGGGCGCAATCAAGGGTTGGGTTGCCCTGCAACGGGCAGCACAGTATCCAGAGGTCCCGCTTTCTGGGGCGGGGAGCCCGCGCTCAATGCACGAGGACTGGATAAGAGAGAGCTTTGCTGCAGGAGGCATTGAAGTTGAAGATTTGTGCCATCCAAGCCCAGACGAGCACGGGCACTCTGAAGTGTCTATCGCGCAAAGTCGTGCTAATTTTGGTCAGAAAGCAACCGGGTAGAACGCCTTTAAACACGAGGGCGTATCCGCTAACGCCGGAATGGGTGAGCTCGTCGCGTCGCCGACGCCTTCCGGCTTATCGGCGGTGCTTTGAAGTGGCAAAAATCATCCGCGGAAAGTTGGTCAGGAATGGTTGTTAGGTTAGACGATTCAATCGTGCCTGAACCGGGTTTTCGTCTATTGAATATCAACGAAATGTGGGTTAGGTGGGCGCCATTCGGGACAGGCGAAACTTCCGGAATTCTATGTCATTCATTCGGAGTCCTTTCTATATAGACTTTCCCTTTGAATGCAGGCTCCTCAGCCGCATCAGCGACCCCCTTGAGCCCTAGTTCATCATTGACCGCAAGCATGACAAAGTCATTTCCTGCCATTGTCGACAAGCCAAGAAACTTGTATGGGATTTGCCGCTTAGTTAGCTCTTCCAAAAATAATATCGAAGGCGGCCTTTCATCATCATCATCTGAAGGATGAATAACAAGCATCACCTCAATTGTTGTGATTTCCGAAACTCCACCTGCGGCGTGAGGATTTTTGCTTTGCCTCTCACACTGCGGGAGAAGCAAAAGCACGAAAGCGCCAAAGAAAACTACACGAATCAAACTATTTGCGGTGGTCTGGGAGTTTATTTTTTGCCTCATCTATTTTCGCCTTTTGATCCTCGGTTAACGGGTCACCTTGCGCTTCATCATCGCTTCCTACGCTATTCTGTTCAATTGATCCATCATTGCCGATCCGTGCCACATGATAAATGAATCGGGTTACTGAGGCCTTCTCGCAGCCGCAATCCTCACCACTGAAAAGAGTCACAGCAATAAGTAAAATTCGCTCTTTCCCCCTGAGGGGTAATCCGCCCCATCCGGGCTTGTCCTTAATCGAGCTGTTTCTAATTCTTCCATTATCTCGATCTCTTTCCCATTGCTCAAAAATGTTGATGGCGTTTCGCTCTTCTATCTGCTTCTTTAGCCCCGGTGATCCGGGTGAGAAATTCATCCATTCTCCATGCTTCGCTCCCATTTCTTCACTGAACTTGTCACCCCAAAAGCTAGCCCACTCGTCCCATCTTAGGTCACATGGAACATGCTTCTGAGGGGCGCCGTTAGACCACTTTGGGTTGACTCTAAATTGAGCGTAAGCTGCAGGTTCGCCGCCCGGCGTCTCTTCTGTAAAGACCGGTTTGTCCAATACCCATTTAAGTTCTAGTTCTTCGGCACAGCAACAACACATTGCTTTCAATCCCAGGTAATCGACTTTCCCTGAAATCAGATTACTAACCATAGCGTATAGATTCATCCCGCCCTCTTCCCCAAGCGGATCCCTGCTTGGCCAGCGGCCCATTACCGGATCATAATACCTGTAACCGTAATGTGTCACACGGCCCTCATGGTGCAAGATACTTCCCCGTGGTGACGCATTCACTACCAACGGGTTAATGGTAATTTGAGGGCTAACGGGACCTTTCGGCGTTTTTGGCCGAATCGAGGCTTCGGACGCTGGCGGTTCCTCGTCCTGCCCGGGTTTGACCAATGCGGCAACGGGTGCCGCTCGCCCGGTTGGGCAGGCGGTCGGGTTTGCGGCCAGCGGGCAAGTCATGGGTTCCGGCTCTACCAATGCGGATGGCGCTGGGGAAGCTTTTTCGATGACGGGTGGAAATGTTTCCTCGACTTGTGGTGCATCTATCTCGGGTGGCATGCCCCCATCCAATGGCCCGCCAAGTTTCCCATGGGGGTGGCATTTGAGGTGGATTTCTCGCAGGGCTTCGATGTGGACGTGGGTGTAGATTTGCGTTGTTTCAAGGCGTTCGTGACCGAGCATTTCCTGCACGTAGCGGATATCGGCACCGCCTCGGTGCATGTCGGTCGCGCAGGTGTGGCGGAGGAGGTGGCAGGAGCCTCGGACGTGGATGCCGCATTGTTTCATGAGTCCTTTGAGCCAGTTGCCGATGGAACCGCAAGACATCCCCTTGCCGTAACCGCTCAGGAACAAGGCCGATTCGCCGGGCAGATGGTCGAATTGGGGGCGGGCCTGCTGCAAGTAAGCATCCAACCACGCGGCAGCGCGCTCGCCCGTCGGCAGGAGCCGGGCCTTGCCGAACTTTCCCTTGCGGACATGCAGCGTGCGGGTCTCAGGGTCGTAGTCACGGACATCGAGGCCGACCATCTCGAAGCGTCGGACGTAAGCCGCTGAAAATCAAACCACGGAATACACGAAAAACACGGAAAGGGGATGGGTTTGAGGACCGGGATGGATGGGATGGATGGGATGGAGATTTTTGGAACAACGAAAGGAACGAAAGGGAACAGCCGAAGGCGGAGGGGAGATGCCGGATGGAAGATGCTTCTTCGCATGGAACATGGGCTGTTTCTCAAGTCTTCTGTCTGTCGTCTTCCCGTCTGTTGTCTTCTGAGTTGCATTCAGGTTTGAGTGGGCTTCAATTTCCCCGTGCCCCGTTGGTTCACTCCTATTGGCCGTCTCAAGTCGCGGACTTGGGCGCGGGGTCAGCACACCCGTTACAATTACGACGAAGGCGGGCGACTGCGCTTCAGCCGTTACTTCACTCAGGCCTCGGCAGATACCGGCACCAACCCGGGCAACGATCCAAACACCCCGGACGTCGCCATCACCTACGACTGCCTCGGCCGCCAGGCCAGCCAGAGCAATGGCCTTGCCAGCAGCAGTTTCACTTACGATCCCACCACCCTCCAGCTCGATACCGAAACCATCAGCTACGACTTCAACCTCGACAACACCCCCGACCTCGTTCGCGTGCTCGACCGCAGTCAGGACAGCCTCGGTCGATCCACTGGCTATCAATTGAAAAACGGCGGAACGACCGAAAGCGCTGCCATCTACAACTACAGCCCCACCACCGGTCGCCTCGATAGCGTCGGGAATGGCACCGACACCTTCACCTACGCCTACACGGCGAATTCCAGCCTGTTGGAGTCGGTGACGAAATCCGGTTCTCCGGTGATTCAAACCACCCACACCTGGGAGCCCACGCGCAACGTGCTCTACGCGAAGGAAAACAAGGTTGGCAGCGCGGTGATTTCGAGCTATGACTACAGCGTGAACTCCTTGGGTCAGCGCACGGCTGTCGATACCGCAGGTTCCGCCTCCACGGCGGGCGAGCGGGATCGCACGTGGAGCTACGATGCCCTTGGCCAGGTGACTGCGGAAAGCGATGCCAACAACGCGGCATTCCATCGTGGATTCGCCTACGATGCCATTGGCAACCGCACTGCCAGCATCGAGGGCAACACCGATACAACCCAGGCTGGTGCCAGGACCTACATGCCCACGGCCCTGAACCAATATGACGCGA
>CAMCXK010000118.1 GCA_945883435.1 Chthoniobacter flavus | reverse complement strand
CATGTCATTGCGGACGGCGGGCGTATCCGGCCAGTAGGCGGGGATGCGGTCGATATCGGAGGGTTGTTTGCCGCCCTTGGCCACACCGCTGCCGTATTCGTAATCGCGGTGGGGTTCGCGGATGCCCATCCAGAAGCACCAGGGTTTGCCCGCGGGTGTGGCATCGAGAAAGTCGGCGAAATTCGCGGCGTAGTCGTTGCGGTCGATCTGGTTGGTGGGTGCGGGAGCGGTGCGTTGTTCAAAAACCTGACCCGTGAGCGTGCGCGGTTCGCCCTTGGCATCGAGCGCGGTGCCGGGTGCCCAGCCTTTTCCGGTCATGCCTACGAAGTAGCCGCGCTCGTGGAGCGCTTCGGGGTAGGTTTTGAACTCCTGAGGAAAAAATCCGCCGTGGTTGCCGGCTTCCTTGAGCTGCCAGGGGTTGCGTCCGGTGAGGATGGAGGCTCGGGACGGTGCGCATTTGGCATTGGGTGTGTAGGCATTGTCGAAACGCAGGCCCTCGCTCGCCAGTTTGTCGAATGCCGGGGTTTTGATCCATGTGCTTCCATAGACTCCGGCATCGCCTATCCCCCAGTCGTCGGCGAGGATGAGCAGGACGTTGGGGCGTGGGGGCTCCCCGGCATCGCAAAGGCATGCGGCAAGGGTCAGTGAGAAGAGGGCGAGGATGGGTTTCATGGAAAAGCCGGTCGATCACCGATGGATGATTGTGGACTATTGCTTTTGGAGGAGAGGGGTGATCTTGAATCAGTCTACCGCCGCCGATTGGATTCGACCTGGGTCGATTTGAAGTCATCGCATGTTTCTGATCCGCTTTCTTCTCTCCTCGTCGGCCGCTTGATGCTCAGGTGTCTTGAAGACCGTCCACAGAGGCGTGGTGAGGGTGGCCTCCCATTCATTGTGAGCGTTTCTAAGGCGTGGCTCGACTTCGGGCATTTTGCCTTGGAGATTGCGTGCTTCACGAATGTCTTTGGTCAGATCGTAGAGGCTGGTTTTCCCGCCTTGTGTGATGAGTTTGTGATCGCCGCTGCGGACGGCCCAGATACCGCGCTCGGCGATGCGCCAGAAAAGGAACTCGTGAGGGTTCCCGGCTTTCCGACCGGTGAGGAAAGGAACGAGATCGACGCCATCAAGCGGTTGGTCGGCGATGCTTGTCGCACCGGAGGCGGAAAGCGCTGTGGGCAGGATGTCCAGGCTGCTGACCGGGCGGTCGTAGATTTTCCCTGCGGGCACCACGCTTTTCCACTGGGCAAGAAATGGCACGCGGATGCCGCCTTCCCACATCTGGCCCTTGCGTCCGCGCAGCGGAGTGTTGGCGCTGGCGTTGTCTTCGGGCGGGCCGCCGTTGTCGCTGAGGAAGAAGATGAGGGTTCTTTCTTCGAGACTGTCGTCGCGGAGTTGCTGGAGAATCCGGCCGATGGCGTCGTCCATGCCGACGATCATGGCGGCGTATATGCGGCGTTTTTTATCGCCGATGTGTTTGACGCGTTCCAACAGCTCAGGGGTTGCCTGCAAGGGGGTGTGCGGGGCGTTGAAGGCGGCATACAGCAGCCAGGGCTGTTCCCTGTTACGGTGGATGAAGGCCGCGGACTCATCTCCGAGCACGGTGGTGAGGTATCCGGGCGCTGCTGGTTGCGGAACGCCGTTGCGCTCGAGCCGCGTGTTATAGTGATTGAGCGGTGGTGATTCGCGGTAGTGGGCGGTGAAGTAATTGTGACCGCCGCCGACAAAGCCGAAGAATTCATCGAAGCCGCGTTTGTTCGGATGGAAGGGCGGGGCTTCTCCCAGGTGCCATTTACCGACGATGCCAGTGCGGTAGCCGGCGGGCTTGAGATGATCGGCGATGGTTTTTTCCAAGAGGGGAAGGCCCCGCCGGTCGTCCGGATCCACGGGCCACTCGGGCTCCCAGTTGATGTCGTGTCCGAAGCGCGACTGCGAGCGTCCCGTGAGCAGGCCCGCGCGGCTCGGCGAGCACATGGCGGAGGAAACATATCCGGAGGTGAATCGGACGCCGTTGTGTGCGAGGCTGTCGATGTGAGGCGTGGGGATTTCCTTTGATCCTTGGATCCCGAGGTCGGCATAGCCGAGGTCGTCGGCGAGGAGGATCAGAATGTTCGGCTTGGAAGGATCAGGGGCCGCGTTGGCAAACGAACCCCACTGGATGGAGAGAACTGCCAATGCGCACAGGAGGATGACAGGGAATTTTTTCACGATGATGATAGAGAACGGGCGACAGGACCTCGCTGTTTCATTTCGCGGATGTCGCTGTCGAGGATGTGGTGGAGCGCGTGGCCGGTTTCTCGACCTTGACGTTGTCGGAGTCGGTGATGTGGAACATCTTCCACTCGCCCGCTTTTGGTGCGGGATAGGCTGTGGTTCGCTCCAGGCGATTGCCGGTGAATGTGAGGCCGTCGACTGAATAGATCGAAAGGAGCGGCAGATTGCTGAAGTGGCGGAAGAGGTTGTTCTCGATGCGGATGTTGCGGTTGTAGCGGGAGACGCTTTTGAATTCGTCCGCGATGCCGGAGCCGACCTGGATGCATCCGGTTCCCCAGACACCGAAGTTGCAGTTGTCGAAGGTGTTGCCGCGGATCACCACGTCGCGCACGCCGGCCTGCTCGAACCAGAACCTGGAGTCGCCCTCGAAAAGAATGGCCGCACCGGGAATGTGGAAGGTGTTGCCCTCGATGACCATTTTGCCGCGCGAGCCGAGAAGGATGCCGCGGGCGCGGTTGCCGCGCATGTTGCAGCCACGGATGAGGACCTCTGCTGTGTTGGCATCGGCATCGGCGATGGAATCGCCAACGGTCACGGATTCGGGCAGGGTTCCTTCGATTTCGACGATGCTGCGGTGTTTGTTGAGACGCTCCACGGACTTGACCGTGGCAAATCCCTCCTCACGCAGGCTGGGGCCGTCGTTGAGTTCGATGCGGGTTCCTTGTTTGATGAAATCAATGCCGGCCTGTTGCGGATGCACCAGGGCGACTTCGAAACGGCTTGGCGTATGGATATGGATGATCTTCGCGTAAAGTCCATGGATGTTGGTGGCGTCGTCCTTTTGTTGCTCGAAGAGGCAGTCAACCAGTTCGATCTTGCCCTTGCAGTTGACAAAGTGAGTCGCATCCGCCGTGGTGCTGACAATGCGCGCGCCGTCAGGTGGAGGGGTGACGCGCATCTTTTTCACAAAGAGATCGGCGCTGCGCTGGGCGATCACGCCCATGCCGCCACAGTGGTGGAGCGTGATATCAGTCAGGTGAATGCCAGTGCAGTCGGTGATGACGAAGCCGGGGACCTCGCGGCCCTTCGGGCTGAAAACAAGGATGTCGCCGGCTTTTGCCGAGATATCGGCTATTTTCAGGCGCACGCGGTTGGGGCCGAGTTTTTCAGCGGCAATACCCTCGCCGACATTGTAGCGATCCTTGGCCATGAAGGCGGTTTCGCGTTTCACCGGATCGAAGGCGAGCAGGCTGCCGTAGGGGTAAAGGATTTCCCCGCTGGTCACGGTCGTGGCGGGGCCGTTTGCCTTCCGGCCGTTGGTGAAAACAAGCACGCCATTGCGGATTTCGTGGGGGTATTCCTTGGAAAACTCCAGATCCACGTGAGCGGATGTGATCGCGAGGACCTTTCCTTCCGAATGAAAGGGCCTGCTGAAATCCACGGTGAAATTCCTGAGGGTGACACCGCTCGCCCGGTCCAACAGGAATGGCACGGTGTAACCATGGAAGACGAAGGTGGAGCCTTGGCCGTCGATTTCAATGTCATCGAGATCTTTGATCGGGAAAGCGATGCGCTTGAGTCCCTCGTCATTGTTACTGACGAAAAGATATTCCTCTGATGCGCGCTCCGGATGAAAGTCATAACGTCCGGGTGGGAAAACCAGCTTTTTCGCGCTGCCATGGCCGATTGCGGCCAGCGCCGCGCGAACTCTTGGCGTGGTATCGCTGCCGTCCGTCTTCGCACCAAACGCGGCCATGTCGAGTACGGTTGCCTCTCGGGCCGTGGCGGCTGCTGTCAAAACAAGGGAGGCCAGGCCTAATGAGATTATCCGTTTTCTGGCGCTTGGTTTGTGGGGCTGGACTGTCATCTTGAGTCGGGTGGTTTGGACGCTTCAACGAGCTGCAATCATCAATCGGTAAGGAAAACAGGCGGCCTCCCCAATGGAAGGCCGCCGTGGAAAGTCGGGATAGCCGCCGGTCATGGGTTCTGCACCACCTTGAGACGGGCGAAAATTCTCGCCGGGCTACCGGGTGTGAACTGATAGGAAATCGATGTGGAGTCCTCCGTGACACCGCTCACGGCTGTTTCCCAATCGTCAGTGA
>CAMCXK010000117.1 GCA_945883435.1 Chthoniobacter flavus | reverse complement strand
CGGTTTGAATTCGAACTCCTCGCGGAGGATGGAGGCCACCCGGTTTTCTTCGCCCTAATCCCCTCGCCCCGACCGAACGCGCTGCGGGTGTATCTTTCGGCCGGCGTTCACGGAGACGAACCCGCCGGACCCACCGCACTTTTGCGTTGGCTGGAACAAACTCCCGACCCGGATTTGGAAGTGTGGATTTTTCCGTGTCTCAATCCCGCCGGCCTTGTTGCCAACCAGCGCCTCACTCCGGACGGGGTGGATTTGAACCGTTGCTACCGTGACTTCTCCCATTCCACCGTTCGCGCCCAGCAACGCCGCATCGGCGAGACCCGCTTCGACCTCGCCCTTCTCCTGCACGAGGATTACGACGCTTGCGGAACATATCTTTACGAGACCAGTCAACGAAAACCCTTCTGGGGCGACTCCCTCATTCAATCCATGGGCGCTCACCTCCCTGCAGACCCGCGTCGCACGATCGATGGCAGCCGTGCCAAAAACGCCGTGATCCGCCGCCGCATCCATCCGGATCTCCTGCCCGGTTGGCCGGAGGCATTCTGGTTGCACTATCAACACGCGAATCGAGTTTTCACGATTGAAACCCCCTCCGAGTTCCATCTTTCACATCGCATTTCCGCCCACGTGGCGGTGATTCAAGCCGCGACAAGCCGACTTTGCGCCACGAACCTTCCTTGACCTCTGGCCAAAGAAATGTTTACTAAAGAAGTATGTTTTTACGCACTGCCTGCATCCTTTGGATGACTGCCCTTGGCCTTTGTGCCGGGGAGGATCTGGTCGTGCGGGTGGGATTTTTTGCGAATGTCACGCATGCGCAGGCGCTGGTGGCCTCCTCCATGTCGCGGGAAGGGATGGGATGGTTTGAATCGCGGCTTGGGCAGGCGGTGCGCCTGGAGTGGCTGGTTTACCAAGCCGGTTCCTCCGCCATGGAAGGTTTGTTCACCAAGGCGATCGATTGGACCTATGTCGGACCCAGTCCCGTGGTGAATGCCCACATCCGGGCGAATGGAAACGATGTGCGGGTGGCGGCCGGTGCTATGCGGGGCGGAGAGGCGCTCGTGGTGCGGGGGGACACGATCCAAACCCCGGCGGACTTTTTGGGAAAAACCGTGGCCACGCCGCAACTCGGAAACACCCAGGACGTCGAGTGCCGCGCCTGGCTGAAACACCATGGCTTCCGCGTCACGCTCACCGGCGGCGATGTGAAAGTCATTCCGACGGCAAACCCCGATATGCTCCCGCTTTTCCAACAGGGCAAACTCGATGCCGCTTGGACGGTCGAACCTTGGGTGACGAGGCTTGTCAAGGAAGCGGACGGTCGCATTTTTCACGCCGATCCGGATGGATTGACCACCGTGCTGGCGGCCCGGGCGGGATTCCTCGAGAACCACTCCGACCTTGCCCGCGCTTTTGTGCAAGCCCACCGCGAGTTGACCACCTGGATCATTCAAAATCCGGAGGAGGCCCAATCACGCGTTCAAAAGGAACTTTCCCGCATCACGCGCCGTGAGATTTCTATGGATCTGGTGCGCACTTGCTGGGGACGCCTGAAGCCCGAAGCCAGCATTACCCTGGCCCCTTTTGAAAAATTTTTGGCCCATGCGCGCGAGGTTGGCTTCCTGCGCGGACGGACATCTCTGGAGCGCCTTCTCTGGGAGGCCGCGCCATGAGCCTGCAAACCGAATTGCAAGCCGCCGACCCCGGCCGCATCGAGGCGGCGGGGGTGTCCAAAGCCTTTACCACCGGGCGGGGAACCGTGTTGGCTCTCGACAACGTGAGCCTCAAGGTCGCCGAAGGCGAATTCCTCTGCCTGGTGGGTCCCAGCGGGTGCGGCAAATCCACCTTGCTCAACCTCATTGCTGGGCTCGATTTTCCGAGTTCCGGGAGGATTCTTGCGGCGGGGCAACCGGTGACCGGCCCCGGCCGCGACCGCATGGTGATGTTTCAAGAGCACGCGCTGTTCCCGTGGCTGGACGTTATCGGCAACGTGCTTTTCGGACTGAAGCTCAAGCCCGGACTGACTCCCGCCGAGCGCCGGGAGGTTGCCGCCTACTACCTTTCCCTCGTGGGACTCGAAAAATTCCACCATGCCAACATCCATGAACTCTCCGGGGGCATGAAGCAACGGGTCGCGCTGGCGCGGGCCTTGGCTCCCAACCCCCGCGTGCTGCTCATGGACGAACCCTTCGCGGCCCTCGATGCCCTGACGCGGGAGCAACTTTACGGCGATATTCAAAAAATCTGGCAAGCCCGCCGCAAAACCATCGTATTCGTCACCCACAACGTGCGGGAAGCGGTGTGCCTCGGCGACCGGGTGGTTCTTTTTTCTCCCAACCCGGGCCGCATCCGCGCCGAATTCCAGATTCCCCTCCCCCGTCCCCGGGATATCAACAGCGTGGAACTCGCCCGCCATGCCACTGAAATCACGGCAGAACTCAAGGGCATCCAATCCGCCGGGGAGGTCTCCGAATGATCCGCACCATTTCATCGCTTGTTTTTTTTCTGATTCTGCTCGGGTCCTGGGAACTCGCTTCACGATCAGGAGCCTGGTCGCCCATGGTCCTGCCACCCCCCTCCCAGGTGGCCGAGTATCTTTGGCAGGGACTCTCGGATGGCAGTCTTGGCGAGGCCACTCTGGTTACGATGAAGCGCCTTCTGCTCGGTTACGGTCTGGGCGTTCTGGCCGGAGTGCCCCTCGGCCTGCTGACCGCACGGTTCCGGGTGCTTCAAGACACGCTGGGGCTGCTGGCCCTCGGCATCCAAACACTGCCCAGCGTGTGCTGGGTGCCTCTCGCCCTTTTATGGTTCGGGCAATCCGAAGCGGCCATGCTGTTCGTTGTGGTGATGGGCACCTTGTGGTCCGTTTTGATTGCAACCAGCGACGGGGTGCGTGCATTGCCTCCGATCTACCTTAGGGCCGCCCGCACGATGGGCTCGAATGGACTGCACTCGTGGATATATGTCATTCTCCCTGCTTCCCTGCCGTATCTCGTCGGTGGCATGAAACAAGGATGGGCCTTCGCCTGGCGCTCGCTCATGGCCGCTGAGATTTTCGTCACCATTCTCACAGGATTCGGCCTGGGTCAGTTGCTTCAATACGGGCGCGAACTCCTCGCCATGGATCAAGTCGTCGGGGTCATGACTGTCATCGTGGTGATCGGCTTGCTGGCCGACCGTCTGCTTTTCTCGCCTTGGGAGCGCTTTTTTCATAAGCGTTGGGGCACCGGCAGCGTCGGATGACCCCCCTACCGGCCTGCTTGGGTCACGGAATTTCAAGCTTCCTCGAATGAGGAATTTCTTGCGTTCCGCAAGGGCTGGCATTCATCCTGCTACTTTCCTGCCGCCGCACGGGAACCATGGGTAAAAACAACCAATCGACACGTTCAGACGGCCTGGGCTGGTCAAAAAACAACACCAAAATGGCTAAATACAAACTCGAATACATCTGGCTCGACGGATACGAGCCCGTTGCAAACCTCCGCAGCAAAACCACCATCAAGGACTACGATTCCTTCCCGACCTTGGAGCAGCTTCCCGTGTGGGGCTTCGATGGCAGCTCGACCCGCCAGGCCGAAGGACACAGCTCCGACTGCCTCCTCAAGCCGGTGGCGATTTTCCCCGATGCGGCCCGCGTCAATGGAGCCTTGGTGATGTGTGAAGTGCTTTTGCCGGATGGCTCGCCGCACCCCTCGAATTCCCGGGCGACCATTCTGGACGATCCCGATGCGTGGTTTGGATTCGAGCAAGAGTATTTCCTCTACAAAGACGGGCGTCCGCTGGGCTTTCCGGCCGAGGGCTTCCCCGCTCCACAAGGGCTTTACTACACCGGTGTGGGCTTCAGCTCCGTCGGCGACATTGCCCGCGAAATCGTTGAAGAGCACCTCGACCTTTGCCTGGAAGCCGGAATCAACCATGAAGGCATCAATGCCGAAGTCGCCAAAGGCCAGTGGGAATTCCAAATCTTCGGCAAAGGTTCCAAGCGCGCCGCCGACGAGGTCTGGGTCGCCCGCTACCTTCTCCAGCGCCTGTGCGAGCAATACGGCGTCGACGTGAACTACCACTGCAAGCCGCTCGGCAAGGATTTCGACTGGAACGGCTCGGGCATGCACTCGAATTTCTCGACCAAATTCATGCGCGAAACCGGAGGAAAGGAATACTTCGAAAAACTCATGGCCGCTTTTGACAAATACAAAAACGAGCACATCGCGGTTTATGGTCCGGACAACCACCTTCGCCTCACGGGTCTTCACGAAACCCAGTCGATCGACAAATTCAACTACGGTGTGGCCAACCGGGGCGCTTCCATCCGCGTCCCGCACAGCTTCGTCAACAACGGCTACAAGGGCTATCTGGAAGACCGTCGTCCGAATTCCCAAGGCGATCCCTACAAAATCGCCAGCCGCATCCTGCAAACGATCGCGACCGTTCCCACGGCCTGATCCGCGGGCGCCCGCCACTTCCACAAAACGCCGTCCGGCCACCGGGCGGCGTTTTTTTTGTTGGT
>CAMCXK010000116.1 GCA_945883435.1 Chthoniobacter flavus | reverse complement strand
CATCCTGCAGCAAGCCGGCACGGCGATGCTCGCCCAGGCCAACCAATCGACCCAGTCGATCCTGCGCCTCATCAGCTGAGGCTGGTTCGCACTGCAAGATATCAAATGACCAAAAGCCCTCCTGTCACCAGGAGGGCTTTTTGGGTTTTATAAAAACCGGGGTCGCAACAGGAGAGGTCCGAGGGTGCTCGTCGGAACTTTTTGGAACGGGTAAACATTCCATATCAAGAATTGCGATTGACAGCACTCTGTGGAGGCTTAGAATTCCCGCCCTTGATTTTCCGTTTATGAAACGCACCTACCAACCTTCCAAGCGCACGCGCAAGCAGCAGTTCGGCTTTCGCGCCCGGATGAAAACCAAAGCCGGCCGCGCCATTCTCAGCCGCCGCCGCCGCCAAGGGCGCAAGCGTCTTCTCCCGAAAGGTGTCGAAGTCCACTTTGCCCGCCACACCCAAGCCTGACCGGGCCCGGCAGCGCTTTTTGAAAACATCCCGGCTTCGCCAGAGCCGGGATTTTTCTTTGGTGCGCACGCATGGCCGCTCCGTGCAAGGCCGCCACATGAGGATTGGCATCCTTCTCACGCCCGATCCCGCATCCGCAAAAGTGGGATTCATCACCTCGCGCCGCATCGGGGGCGCGGTCATCCGCACGCGGGCCCGACGCCGTCTGAGGGAGATTCTCCGTCCCTTCCTTCGCATTTTGCCATCGGGTCTTTTGCTGGTGGTGGTTGCCAAATCGGGGGCTGCCACGGCCCCGATGGCGGAGTTGCAAGCGGAATGGTTGCTTCTTGCGCGGCGAGTTTCTATCGTGCCTGCCGCCGAATGAAATTCCTGCTGCTCGCGCTCCTTCGCGCGTATCAATACCTTGTTTCACCGCTTCTGCGGGCTCTTTGCGGGCCGGGATGCGGTTGCCGCTTCGAGCCATCCTGCTCGCACTATGCGGTGCAAGCCATCCAATCGCATGGCGCGGCGGTAGGAAGCTGGCTGGCCCTGCGGCGCCTGCTGCGCTGCCACCCCTGGGGCGGGCATGGCTACGACCCCGTCCCTCACATCAACTCCCACACTTCCTGACATCAATGGACCGCACCTCTTGGATCGCCGTGATCATCTCCGTTGCCGGACTCTTCGTCTGGCAATGGTATATTTCCACCACCTACCCGCCCACATCCCAGCCACCCGCCGAGGCGGCATCCACCGCGCCTCCGGCAGCCACACCAGCCCCGCAGCCGACTTCCAAGCCCCTGCCGGTGATGAAAGCCCAAGAGGCCACATTGTCGGCGCCGGGTGCCGATTACGTTTTCCAGAACAACGCGGGCGGTATCGAGCAGGTTGTCCTGCGCCTCCATCTCGGGGAAAACAAGGACAACGTCTCGCTCAACCGCACCATGCCGATCGGGGCGATCGGCTTCGATCCCGGCGATGTGCTGGGCGGATTCACAATGGTGTCCACCGGCGACAGCGCGGTTTTCCGGCGCACTTTGGAAAGCGGAGCCGAAATCACCAAGGCCTTCACGCTGCCGGCAAAGGACGACGACAAGGCCGCCTACCGCGTGCAGCTGCAAATCTCGTTTCACAACCCGACCCAGGCCCCGGTGCAAATCCCTGACTTCTTTGTCGCCACCGGTGGCGCCGCGCCGATTCACATTCACGATCTTCCGATGTATACCCGCTTCGATTGGGGGCATGAGGGCAAGATGTCGAATATCGATGTGAACTGGTTCAACGCGGGCTCGGTGCCGCTTTTGGGCATCCCCTTGCACGACGCGCGCCCGCTTTACCTTGAAACCAAGCCCGATATCCAGTGGGCGGCGGTGGCGAGCCAGTATTTCTGCACGATTCTCACGCCGCAGGCCGGCAGTCCCTCGAAATCCGTTTGGGCGAAGCGCTTCGACGCCCCACCGATCAATGGAGCCCCGGCCCAGGGCATTCTGGGCGGCCTCGTGCAGGCCGGTCTGGTTCTCGCGCCCGGCGCCACCGAGACCCGCCAGTTCGACATTTACGCGGGCCCGAAGGAACTCCCCCGCTTGCGCACACTGGGAGCCACCCAGGACCAAGTCATGAATTTCGGCATGTTCGGCTTCGTGAGCGAATTTCTCCTCTGGGCGATGAACAGCCTGCATGCCGTTGTCGGCAGCTACGCCCTGGCGATCATCGTTCTCACCCTGCTCATCAAAACCGTGCTTTGGCCGGTCCAAAACAAGGCGACGAACGAGATGCGCAAGATGGCCCTGCTCTCGCCGAAAATGACCGAGCTTCGCGAAAAATACAAAGACGACCCTCAAAAGATGAACGAGGAGGTCATGAAGCTCTACCGCGAGTATGGCGTGAATCCCTTCAGCGGCTGCCTTCCCATGCTCATCCAGATCCCGATTTTCTTCGGCTTTTACTCGATGCTCGGCACCGCCATCGAACTCCGCAACAGCTCGTTTTTCTGGGTGACCGACCTCTCGCAGCCCGACACCGTGGGCCACCTGCTCGGATTCCCGATCAACGTGCTTCCGATCGTCATGGCTTTCACCATGATCTGGCAGATGGTCATCACACCAAAAACCGGAGACGCCGTGCAGCAGCGGATCTTCTATTTCATGCCGGTCATCTTCCTGGTCTTCTGTTACAATTACGCCAGCGGCCTCGCACTGTATTGGACAACGCAAAACCTCTTCTCTATCGTTCAGCTTTACCTGACCCGCAACAAGCCCCTGCCCATGCTGGAAAAGAAAAGCGTGGTTGCCAAGCGGGCCGCCAGCGAGGCCAGGAAAAAATCCAAAAAACGCCCATGAATCCCACACCGGTTGAGATTTTGGACAGCCTTCTCGGCTATCTCGGCTTCGTCGCCACCGTCGAACCCGAGGACCGCGACGGCCTCACCACCCTGCAAATCCTCACGCACGAGCCAGACCGCCTGATCGGTCGCCACGAAGAGGTCATGGAAGACCTCCAGTATCTCGTGAACCGCATTCTGGCCTCTCAAAATCCCCCCGGCCAGAAGGTCGTCGTCGACGTCGCCCACCACCGCACCATGAAGGACGACGCCCTGGCCGAAAAAGTCCGGCAACTCGCCCGCACCGTCCTCGCCACCGGCCGCCCCATGCAGACCGCACCGCTCAATTCCTACGACCGCCGCATCGTGCACAACACCTTCAAGGACGATCCCCGCATCTGCACCTGGAGCCCCCCCGACGACGCGCGCATCAAACGCATCACCATTCGTAAACGCCCCCCCGCCAAGCCCGCGGACCCCGCGGCCTGAGCCCGCCTCGTCGCCCGGTGAAAAAAACCACCGTGTTCCTCGGCTCGGGCTTCGCGGCGAAGTATCCCGATGGCGGCGGCAATTTCGCGGTGCCCCTGCAATGGGCCCTCGCCCTCCAGCGCCTCGGTGTCGAGGCCGTCTGGCTGGAACTCATGCCCTCCTCCGGCGACCCCGCCCGCGACGCCGAGTGCCTGCGTATTTTTCAAGAACGCCTGCAAGCCCACCGCCTGCCTTGCTTGCTGCTTCTCCAGCACGAAAAATCCGACCATCAAGACCTCGACAGCATGACGTTCCACGGCATGGAAAGGCGCGATTTTCTCGAACGCCTTCCAGGCTCGACCCTGCTCAACCTCAGCTATTCGATCCGCCCGCCGCTCCTCGAGCTGTTTGAACGTCGCGTCTTTATCAATATCGACCCCACGGAAATCAGCTTTTGGATGAGCCGCCTGGAATTGGGCCAGTCCTTCCACACCGAATTTTGGACCATCGGCCTCAACATCCACTCCCCCGAGTGCAAGCTCCCCCCGCCTCCTCCGAATGTCCGTTGGCAGACCTTTTATCCCCTGGTCGACACTACGCTGCTCCAGCCTGCCCCCCGCCCGGCCCGCCCGCGCGTCACCACCGTCGGCCAATGGTATTGGGAAGGCTGGATCGAGATCGACGGGACCTACCGCGATTGCTCCAAAAAGGCGCAATTCGAACCCTACCTCGGCCTTCCAGCCGCCGTTCCCGGCATCGAATGGGAACTCGCCATGCACATGAACCCCGGCGACACCGAGGCCGATCGCCTCCGCCACCTCGGCTGGCACCATGTCTTCCCGCGCGACGTGGTTTCCTCCCCCGACGACTATTTCGCCTACCTGCGCGGGTCCCTTGCGGAATTCACCCCCGTCAAAGTCGACGACCAAACCCGCACCGGCTGGATCAGCGACCGCGCCGCCGCCTACCTCGCCCTCGGGCGTCCCGTTCTCACCGAGTCCACCGCCGCCGAGGCCTACCTGCCCCCCGACAGCGGCTTCCTGTGGGTCCGCGACCTGGAAACCGCCACCGAAGCCGCCCACCGCCTCCTCCGCGACTGGCCCGCCCTCTCCCAAGCCGCCCGCGCCTGCGCCGTGGAATACTTCGACTCCGTCAAAACCCTCCGGCGGATTTTAAACGGATGAACAAATGCCGGAGGCTAAAATTTTCGCTCCTGAGACCTTCGGGAAGGCACGCGAATGATTCTTGTCCGGCGATGCCAACGCGATGGAATGCCCTCCCCATCAACTGCGAGCCCGGCGACCATGGCGATTTTCAAATTCTCCCGCGCAAGAAGGTGCGCGCCCGAAAAAATCATCACGCCAAATGAACTGTCCGGTCCGTTGCGTCTCATGCTGACCCGAATGGCGCTAAGTTAAGACCCTTTTGGGATGATTTTGCGGCTTGATTTTTTACGGGTTCCGGGAGCGGAGTTGAGAAGGATTTCTTGGCTAATGGAACGCATTTCGTTGAGGATGGACTCGACATTCCTGTTGGCGGCGAT
>CAMCXK010000115.1 GCA_945883435.1 Chthoniobacter flavus | reverse complement strand
TGCGGGTGGCTGCGAGGGTTTGGGCCTGTGTGTTGCCGGATTGCACCTCGAGGAATGTGCCTGCGACGTTCACGTTCCAATTCTGGAATTGCGCACTGTAAGCTGCGCCCCCGGTGGCGAAGGTGATTTTGTCCATCGCGAGGGTGATGATCTGGTTGGGAGCTCCCACCACGCTGGCGCCGAAGATGGCGTTGAACCCGGCGACCGGGACGCCAGCGGACCAGTTGGTGGCATTGTTCCAGTCGCCGTTGCCGGCCCCGCGCGTCCAGGTGGTATCCGTCTGGGCGTGGGTGGCGGTGGTGGCGGCGAGCAAGGCGAGCAGTGCCGCCGTGGTCGTGGGGAGGATGGCGCTGGCGCGCCTGAGGATTCGCTTTTTCATGGTTTTGATGGGAGGGTGCTCGGGCTCGCCGTGTGCCGCCCGCATCGAGAGAGGGCGAACCTAGGTGGGAGTAGTATGTTTATAGTGGAGGCCTGAGCGGGTCGGTAGTCGTTAAAGTTAACTATCCCACGATGCGGAGCGAAGCGAGTTCCTCATGGAAGGACCGGCAGGCCCTCTTGCGTTTTATGATCCCAAAACGAAAGGCTGGGCGGCAGGGCCTTACTCTGTGGCAATCACATGGCGGCCTGGGCTGAGGCTCACGGATGGAATGGATGTCTCCGAAGTGAGAGGGGCGCTTTGACCGTCAACGACAAAAACCCGTTGGTCCCGCCACGGGAGATGAAGGATTACCGAGGTGTGTTCGGGGATTTCAAGGTCAAGGCGCATGGACACCCCATTTTTTGCCTCCAGCAGAACCGCACCGTGCGGCGTGGGCACGGTTCCCCGCACCCATTTCAACGGGCCGAGGCGTGGGGCGATCAGGATTTTCGAAAACCCGGGGTCTATGGGCCTGACGCCGAGGACAAAGCGAGAGATAATGTTTGCCGGTGCGGCTCCCCATGGGTGGTTCCACGTGAGATTCGGCTTGAATTCTGGGCCCCAGGCCTCCCAGGTCATAGTCGATCCTTCCTTTAGCATGCGCAGCCAGCTTCGGGGACCTCGTTCGGTCATGAGGGAGATGGCATGGTGCTCCCGGCCGGCGGCGAAGAGGGCCTCCAGAAGGTATTGGGCTCCATATACACTGCAGGCCATGCCTTTCGATACGATGAAGTCGGCCACGCTTTCGATGTGGGGTTCGGGCACCAAGCCAAAAGCGAGTGGGAAGAAGTTGGCGTGCTGGGAGGTGTGATCGAAGCCCTCGCCGTCGGTGTAAAGACCTCGCGCCGGATCGAAGAACGCCCGCTGGAATGAGCCGTGGACCTTTGCCGCCGTTTCGCGGAAGTCGCGGGCTTCGTTGGCATTTCCAAGAGCATCTGCCAGAAGGGCCATTTGCCCCATTGCATGGAAATAAAATGCGTTGGCGACCGTGTTGACCATCGGCCCGACTTGTTTGGGGTTGTCCGGGTCGGTGATTCCGTGGTTGTAGTTGTCGCGCTCGACAGCGGGCCAGTCCACGATTGCGGAGGCGACGAGCAGACCGTCCGCGCGGGCTTTCTCCATGAGGAGTTTGACCTTGAGGGCTTCGTAATGCTTGGTCGCGACATCGAGTTCGCCGGTGTAAAGATAATCCATGGCGGCCATCATAGGCATGTGGTGGCTCCACTCGGTGGGCCATGTCGGATGAGCGAGAAGGTGGTCCACGGTGGCGCGGGCGACGCGGGGATCAAGGTCGCAGGCATAATGCGAGAGCATGTTGATGTAAGCGTCCGCCTCGTAGGGAATGCGCTCGCGCTCGCCATCGATGTAAACGCCGAAGGCCGTGGTGGCCTTGATCGTGTGCTTGCAGAGCGCCCAGACCGCGTTGAGGCCTTTGTCGGAGCAGGCGAAATCGGCTGCGCTGTCGTCGAACGGCGCGTGGACGAAAAGGCGTGTCAACGCGACAGAGTCCGCCTCCAGACCTTCGACCTCCACATAACGGAAGGGTGTGACTTCGCCGATCTCGTCAGGCATTTTTACCGGCTCGGGGCGCAGATGGAATTCCTTGGGAGGGAAAACGGGCTCAACGACCTTTTGCCCGGGTGAGATAGAAAGTGTCACTTCGCGAACGTTGACATTTCCAGGTGGGTTGCGGTCGATGCGACCCTCGGTATCGCGTTTCTCGCCGAGTCGGAGAGTGAGGCAAGGCGGAAGGGGTGCGCCGCGCGTCTCGATCCGGACATTCCCAAAGACAGCATTGCCAAAATCTGCGGTGAGGACTCCGTCACGGAAGCGCGACAGCAAGGGCTTTTCGACCGTGTTGAGCAGGGGGACTGAAGGATCGTGGTTCATGGTGAGGAATGACTTCACCACCATCTCCAGATGTTAGGTTTGCCGACGGCATTGAGGGCCGACACGCTCTGGTCGCCAGTCAACTGCTCGATGTGGAAGTCGCAGAACATGTAAAGCGCCGAAGGCCCGGGCCGACTGATACGATAGTAGCTTAACTTATCCGGGACGAAGCTAGGGACAAATTCATAGAGAGCTCCTGTGTCATTAATCTCTCCCACAGCCACGATTTTTGAGGGTTGCGGAATGCGAGTCATATAACCCGCCCAATTGGAGTCATAAATGAAAGCGTTACAACCCCATGCCGTAGGTCCCGTTGGGGAGCCGTAGTTTGGAGGGCTTGTCCAACCGGGGTGGGGCTTTGCGAACTTGCTGCACCAGACTTCTGACCGCCTTAAGTAATTATACGCACTGCCCGACCAATACCCTGGCTTTGGAGGCAAATAGCGATCCACGGCCTCCTGCCACACAAAGCGGTCAGGATCGGTGGGGCTGACAGCGGTGCCAGGAATCGGAATCCCCGGGTTTGGAAGCCGTCCGTTGTTGTCCTGCACATAGAGGTTGAGAGCTGTGCCGATCTGGCGGAGTTTGTTGATGTCTTGGGTAGTCCAGCTCCGTTTTATTGCTGTCTGGATTGCCGGATAGGCGAGCGCGGCCAGCAATGCGATGACCGCGATCACCACCAGAAGCTCGATGAGGGTGAAACCATTTGTTCTGCCACTTCGGAATGTCATGGGGTATTTGCTCTATAAGTCGAATTAGGTCGTTGGGAAACCTCAACGGACGAGTTGCGGGGGACAGTGAATTCCGTGGATGCGCAGGGGTCGCCAAAATAGGAAGTTGGCTGGGTGTTCAGGGAGTTTCCAGCAATCGAGAGTTTCGTGTCCGATGTCGCGGGCAGGCTCAGCCGGACGATAATGGGCTTGTCGCTTGGGTTGAGAACGGTTGCCGTTCGCAAATCTCCTTGTGTTTGCACTTTCACGCCGAAGCGTTCGCTTCCAAAGCGGAGATCCTGCCATTCGAAGTCTCCAAGGGCCGGAAGCGGTTGCCACGTCAGGACGCGCTTTGTGGCGTCGTATTCGATGCCGACAAAGCGGGTGCGGAAGAGAGCAGCGTAGACACCGGAGAACCAGCCGGCCTTGCCGGGATTGCGCTGGGGATCGACCTTGCCAGCAGTGGCCGTGGGACTTTTGTCATCCACTTTGCCGGCCTCGACGTTTGCGCCCTCCTTTTTGAGGCTCACCGGCCACCACCAGACCGAGCCGTCGGCGTCGGTGACCCGGCGGACTTCGGTGAGATATCCTTTGGGTCCGAATAGGTCGTTTTTATCGGCCGAGGCGCAGAGACCTTTGTTATATCCGGGTGCTGTGGATGGAACCTGCGTTCCCCAGTTGATGGAGCGGGTCTGCGGGGTGTATTGTTTGTTCTCCGGCGACATCGAGAACCTCATGTAGTTCGTGTAGGTTGGGTCGTCGTTCGGCAGAAAGCCGTAGTAAGGAATAAGCACGGTTTCCGACTCTTCTCCGTCGCTCGTCATGGCGGGGACGCTGCCGTCGCGGTTGATGCCTTCAATGAACTGGGGGCCAAATTTGCCTGGGATCACCGTGTATCTGAGAATGTCGGCTTTAACGCGGTCGGCGCGGTCGGAATAGCGTTCTGCTGCGGCGGGATCCTCGTAAACCTCCGCAAGGAGCCGCGAGAACGATTTCAGCGCATGCCACATGGCGATATTCGAGCCGCAGTGAAAATCGCCCTCCAGCGGGCCATCGGAGATGTAGCGGGTCGGATAGAGATGGATATCGGGAAACTTGCGTGAAGCCTCTAGTGCTTCCAAGCGATCCTCCCACTCTTTGCGCAGAGCAGGCCGCGAGCGAAAGAATTCCTTGTCGCCTGTATGTTCGTAGTATTTTCCGGCCAGCATGAGGCTCGAAACGCTCATGCTTATCGAATGGTTGAGGCCGCCCTCGACGATCGCACCGGGTTGGCGAATGCCATAGTCGTGGAACCAGTCGAGGATAGGGGCCGCAAGGCTTGGGTCAATCGAGATGATGGGCAGCGCGGAATAGTAGGTGTCCTTCGGCCAGATTTGTCGCGTGGCGGGATACGTCCCCCAGTTCGAGCCGGCGAGTTTACCGGTTGGGCCGATGGCGAGACTGCCGAGAGCCTGTAAGACCTGTCTCTCGTAAAACTCGGCAAGCCACGGGTCGTCCTTGATCTGAAGTCTGCCGAGAAGATCCCGATGGTAGCCCCAGGTATCGTTGAACCAAGCGAGCTCCCCGCGTTGCTGGATTTCATCCAGTGCCGGAGTTCCCGGCATGAAAAGGACGAGGGGAACAGAGAGCGTTTCACCGGGCTTCAGGGAGAACGGAAGGCCGTTTTTGATGGTTTCCGCCGTGAGCTTTGAGCCGTCGGCCATGCCGAGTTCGAATTCGTAAGGTTCCCTCCAGGCCCAGCGGACGCCATCCGGGCGGCCTTCGAAGAGCTTTGGCAGTTTCACCGTGCCGCTG
>CAMCXK010000114.1 GCA_945883435.1 Chthoniobacter flavus | reverse complement strand
GCTTCCCGGACGGCACGGTGGCCTCCAAGCCGCTGCCTCCCGCCGCCTGACACATCGTTTTGCTTGATGCCGCCCCCCTGTCAGCGGATAACTCTCCGGCCATGACCCAAGCCACCACGCGCCAGGCGGATTCCGTCACTGTCGACTTTGTTGCGGAAGCCGAGGAGTTGATTTCCCACTACCCGGTCTCGAAACGCAGCGCCTCGCTCCCCCTGCTGCACCTGTGGCAAAACCACTTTGGATTCATCGACGACAGCGGTATCGAGTGGATTGCCTCCAAACTCGACCTGACGCCGGTCAACATCATCGAACTGGTCACTTTCTACCCATGGTTCCGCCGCGAGCAGGCCGGAAAAACGATCATTCGTGTCTGTCGCACGCTGGCCTGCGCCCTGGCCGGCAGCTACGAGGTGAAGGAAAAATTCTGCCAATCTGTGGGCATCGACCCCCATGAGGAGCACCATGGCTTCGGCTGCGCGCCTCCGACCTCGCCGGACGGTCGTTTCAGTGTGGAATTTGTCGAGTGCCTCGCCAGTTGCGGCAGCGCCCCGGTTGCTCTGGTGAACGACGACCTTGTCGAAAACATTACAACCGCCGATGTTCCGGCCATCGTAGAATCCTACAAATAACGCCATGGTTTCGCTCCTACCCACACCCCATCCGAAGGAACGCCGCATCATCTTCGGCAACATCAGCAAACCGGGCTACTCCCCCGACATTGAGACCTACCTCGCCCACGGTGGTTATGAGTCGCTGAAAAAAGCCCTCACCCTCAAGCCCGCCGAAATCATCGACATGGTGAAAGCCGCCAACCTGCGCGGCCGGGGCGGCGCGGGATTCCCTGCGGGGGCCAAGTGGAGCTTTATCAAATACGACGACGGCAAACCGCATTATATCGTTGTCAACGGGGACGAATCCGAGCCGGGCACTTTCAAAGACCGCTACATTCTCCACCAGGACCCGCACCAGCTCATTGAGGGCCTGGCGATCGCGGCTTTCGCCACCAACGTCCACCTCTCCTACATCTACATCCGTTGCGAGTTTCCCAAGGCCGCGAAAATCGTCTGGGAGGCGATCAAGGAGGCCAAGGCCAAGGGATTCCTTGGGAAAAATATTCTCGGTTCGGGCTTCGACCTCGACATCTACGTGCACCAAGGCGCCGGCGCCTACATCTGCGGCGAGGAAACCAGCCTTCTCGAATCCCTCGAGGGCAAGCGTCCCTACCCGCGCATCAAGCCGCCCTACTTTCCAGCCGTTCTCGGTCTTTACATGAAGCCGACGATCGTCAACAACGTGGAAACCATTTGCCACGTGAAGCACATTCTGGCCATGGGGCCGGAGGAATACGCCAAAATGGGCACGCCCGGCGACGGTGGCACCCGCACCATGTGCGTGAGCGGTGATGTCCAGCGCCCGGGCTTTTACGAAATCCCCTGTGGCGGCGTCACCCTCGGCGAACTCATCCACGACGTCTGCGGCGGCCTCAAACCCGGCCGATCCTTGAAAGCCGTGATACCCGGCGGCAGCTCGGCGAAGGTTCTCCGGGCCGGAGAGGTGTTCAAACTCAAGGTAAAGGGCGCGGATGGCCAAATGGTTGAAAAGGATGTGCCCCTCCTCGACCTCACGATGGACGCCTCCACTCTCCAAGCCGCTGGAACCATGGTCGGCAGCGGTGGCGTCATGATCATGGACGACTCGCGCGACATGGTTTGGGCGCTCAACAATCTCAACCAGTTCTACGCCCACGAGAGTTGCGGCCAATGCACGCCCTGCCGCGAGGGCAGCCTCTGGATGTCCAAGGTCACCACCCGCATCATTGCCCAAGGCGCCCGCCCGGACGATGCGAAAAACCTGAAAAACATCGCCGACAACATAGCCGGGCGCACGATCTGCGCGTTTGGCGAGGCCTGCTCGTGGCCCACGCAGAGCTTTCTGGCCAAGTTCCCCGACGAATTCGAAAAGCGCGTTGTTTGACCAAGGCGTGAAAAACGCCTTTGCCACCCTCTCCGAGGTCGAGGACTTCATCTGGACAAACCTTCACGAGGCTGTTCAGAGAGGCCGTCACGGCTGGCACTGCGGGGTTTTGGCCACGTCCCCTCCCGAGGGACCCGAGGCGCGCGTGGTGGTCCTCCGTGCCGCCGAACGGGACAGCCGCACCTTGCGCTTTCATACGGATGCGCGCTCCCCCAAACACTCCCAGTTGCTGGATTTTCCCAAGGTGGCTTGGACGTTTTATGATCCGGACCCCGGTGTCCAATTGCGCGTGTCTGGAACCGCCCGCCCTCTCTCCGCCCTGGCGACCGAGGCCCTCTGGAACACCCTTCCCCGGCGCTGCCTCAAAAGCTATGCCACCATCCATCCGCCCGGCTCTCCGCAGGAAACCGGCTCGGCCGACCTTGGCCCCGGATGGGAAAGTGTCGAACCCGGCGCGATCGATGCCGCCGCCACGCTTCCCCACTTCAGCGCTTTCGAGGTGGCCATCGAGAAAATGGATTTTCTTTTTCTTCGCGCCGCAGGCCACCAGCGAGCGCTCTTCGCCGGCTTGCATACCAACGCACCAACCCAATCATGGCTGGTGCCTTGACGGGGTGCCTGCTTTCCAGACTGGCGTATCCCCGCTTTGCTTGGCTCAAACCCAAGGGTTCGAATCTTTCCATTGCCGCGGTTTGCGCATCGCCATGCATGGCGTGGCTCCTGAGGTAGGATTCGAACCTACGACCAATCGGTTAACAGCCGACCGCTCTACCACTGAGCTACTCAGGATTCGAGGAGGACGCTTTGTTTAGTGCATAGACGATCGCCTTTCAAGTGGAAAATGCACTTGTGAATTGCTCCGCCCGGGAAGGCCAGCGCGGGGGGGGTCGTAGACAGAAAGATCGGGTGCTTTACCACCAGCCAAGCCCATCTTGCGTTGGGTGACATGGATTCGGTTCCAGCCTTGAAACAACTCAATGGATTGAGGGGGGCGCCGTGATTGCAAAAACTCTTTGCTATTGGCATGGTGTGTAAATCCTCTAAACGACCCCAAGACCCAATGAAACCGACCCACAAGCTCATGGTTATTTGTTTGGCACTCCTCGGTGTTCAAAGTGCCGTTCAAAGCGCGATTATCCTCAACTCAGCCAATTGGACAACAGGAGGTCTTCCAGCGTATGGAGTTTTTGATTCCACAAACAACCTGACATTCAATACGGCTAACACGGGCAATGCAGGACAATTGTTCGCCTTCGCTTGGGGGAGCATGCCATTTGCCGCGAATTACGCAACGACCTCCGATTCTGCCGTTGCCATTGGATACACAACCGGCATCTCCACAACAACCATCACATTTTCCCAGTCGATCAGCGATCTATCTTTGTGGTTCAACTACATAGATAACGGAGCCACGTTTGACTTCACGAGCCTCAACTGGACATTTGTTGCAGGAAACAACGCATCCAGAGTCGGAAACACGGTTGTCTCGACTGGCACAAACAGCTCCGATGACGGCTTTCTCATTAATGTCGCAGGTGCGTTCGGGGCCTCTACGCCGCTCACTTTCACAATTTCAAAATCCGGTTCTCCCGATACCGCCGGATTCACTCTTTCCGCGCCTGCTCCGACAAGTCCGGTTCCCGAGCCCGGCCAAATCGTTGCGTCGATCCTGCTTCTCACCGGAATTGGTAGTTTTTGCTTACTCAAGCGCTATCGGCTTGCAAAGCTTGCAACCGATCTTGGAAGACGATTTTGTGTGATCTTGCAGTGGAATACTTCATGCCTCTTGCCGTTGCTTGAGAGTCATTCCCGGCCCACTCCTAACGACGAAGAGCTTGCAAAAAGAATGATCGTTCCAAGCCGTGAACGAAATCCACAATCCCATGGCCCCATTTTTTCTGCTGAAATTCAATGATGCCGAGTGACATTGTCCAGCAGGTTTCCAATTGAGGCCGGATTTTCAAGCGACGCTTCAAGAAAACCCAATGTTCAGGAGACACCGTTTAGCCCGAAAACGGATTTTTACACAGGATGAGCAGGATAAACAGGAGGGGTTTATGGCAGTAATAAGTCGGACAATAAAATCCGGTGAGATTTCGTGCTATTCATTCATGCTCTGTGCGCTCTGTGTTCAGTGGTTAATTCCGCGGGATTCAAGTTTAGAGTCCCATATCCGCCTGGCATAGGGAATAACGCACTTTTTGGGCATCATTGAAGGGTCGCCACCGGACCTCCACATTCCAAATCCGCATGCTTGCGGATCCTGCGCCCAACGGGTCGACCGGCATACCAGTGGCGTTGCCAGACGAACTCCACGCGGATCCTTTGATGAGAAGAAATGAGTTCGGATCGGAGAGCGACGCCAAGCGGTTTCCCTCCTCGTCCATAATCAATTCCATCTCTCCCGGCGATGTGAATGGCATCCGGGCGATTTCAGCTCGGACGGCTTGGATCGCCATGCTGCGGGCATTGCGAGTCACGCACTCGCGGAATGATGTGAGACCAGTCGTGAGCAATCCCACCAGCCCCAGCAAACAAAACGTAATCAAGCCAATGGCCATCGCCGTTTCCACAAGACTGAACCCTGTGTTTTTCCATCCGGTGGGCTTGGCGAGCACAAGCTCTGCCACTTGGTCGCCCTTGATGGGACAAGGGCGACTGTTGGCATGGAGATTTCTGCTTGGGGGGAGCTTCTTCAATCGGAAGTCAGAGTTTCCGGCGGCGACGGAGCAGCGCGATGGTGATCACAGAACCAGCCAGGAGCGCCCAAGTGGTCGGCTCGGGAACTGCACTGTAGCCGTTGAGCACAATGCTGTTGCCAACTTGCGAGAGTGAAACCGACCCGCCCAGCCCGGTGTTGTC
>CAMCXK010000113.1 GCA_945883435.1 Chthoniobacter flavus | reverse complement strand
TGGTCTCGCCAAGACGGCATCGACCGAGTGATGGATGAGCACCGGCTCGACGCCCTGGTGGCACCGACCACCGGTCCGGCCCACGCCATCGAGTTGCTCGCCGGTGATGGCGGCCTCGGCGGCAGTTCATCCATCGCCGCCGTCGCCGGGTACCCGTCGATCACGCTGCCTGCCGGGATGATCTTCGGATTGCCAGTCGGCCTCTCGTTCTTCGGCCGTGCCTGGAGCGAAGGTAAACTCATCGGTTTGGCCCACGCGTTCGAGACCGCCGCCCAGGCCCGCCGCACCCCGCGATTCCTGCCGTCCTTCGACGAGCGGATGGACGGGTGATGTTCGTGTTTCAGCGGAACGATTCAGTTGAAAAGGCAAGGCACCGTTTGGCGGACTTATTTTTATGCAAAAGAACCAGTTTCAGAGGCCGCGACAGGAGGCGAACCACACGGTGGAGGTTGAGATTTCTACTTCAAGTGGTGCGTCTGCCATCAGGATCGGCCTCACGGATCAACGCCCCACAGCCCACGGCGGCTGGGTCGTCGGGTCTCACTTTCCCCAGCGCTAAGGCTTCCGTCAGGTCCTTGGCGACCTGCTGCCTCATTGCCCGTCCAGCCCGAACGCCTTAATTCGCTCCAATACCGCCCTCGGACTCCTCGGCGGCATTATCAGTGGAGCCGACAAGCTTTCCCGGGTGGCGTGGCTCGCCTCAGACCCGGCCCTGGCCGAGGCTGAAGTGGTCGTGGGATACCGGCTTCGCTCGGGCAGCACCCACTGCGGCAATGGGGACGCGAGTTGTTGCGTTGCTTCCACCAGTCGGGAATACGCACGACAATTCCTGACTGCTCGAACACCGGAATCTCCCGCAAGAAGGCGTGAGCCTGCACGGGTGTCCACGCCTGAGGTTGGAAGAGGGCTCGGCTCTCGAGTTGTTGTCGGGCCCAAGCCGACGATTCAGAGGCCTTACGGACCGGCTCGAGCAGCGATTGGAGGGCACCGACGCTGCCGGCTCCGGCAAACTCCTGCAGAGCGCGGCCGAGAGGCAGGTGCACCGGTCGGTCGGACGTGGAGATTCGGTGCGTGAAGGTGGCCATGAACGCGAACGGAGTGGCTTCCGAGCGTTTATTTTCGGCGAGATGGAAGGTCACCCGACCCAGCAACTGCATGGCGGGATTGATGCGGTGGAGCCACTCTCGGAGACCGCCTGCCGAAGTCGCCTCTGAACGGGCTAGCGTCTCAAGTTGCCGCCACAAACCCGAAAGCAGCTCCGGTGACAGATACTCACCGCCGGCCATGGCGGGGGCTCGGAGTGTCTGCTCCACCAGCCAGGAAGCATTGGCCTCTACCGGAGGCATCGAGCCAGGATCAGAAACGGTCGGCGAATGCGCGAGCGCCGTTAGGCAGGTATCTACGAAGCCTCGCCAGTACATCCATACGGCGTCTTGGTTCGATGTATCGCGGACGGCGGCGATTGCCAGTAGCCCGTGCGCCGAGCCCAAGGCGAAGGCCTGGGACAAATCTTCATCGGCATCCCCGTCGGCTGTTCCGATCAGCCTGCCCTCGGGGTTGAGAGCGAGTTGCATGCCTCCAGATTGGGAAGCAGCGCCTCCCGCTCGCGAGCCGAAACTCCAGCGGTCCACGATAATCCCACTCAACCCTTCGGGCCTTTCGCGACCCGCAATCGATTCGTGACCCGGGGCGGCATTTCTTCCGAACCCAGTGGCCGTGAAATACAGGCTTCAAGCAGTTGCAGGCTTTAGCTCTGAGCCACAACCTCACCCTCGTTTTACTTTCCGGGTAGACATGATGTTTCCCAGTCTGCGCCTCCAGCGACAACATCCAAGAGAGAGACTGAATTCGAACGGTTGCAGCCCCAATCGAAATTAGTGGTGGGAACCGAGATTGGAGGCGCTGAAAGGACCGGTGGAGGAAAACTATTTTATCAATGAATTGCCAACGGCTCCGACGAGGATGGTTTTCAAATGTTCGGGGCGATTTACTCGCTGGAATTGTGGTCGCACTGGCGCTCATACCCGAGGCGATCGCCTTCTCCATCATCGCGGGAGTTGATCCCAAGGTAGGGCTTTATGCGTCCTTCTGTATCGCGGTAGTGACGGCATTCTGTGGCGGTCGCCCCGGAATGATTTCTGCAGCAACCGGCGCGATGGCTCTCCTGATGGCCTCCCTCGTCAAGAGCCATGGGTTGCAATACTTGCTCGTCGCGACGCTACTCACCGGACTCCTCCAGATAATTGCGGGATTCGCGGGGATTGGATCGGTAATGAGGTTCGTCTCTCGCTCCGTCATCACTGGATTTGTCAATGCTCTGGCGATTCTGATCTTCATGGCCCAGCTTCCAGAGTTCAGGGGAGCGGGTCTTACCGTTTACGCAATGGTCGCAGCCGGCCTGGCCATTATTTACATCCTGCCTCGCTTTACGAGGGCGGTGCCCTCACCGCTGGTGAGCATCATTGTCCTCACGATCGCTTCGATTGCCCTCAACCTCGACGTCCGGCGCGTGGGCGATCTTGGCGACCTTCCCTCCGCACTTCCGATTTTTCTCTGGCCAAAAGTCCCGTGGAATCTCGAGACCTTGGCCATCGTGCTGCCGTATTCCCTCGGACTGGCCGCCGTGGGGTTGCTCGAGTCACTGATGACCGCGCAGATTGTGGACGACTTGACCGACACTCCCAGCGACAAGAATCGTGAATGCACCGGCCAGGGATTGGCGAACGTCGTAGCCGGCCTATTCGGAGGTATGGCTGGATGCGCGATGATTGGGCAATCCGTCATTAATGTGAAATCCGGCGGTCGCGGGCGTCTCTCCACCTTGACGGCCGGGGTTTTCCTGCTTGTCCTGCTCGTAGTTTTGGGTCCGTGGGTGAAACAGATTCCGATGCCCGCCTTGGTGGCAGTCATGATCATGGTTTCGATTGGCACATTTTCTTGGGCATCGTTCAGGAACCTTCGCCTTCATCCCAAGAGCACCAGCATGGTGATGATTGCAACGGTCGTCGTGGTGGTGGGCACCCACAACTTGGCGCTCGGCGTTGGCGTCGGGGTCTTGCTGAGCGCTCTCTCGTTTGCTCGCAAAGTGGCGCAGGTCATCCGGGTTCAAAGCGTTTTGGATTCAGCTGCTACGTGCCGCACGTACTTGGTTCAGGGGCAGGTCTTTTTCGCCTCCGCAGAGGACTTTGTCTCCGCATTCGACTTCAAGGAGGCCGTGGCCCAAGTACGGATCGACCTGAGCCATGCCCATTTCTGGGACTTAACTTCCGTTGGTGCCCTCGACAAGGTGGTCCTGCGGTTCAAGCGCGAAGGCACGGAGGTGAGCATCATCGGACTGAACGAGGCCAGTGCAACCATTGTGGACAGGCTGGCTGTTCACGATAAGCCTGCTGTCTTGAACCGTTTGCTCGAACATTGAATCAGGCGCGCGAGCAACCCCATATGACCACGCCAAAACCTCTGGCAGGCAATGATGGTCAGGCGCTCTCGACACCGGGCTCAAATAGCCCAGTCGGCCCGTGAGTCCCGGTGGGGGCGGCAAAGCGACCCCTAGAGGTTTGGTTCGTCGAACAATGATGGGACCGCCTTTGGACACGGAGTCGAGCCTCCTCAAGGGCCAGAAGAGAAGGGGGATGCCGGGGGGTGGTGAAAACCCGCCTGAAGCTGAAGGATTTCCGTCATTTGCTTGCGGGAATCGAACGGGTCAGGGGGGACAGATACGCACCGATGGGGCCACTTCTCTGGCCGTCTTGGCCGGAAAACCCAGTTTATCGGACTGTAGGGCAAGAGGTATTTCGAGGCGCTTGAGCCTTACTAGGCGGTCTAGTATACTAATTCGCATGGCAAGTCCCATCACCACCGTAACCACGAAGATGCAGGTAACCATTCCCGAGGAGGTCCGACGCATCTTCCCCGTTCAAGCGGGGTCTCGCCTTTCTTGGTCCGTCGAAGGAGAGACGCTTGTGGCTCGGCGCGTCCGCGGCGTCAGTGAATTGCGCGGCTGCCTCACGTCGGATGTGGCGTTTCCGGGAATCGAGGGCGAGAAAGCTGCTGTCGCCGCCAGCCGGTCCAGTCATTACGCCACCAAGCATCGCCGAGAATGAAACGCTACATCCTCGACACGAACCTGCTGGTCCGTTTTCTCCGAAACGATCATCCGATGATGAGTTCGGCGGCCGCCGAGCTTTTCCTCCAGAGCGCCTCGGGAAAGGTCGAGTTGCACCTGGAGCCGACGATTGTCGCCGAGACAGCGTTCGTGCTGACCAGCTTCTACAAACGGGGCCATGCGGAGGTGGCGGACGCCATCCGTGACCTCATCACCGGTTGTCGTCTCAAGGTCCCCTTGGAAGAAGTCACGCTGGACGCTTTGGAGCGGTTCAAGGCCCAGCCGGTCGACTTCCCGGATGCCTTGGTGGCTGCAATCGCGGCCCACCAAGGCGTACCCGTCGCCTCGTTTGATAGAGACTTCGATCGGTTCAAGGACGTGAAGAGGTTCGAGCCGTCCGTCTCTTGAGCGGCTGCAAAGCACGGCAAAAAGTCAAAGCCGACAGCCCAACTGCAGTGACCCGCGCCGTTTCTGGGTCCGTGACCAGCTAGAGTCGAGGGTCGGATCCGCTCTGAAAGTCCGGGCTGAGGGTGCCGGCAAAGGACGCTTCACGGTTTGGGACCGCTCCGCGAGATCGATGGGCTGGTCCCTAGAGCCGGTGAAGGGTGAACTGACGTTGACCCAGTGTTTGCCCGACCAGTTCGACAAGATGCTCGTGGTGCGTGAACAGGAGGATTTGGGTCCGCCGGGCCAGGTCGGCCAGTTGTGGGAGGATCGCCTGGGTTCGCTCATTATCGAAGGTGATG
>CAMCXK010000112.1 GCA_945883435.1 Chthoniobacter flavus | reverse complement strand
CGCTCACCAAGTTTGGAGACTCCCAAGTCCCGAAGGTTGTCATCGGTGAGGTTTGCGAGAATGGAGTCGGTTACGCCTTGCTCCAAGAAGAGCGGAAGGAGGGCTTCAAGGTTTTCGGTCTGTAGAATGGATTCGAGTTTGGTTGTCATCTTGCAAGCCAGATACTTAAAAAGAAACGGCTAAAGAATGTAGACAAACCATTCTTTCCTATTTCAGGCGGGTAATCCTTTGGAACTGTGGGCAGAGGCTTTTTTGTCTGAATGTGATCCAGAATGTGTCTTAGTTGCGATTCGGCCTCTTTGTAGCCGGTCTTAAGGATTTATTAAGTGGTATTTAAAAATCCATCAGAAATCCCTTTTAACACCTTGCGATTCCAGCCATTTTACTGTCTCCTGCTTGTTGTGAAGCGCAGCAATATCGCTTAGAGTTCCGTTACTCTTATCCAATGGATATGCAGTTAAATCGTAGCCATTGGTTCGAAGAATTTCGAGGTTATCGGTCCTGCCATTTTCCGCAGCTGCTACAGCACAGTCAGGCAGATTTCCATTGTAAGCATTGATAACCTTCAGAAAAACATCTGGTGCTGAATAGCATGCAGCTAATATGCAGGCATTCCCAGATGTTTCATTTCCATCCGCTTTTTCCCACTTAAAATCTGCTGATTTCAATTTTTCAAAAAGATTTGGATTTTTTTCAGAAGCAATAGCTGCGGCCTCACCTATCAATGACGCGATTTCAAGTGGCAATTGGCTGGTAAGAAAATCTTTTTTCTTTCTAATAGCCCAATCCCATGAATCGGTTGGTGCTTTTTCGGCAATGGCCAAAAAATCATCCTCAACAGGCGTGTCTGAACCTGGAACTTCATTGTCCACAATAGCCTCAAGGGCTGGAATGGAGCCAGTTAGCAATAGGTCTAAATATAATTTTCTTCCAAACTCCTCTGTAGTGTAAGTAGCGATTGCGGCGGCTGTATCTGGCTGGTTGCAAAAACCTTCCATAGCTATTATTGCCAATTGCTCGCGTTCTTCATCTGTTGGAGAAATTGGATCGAGTAGATCATAAATTTTATCTACATCGCCTTTGTTCAGTGCTTCCTTTATTTCCTTTATGTTCATTTTCTATTTTTATTGGTTTATTGTTTTTGTAGATGGCGCGATTACCGCGCATTTTTTGCTGTCAGCTGGGGATACTTCGCAAATATCATTTTTTGATGGAGGGTGGTATGACGAGTGGCGGTGACTGTTTGGCTATGCGAGGCGCACGAGCTAAGATCTATCGCAACCAGAGGAGTGACTGCAAGGAGATAATTTTTTGGGGTTAAAAAGGGGGGGGCGGTGCCTCAACTAAAAATTCACGTGACAATATTTTATACCTACTTCATCACCTCACATCCTGATCGGCGGTGGGGGCGGTTGTGGTGTCGATGACTGTGGAAATGTCGGTTTCGAGGAGTTCGGTGGTTTCGGTTTCTTGAATTTGGGTGTGGCCGCGTTTGGAAGTGGATTGGCTTTGGGCGGTGGTTTGCTTCTGCGTGGTTCCAGCCGGTTGATCCTCGACGTCCGCATCACTCATGGCCGAGAGGTGTCGAGGTCCGCTTTCCGAGGCTCGCTGGCTCGCGGAGAACGCCGCAATGGGCCGGGGACGGCTGCTGGCACAAGCGGTGAGCAAGGCGGAAGTAAGGAGGAGGTTGTAAAAAGCTGATGGAGACTTTCGGTGAAAACTGAGGCTCATAATTTTATGTCGGTTTCTGGTTTTGAGACTTCAGACTTTTAAATTCTGACCTTACTGAACCACGGGTCCGGAGCGGACGACCTCCCGGATGATGGCTGTGGTTTCGACGAAGGGATCCCGGCCGGAGACTTTGATTTCGGCGTCCAAGACGGTGTGGTTGGCTGGAACTGCGGGAGCTTCCGCCGGGGCGTCGCCGGTGGCGACCTCGCGCATTGCGCCGCGGCCGGTCTCGGAGAAGGTTTGTTCGTTGACAGAATCTGTCACGGTGGTGGTGACTTTTTCGCCTTTGGACACGCGCTTGGTAGTGCGGATGACGTCGGCGGTTTTGATTTCCATCGTGACTTCGCAGGAGCCGTCGGACTTGTTGAAATGGATGGCGGTCGGCTTGGCGCCTTTGAGGACATGGGAGAGTGCGGCGACGAGGCGGTCATTTTCCAACGCCCGGTCGCGCACGGTCGTTTCACCGTCGATTTGGAGGCCCATCATGCGTTCCGCCAGGCGGCGGTAGGCATCGAGTTCGGCGGCACGCTTGGCCATGATCTTCTGGTGGCCTTCGGAGCCCGGGATGGCGGAATTGCCCATGACATCGATGACGCTGTCTTGGACACCGGTGTGGGTTTGGGTGTTGTTGGTGAGAGGTTGTGTGGATCCGTCCGCGAGGACTTTTCCCTTCGTGGCGGTGTTGACGGTATTCACGATCTCGCGGATTTTCACGGCCCGCACGACTTGCACGGTGCCATCGGCTAGATATTCCGGTTCGCCGGTGGTGACGGAGCCGACAAGCGAGGCCGACACGGCGCTGCCTATGCGGTCATCTCCCGCGGCGAGGTCTGCCACGGTGGTTTCGGAGTCGATCTGGAGGCCATAGACGCGCTCGGCGAGAAGGCGGTCGGCATCGAGTTCGGCGGCGCGGGTGGCTTTGAGACGGGCTTTGGGACCGGCTTCCTGCCAGATCGGCGGGAGGGCGGGGCCATCGGACTCGGTGGGCTTGACTGCGGCGTGGATGTCGAGAGTCCAGGCGAAGCTGGCGCAGGCCAGCAGGGTGGAAACGAGCAGTGGGCGGTGTTGGTTTTTCATGACGGTGGAAAGGTTAAAAAGAAGGGGGATGCTGGGAAAAGGCCGTATGTGCCCGGCGGTTAAAAAGCAAGGTTGAACGGTCGAAACGACGCGTTAAACGGTGTGAATGGCGGGGCGGAAGCCGACGGCCGTGTGCTGAATCGCTTTTCAAGCGGGGCGGGGCGGGTGTAGTGGCATGCGGGATGCGATGGAAAATGCTGGGCCGCCTGGCGGTGGAAAATCTGATTGTGGGACTGGCGATCGTGCTCGTGTCGGTCCTGCCGCGCTGGTTGTTGCCCAGCGGGGGAACCTCGGACATTCCGGTGCTGTGGCCCGGCGCGGGGGTGGCGCTCGGGGCTGTGTTGGTATGGGGGTGGCGGGTGCTCCCGGGGATCATGCTGCCCTTTGCCGCAAGCGGCACGGGGTCTGATTTTCCCTGGACCTATTGGCTGCTCTCGCCGGCGGGAATCTGCGCGGCGTCGGTGCTGGCGCGCGGCGGCCTGAGTCTCGCGGGCTTCGACCGGCGGTTGGCGGATGTCAAGGATATCCTGTTGCTGGCCGGCGTGGGCATCGCGGGGCCGATGGCTCTCGCCGGCTTCTGGACGGCCAATTGTCTCGTGCTTTCGGGAAAAATGACCGTTTCCGCGCTGCCGGAGGTGGGCGCGTTTTTCGCGGCGGCGTATGTGGGCGGGGCATTGGTCGCCGCCCCCGTGGTGCTCTTGCTGGCATCGCGTCGTCCCGCCTGGCCCGGAGGTCGCCAGACCGGGGCCTCGCTGGCGGCTCTGGGACTGCTCGGCGCGGTGTCGTGGGTGGTTTTTTCGAAGGCAGGATCAGGATCGGCGGGTTCGGCGGCGTATCTGGCATTTCCCTTCGTGGTGTGGGCGGCTCTCTCCGGGGGACTGCTCGCTGCATCTGTCGGAGTGCTGGGAGCGGCATTGATCGCGGCCACTTTCACGGGGGCCGGTCATGGACCATTCGCCTCCGGATCGGCTTTGGACGGGATTTTTCAACTGCAGGCCTTCCTGGGCATCATGTCCACCAGCGGACTGCTGATCGGCGCGGGAGCGGATGCCCAGCGGCGGGAGCGGCTTTTGCAAGCCGAGGCCTCCACGCGCAAGGCCGAGCTGGAGCGTCTCAAAGCGCAGGTGAATCCGCATTTTCTCTTCAACTGTCTCACGGCAATTCATTCGCTGGTGCGCACGGATGGGAAGGCTGCCGAGGAGGGGCTGACCTCGCTTTCCGCGCTGCTCCGGAAATCTCTCGATGTGGCGAAGCATCCGCTCATCCCGCTGGGGGAGGAGTTGGAGATCATTCGTGATGCCCTGCGCCTTCAAAAAATGCGCTACGAGGAGGGGGTGGAATGGAGCGTTGCGGCTAACGATGAGGCTGAGAAATTCCGCGTGCCTCCGATGCTGCTCCAACCGCTTGTGGAAAATGCCATGAAGCATGGGGTGAGCGATGGCTTCGGGCGGGTGGAGGTGACAGCGGTGGTGGATGGCGGCGACTTGCTGGTGAAGGTTCGCAACACTGCTCCGGAGGGATGTGATCCTGCCAACTGGAGTGAAAGTGTGGGGCTGGCCAGCGTGCGCGCCCGCATCGAGGAAGCCTGCCCGACTGGGAGCGGAGTGGAGTTCAGCAAGACGCCGGACGGTTGGATTCAGGCTTTGGTGAGGATCTCAAAAACGGATTTTTAGACAGGAAGGCAGGATTTACAGGATGAACAGGAGCCGTTTCTTAAACGGAATCTCTTGGAGCAAAGGATCCGCTGTGAATAGGTGGAATTCATTCGCCCACCGTGCCCATCGTGCTCTCCGTAGTGATTGATCTGGATCGGGGTTGATTGGGAGGAATGTGGAGTGGCGATTGGAGGTTACTGGGGTTCGATTTGCCGCAGTGTCATCAGAAAAGGGAGTGATGGCATGAAGTCCACCTCCGGATAGTGAATATCCAGATTCAACAAGTGCGGGTCGTAGCTGACGAGATGCGTTGCCCCTCCATTCATTGCGCAGAGCAGAAATGCGATATCGTTTTCATCGATGGGATAATGGCGGAAGTGAAAAAATTTGATTTCCACTATTTCGGCCAAGAGGGCGAGTTGGCGGAGGAAGGCAAGAATTGTAGGCTCATCAACGCCGCAATCTTGAAGTTTGATGGCGTATTCGGCCGCGATGTCCCTCGAGATGAGAAGGGTGAATTGACCCTGTAGCCACCGATCTAT
>CAMCXK010000111.1 GCA_945883435.1 Chthoniobacter flavus | reverse complement strand
GGCCTCTGCGCGGGCGCGAACAACGATTGTTTGCGAGAGCCCGCCCTGGGTGGCCGTGAGAGAGGCTTCCGAATCCCCTTCAACAGGTGTCCAATCAGCGAGCACGGTAACCGATCCACCGGGGGCGATCGAAACCTCCGATGATTGGTCGGCCGCAAGTGACAGGCCCTCGGGAAAAAGGCGAACGCCGGAGGCTGGAGAGGAGCCTTTGTTGGAAAGAACAAACTCCATGCGCCGCGCACGGCCCGCTGTCACGAGGCCCAAGTCAATCGGCGAGGCGTCGTTCCATTCGATCACCGCCGGCGATGGCGGCAACAGGACCTTCACCACAAACTCACAATGGGCATCGGTGAGAACCAGCGGCATCGATTTCTCCGAAAAGTGGCGCTTGGCAAGACGCACGGGAAGCGAGGCCGTGGCATTGCCGGGAATCTCCAAGGCCGGCGGGCACTCGAGAGGGGCCTTGGCGGCAATGGAGAATGCGATTGGCCCGGCTGTCAGGTTGCGCACAGGCAAAGCTCCCTCGCCTCCAGCTTCCAAATGGGCGAGCGAAAGCTCCCCGGGAATTTCGATCCGGGCGGCTCCAGAGCCCGTCAGCGAGATGTTCACAGGAGTGGCCATGCCCGGTTCCAACAACAACGAATCCTGAAACACTCCGGCCTCGGGCGGAGTGAAGAGAATTTTCACATCGCGGGAGCCGCCCTCTGGAATCTGGAATTCCACCGGGCCGTCGATGCGCCAAGGGTGGGGTGGACGAAGCCGGCCCGAAAGCACTCCTCCACCGATATTGCGCAAGCGCAGGATGCGGGAAACGGAAGTGCCCGCGAAGGCGTCCCCGAAATCGATAGGGTCGAGTGACACCTTGAGCCGCGGCCCGGGCTCCAAGACCTCGATGCGGGCGGTGCGGGTGGCCCATGCCTTGCCGGGACCGGTTTGAAATCGGAAGGTAAAAGTGTCGCCTCCGTCGCGGGATCCGTTGTGACGGTAGGGAATGGCCACGGACCCCTTGGAAATCCGCCGCTCCGCGCTCAAGGTTCCGTAACGGGGCTGTTTCGCAATTTTGAAAGGGACTTCGTATCCCAGAGCAGGGATGGCTTTGAGGATTACCTCGCCGCTCCCACCCCGCACGATGCGGGCCACTGCATCGTAACCCACCGAGGTCTCGACAGTGGAATTCCCGGCCGCCTTCGGAGGAGGAGCCGCCCGAAGGGTCGAAACGGCGATGCTCAAAACAAGCAGAACGGCTGAAAAACTACGCATGCGGCGGAAACATCCCGTCGAGCAACGACTGGTAGCGCGCGGTGATCACATGGCGCTTGAGCTTGAAGGTGTTTGTCATTTCATCCCCGACCTCGAATGCCTTGGGGACAATTCTCCACACGGTCACCCGCTCGAAGGACTTGAACCCCGAGGAGGCTCCGACCAACCGGTGGATTTCGTCATGTAGAAGCTGCGACGCGCGACTGGAGGACGCCAACTCGGCCGCCGAGGCGGCCTCGACACCGGCGGCGCGGAAGTGGTCCAGCGAGGGGACCACCAGAACACCAAGATGCTTTTGATCCTGCCCGACCACCATGCACTGGTCGATCAGGGGGGACTCCACGAGACGGGCTTCGATGGGGACCGGCTCGATGTTTTCCCCGTTCAAAAGCACGATGGTGTCTTTCGAACGACCAAGGATTTTCAGGCAGTCGTTGAACGTCACCATTCCGATGTCTCCGGTGTTCATCCATCCGTCCCGCAACACACGGGCCGTGGCCTCGGGGTCTTTGTAGTATCCGCGCATGACCTGCGGACCTTGCACGTGGATTTCGCCGCGCAGCCCGCGTCCCCCGCCAGGCCGGGAGGCATCGGGGTAAAGAACGGCTCCCGACTGCAAATCGACGATGCGCACCGCCGTGCGGGGAAAAACCGGACCGACTGTGCCAATGACGAGGTTCTCCCATGTGCGGACGGCAAGGACTGGCGATGTCTCGGTCATCCCATATCCTTCCAGCACGGGAATGCCGATGAAGTTGAAAAATTCATCCACATGCGGCTGGAGCGCCCCCCCGCCGGAGATAGTGCCTCGAAACTCGCCCCCCACAATGGCCCGCAGCTTTTTCAACACAAGACCGTCCAGCAGACGGGCGGGAATCCAGGAAATCGTGAACAGCAAGGCGTGCCCGATCGCCAGGCGGAGCGAGGCGGCGCGGGTGCGCCCGGCGGTGTCGAGTTGCTGGCCAAGGAAGAACCGCCGGGCGCGCTGGACATGTCGCATAGAGGCGTAGGCCAGGCGGAAGAGCCCCCCCCGGACGGGCGGAGCGGCATTCACATTCGCAAGGATTTTTTGATACAGGTTTTCCCAAAGGCGCGGGGCCGAGGCCATGACGGTCGGGCGCACGGATTTCAAGTCGTCGGCAAGACTGCGGAGCGAGGTGTAGGTGGTGCCCACGCCACGCGAGATGCAGAGCATTTCAAAAACACGCTCGTAGCTGTGCCACACCGGCAGAATCGAAAGGGCCCGGTCGCCCGGCCGGAGTTCCAACGGAAGATTGGCAATCTGCGAGCACATGTTGGCATGGGTGAGCTGCACGCCCTTGGGAACACCGGTTGTGCCGGAGGTATAGATGATTGTGAACAGGTCGGAGGGCGAAATGGCTTGGCTGCGCTCGTGCGCGGAGCGGTCCCCGGCCGCGCGGAGCCGGGCTCCCTCGGCCAGAAGGTCGCCCAGGCGGAGAACCCCCTCGGGAAGCCCGTCGGATGGAGCCATAACGATGATATGGCGGATTTCAGGGAGTTGATCCCGCACGGCAAGAAGACGGTTGAGCAGGGGCTTGTGCTCGACAAAGACCGTGCGGCAGTCGGCGTGGGCGAGAATGTGGACCATCTCGGCATCTGTGAGGTCCGTCCCGCGCGGCACATCCGCCGCGCCGGCCAAAATCACTCCGTAATCGCACAAAATCCACTCCAGACGGTTGTCGGCGATCAATCCAACATGATCGCGCGGCTGGACCCCCAGCCCGGCAAGCGCCGTGGCGAGATCAAGGCCCTGCTCGTAAAGCGCACGGAATCCGACATGCTCGAATGTGCCGTCCTTGGATTTTCGCGAGAACGCAGGCAATCCGTCGTATCGCAGCGCGGCATTTGAAAAAACTTCCGCCAGGGTTCGGCCATAGGGGGACTCGGAGGACATGGATGGAGAATAGTGCGGGGACATTGAAAACAGGAAGCTCACGGACTGGAAAGGACCTTGCGAAGCCAAGGTTCGAAATTGTTGCGGGCATCGGTGGTGCGAACGATTCCCTGCCGGTCGGTGATCCACACGGAAGGAAGCGCATTCAAGCCCAGTGAACGCACCCACGGACCGTTCCATCCCTTTCCATCGCACAGGATCGGCCAATCGCCGAACCCCGCATCGTCCAAGGCGCGGCGTGCCGCGGCAGGGTCTGTGTCGAGACTCACAGTAACAACGCGAACCTGCGAAAGCGGCAGGCGGGCTTGGCGGAACGACCGCATCCACAACAGACAAGGCAGCGAGTCGGAGGCCCAGAAAATCACAATCGTGGGTCGTCCTCCGGCCGCAGATAGAGACCGCCCATCCGCCGAGGGAATATCGAATTTGAGCGAGCGGCCGATCTGCTCAAGACGCCGCAAATCGTCGGCGATGCGGCGCTGGAGAGCCTCCTCGCGGGCGAGGGGAAGCGCCTCCTCAAGAAGTTCGCGGCGCTGCGGGGCGTCACAAACGGTGGCCACCTCGACAAGAACCCGCGCCGCCCTCGGGTCGGAGGGGTGGAGGTTTTTAAACCGGCGGGCGGCATGCACGAGATCCTCGCGACGCGGGATTTCCAATCCCTGCAGGCTTTGCATGAGAAGAGAAACCCTGCGGAAGGCCGCATCGGCACGCTGACTGCGGGTTGCGCGGACATCTTTCTCGAGATCGGCGAGGGACCGCATCGACTGGTCGACGAGGCTTTGGCGGTTGAGAATTTTCCCCCTGGCGGCGTCAACCGATGCCAGGCGGAGGCGTGCCTCGAATTCCTGCGGAGAACCGGGATGGGCTTCCAGGAATTGCCGCAGCAACCGCTCGGTGCGTTCCAAGTGCGCGATTCCAAGACTACGGGCCTCCTCGGCCGTGGCCGGTTTTTGCGGCGGCCCGGCATCGAGCGCGAGAATGTCCTGCCACTCCACAACCGCCAAGACAGGCTGGATCGCGAAGAGAAACAAAAGGACGAGGGATCGGGAAATCATGGAAGACGAAAGGTGGCGCTGAGGGGACGATGGTCGCTGGCTCCGCCGGAATCGGCCGCGATGCGAAGAGTCACAGCCCGGCGGGCCAACGCGGGACTGGCGAAAAGATAATCCAGCCGGGAATAAACTCCCCCCTCGCGCCAGAAGTGGGTCCAAACCTCACCGTTCGAATCGACTGGCACCCACTCGCGCAGAACCGCCCGCGCGCCGGGAGCCCCGGCCAATTCCCGGACCGGATACGAGTTTTTCAAGTCGTTCAAATCTCCAAACACAAGCAACAGTGGGCGTGGAGACGCGTGTAAAACGACATCCAGATGATTGCGACTCGCACGGGCCTCGGCGGCACGGAAAGCGGTCTCGTCGTCGCCCGGAGCATCCACCCGCGACTTCCAGTGCAGACCGATGCAGCGCAGCAACTCGCCTCCGGGAAGCTTGACAGTCACATCCAAAATCCCACGGGCCATGGCGCGGGAGCGGCCGTTGAGATCGATCGGCACACGGGGACGCGAGTCGCAACTGGCAATCGGATGACGGCTGAGCAGCGCAAGGTGACGCCCCTTGGCATCCGCCTGGCAAAGCGCCCAGTGGGGAAGATCACAGCCCAAGGCTGACAGGCGTTCTTGCAAATCCTCCAAGGCGGTGTCGCCATCCATCTCGGCAAGACCGAGAATTGTGGGATGCAGACTGGCAATCCGCTGCGCCACGGCTTGCCGGGCCGAGGCCGGCTTGGCAGGGGCATGCTCAACGGAAGTCAAACGGTAGTTTTGAACATTCCAAAAAACGAAGGTCTCCTCCGCAGGAAGAATGCGGAGGGAGAGAAGAAGAAAACAAAGGCCGGCGAGTGTGGCGCGAACCATGCGCGCTGGGGAGCGGGTCAGGCCGGCTTGTGAGGTTGCTTTTCCGCAGGTTCCTTGATCTCGAGCTGGTTCGCGGACTTGTGGATTTCACGCTCGAACTCGTCGCGGGCCTTTTTGAATTCGCCCAGGCTTTGACC
>CAMCXK010000110.1 GCA_945883435.1 Chthoniobacter flavus | reverse complement strand
CGCCGGCAACACGCCACTCGTCAACACATAGTCCCCGATGGACAACTCCTCGTCCACCAAGTGGTCCGCCACCCGCTGGTCGATCCCCTCGTAGTGCCCGCAGAGAAAGAGCAAATCCGGGCATTGGGCGAGTTCCCGCGCCACGCGGTCGTTGAATACGCGGCCTTGGGGACTCATCAGGACCACACGGGTCCCCTCCCCGCGCAGGTCTGCCAAGGCCCGTGCGACCGGCTCGATTTTCATGACCATTCCCGGCCCGCCGCCATAGGGGGCATCGTCCACCGTGCGGTGGCGGTCGTCGGTCCAATCCCGCAAGTCCGCGGCCTCGAGCCTGGCCAGCCCCTTCTCGCTCGCCCGCTTGAGAATGCTGGCCTCGAAGACCGCCCGGCAGACCCCGGGGAAAATCGTGAGAATGCGGATCGTGATCATGCGCGCAAAGATTCGATGGCGGCCATGCACCCAAATTGCGTTAATTATCCCGCGTGCCCAAGAGGAAATCCCAATCCGCCAAAAAATCCCCGCCGCGCCCGGCGAAGCGCGACTGGCGGCGCATCGTCGGTTTTTCCCTCTTGAAGCTGGGCGCCGCCACGCTGGTCCTTTGGGCCGCGATCGGCGGCGTCTACTATGCCTGGGCCTCGCTGTTCGACCTCAGCGCCATTTCGCAAATGGACGAGCGCTCGATCATTCTAGACCATGAGGGAAACTACTACTCGCGCCTCGCGGGCGAGAATCGAGCCGTGGTCCCGATCGGACGGGTCTCGAAGGATTTTCAAAACGCGCTGATCAGCCGCGAAGACTCCCGTTTTTACCGCCACAAGGGGGTCGATCCGATCGGCATCGCCCGCGCTGCCGTGCGCAACCTTCTGCTCGGCGGGTTTCGCGAGGGCGCCAGCACCATTACCCAGCAACTCGCCCGCAACAGCTTTCCCCTGGGCGGAAAAAACCTCCACCGCAAACTCATCGAAGCCGCCCTCGCCTTCCGCATCGAAACCGAACTCACCAAGGAGGAAATCCTCGAGGCCTACGTGAACCGCATTTATTTCGGCTCCGGCCTTTACGGCATCGAAGCCGCCAGCCGCACCTACTTTGGAAAGCCGGCCTCCGACCTGAACCTCGGCGAGGCCGCCACCCTCGCCGGCTTGATCCGCAGCCCAAACCGCTTCTCGCCCTTCAACAACCCCGAGGGGGCCATTCGCGAGCGCAACACCGTCCTCTCCCGCATGCGCGACTTGAAAATGATCAACCCGACGAGATTCGAAGAGGAATCCGCCTCCCCGCTCATCGCCATGCCCCCACGCAAGACCTCGCCGGAGGAGAATTGGGCGATGGACGCCCTGCTGCGCGAACTCGAACTCGTCCTCGAACCGGGCCAACTCGACGCCGGCGGGCTCCGGATTGAAACCACCCTCGACGGCGCGCTGCAGTCCGCCGCCGAAGCCTCGGTTGCGAACCGCCTTTCCGAAATCGAGGCCGCCCCCGGCTATCCCCACACGCCCATGGCCCGCTTTCTCGAGGATTCCTTGGACAACGCCAAGTCGGCCCCCTACCTGCAAGCCGCCGCCATCGCCATCGACAACCGCACCGGAGGCATCCGCGCCATCGTGGGCGGCCGCGATTACCGCCACAGCAAATTCCACCGCGCCCTTTACGGAAAGCGCCAGGTGGGCTCGGTGGTTAAGCCGTTTGTTTACGCCACCGCCTTCGAGTCGGGCCTCTCCCCGGACGAGGCGGTTTCCGACGACCGCATCCAGCGGTCTGAAATCCCCCCCCGCTTCGGCAGCTACAGCCCCGGCAACTCCGATGGCACCTTCCGCGGCCTGCGACCCGCGGGCGAGGGCCTCGTGGAATCGCGCAACACGATGTCGGTGCGCGTGGGGCTCCGTGCGGGCCTCGACCGCATCGCCTCCAAGCTCACGGCCGCCGGCATCCATCCCAATCCCCCGCGCTACCCCTCCCTTTGCCTGGGCACCTTCGAGGCCAGCCTGAAAGACATCACCGCCGCCTATACGGTCTTCGCCACCGGTGGCGTCAAATTGCAACCCTACCTCATCGAGCGCGTCCTCGATGCCCGCGGCAACGTGCTTTACAAAGCCACCCGGGGAAAAATCGCGATTTTGCGCCCCGACGCCGCCCGTCAGACCACCGTGCTGCTCGAGGATGTGATCGAACGCGGCACCGCCTCCCGTGCCCGCAAACTCGGCCTTTCCGGCCGCGCCGCCGGAAAAACCGGCACCACCAACGAATTCCGCGACGCCTGGTTCATCGGCTTCGACAAATCCCTCACCTGCGGCGTTTGGGTGGGCTTCGACAAACCCCGTCCCATCCGTCCCGGTGGCACCGGAGGCGCCATGGCCCTCCCGATCTGGGTCGATCTCATCGAAGCCTCCAAAGCCACCCATGGGTCCTGACGCGCTCCGATGCCAGAGCCGCCGGCCCGCCCATGCCAAAATTCCAAACCTCGGAGCAAAACGATTTTTCGGCGGATTCCGGCGTCTCGAAACCAGCGGTTGAGCTTCCAACTTGGGAGCGTGGCGCCCGTAAAGAAAAATCCCCTTCCGGGCCAATGTGACGAAATCGTCACAATTCTTCATTTGGGAAAATTCGATACATCACCGATGCATTGCCTCGCAGGAATACTGCGCACACACTAATCATGAAACCACTCAAACTCTCCGCTCTAATCGGGGCCGGGGTCATTGCGTTGGGCACTGCCGAGCAGTCGTCCGCCGCTTTTGCCAACGGTGACCTGCTTCTGAGCTTTCAAGCCACCGGCGGCCAAGGGGCCACCTCGACTTACGTCGCCAACCTCGGAGCTGGATATTCCTACCGGAATGCCGTCTCTAACGTCTCCAACGTCATCAGCATTGGAGGGGATCTCAGCACGATCTACGGATCCAACTGGTATGACCGGACGGACCTCTACATTAACATCATCGGCAACTACGCCGCTGGCTACAGCCCCGCCAACCAAGGTGGTCCTGTGGTCAATGGAGATGCCCGCAACTCGATTTATGTGAGCCGCGCGCGCACCGATTCCGATGCCACCAGCTACACTGCTTGGAGTGATACGGCTTCGGCAATGAATACCGTGGGCACTCAAGTCCAAACCTACAACACGGCGATCAGTTCGGTTTTAAGCGGTGCTAACTCGGCGAGCATCCCGACATCCACAGTCAACACAATCGAGGACTTCACCACGCCCGCAGGTTCGTTGTTGGTCAACTTCAGCAACTTCACGGCGGATTTCAACCAGGCTTTTGCCTCGGGTTCTCTGTTCAATATCAGTGGCACCGACTACGAGGGTGCCTTGACACTTCAACGCATCAACCGTGTGGATGGCACCACTGGCGCGTTGGCTGGAAACTATGTGGAACCCGGCATCTCAGCCGGCACCGGCTCGAATGAAGGCTTCTTCGCCATCAGCAACACGGGCCAAGTGGATTATTTCACAGCTGTTCCCGAGCCTTCCACCTACGCACTCATTGCCTTGACTGGTATTGTCTACCTCATTGTCAACAAACGCCGCAAACCAAATACCCAATCCTAACATAAATAATACACAAACATGAAAATCACAAACACACTACTTCTTGCCGCCGCCACTTTCGCGGCCGCATCCACAGTCAATGCTCAAACCGTCATTGATATCACCGGTTCCACAGCGGGTCGCTCGGCTGTCCACAACGCGATCCGCACTGTGCTGTCGAATGAAACCTTCGTATACAACGGCTCCAGCTTCAACTCAGCGGGTAAAGTCCTTTTCAAGGGAGATATCAGTGGAACGCCTGTCATCGTCCGCACCTCATGGTCGGGCTCGGCCGCCGGCGTTCGCGATGTGGCTCAAAACAACTCATCGGTTTGGTTTGCGAACACCTCGATTGACACCAACAGCCTGAACAATACGGCCGTCAGCATGGCCAACAACTCGGCTAACACCGTTCAAGATACTGCGGAAATCGCCTACTCGGACGTCTTCCAAAGCTCGACGGTCTACGGAACACCGAGTTTGACAGACGACAAGGCGGGTATCATTCCGTTCAAGTTTTACGCGAGTGCAGATGCTCCAGCTTCAGTAACCAACATCACTTCTTTACAAGCCCGCACCCTGTTCGGAGCCGGCTACATTCCATTGGCCTACTTCAGTGGAAACAGCAGTGATCAAGGAACCTACATTTATGCAACCGGTCGCGATCCGGAGTCCGGAACGCGGATCACCGGAATGGCAGAAATTGGTTACGGTGTCTTTGGTGCTGTGCAACATTACCAACCCACGGTCGTCTCTGGCGCAGTAACTAATGTAACCCTCTGGCCAGCTGGAACTTATGCTGAAGGCAATAACGGTTACACCAGCGGAAGTGGCGTCAAACCGGTTCTCGAAGCCAATGGATTTGTGAATGGATTGGGACTGATCAGCTTCACAGGTTCATCCGACTGGTCCTCAGTTGCTAAGGAACTGACCTACAATGGAGTCCCTTACAGTGCGGATAACGTGAAAGAAGGCAAATACACTTTTTGGGGTTATTTGCACCAGATGAAGCACAGCAGCCTTAGCGGAACGCCTAACACATTCTATGGTTTACTTCTTACAGCCGTTCGAGCCGACACAAGCTGGTTGGTTAAAACCACCGATATGCAAGTGGAACGCGCATCAGACGGCGGTTTAATCAACCCTCGCTATTAAGAAACTCTGAAGGCCGTGTAATTATAGTTTGGCCAGCGGGTCTGCCCGCTGGCCATTCTTTTTTTTATTGCCAACAATATAATGAAAGCGTGCGAGCACGCTCATAAAAGATGCGATGAAAAGTTCGTTTTGAATTCAACATCGTTGGCAACAATACTCCGCGAGATTCCCAAATTTTGGAAAACGAGTGTAACCAATCAACGAATGAACTCGTTTGTATTGAAATAGACATGGAGGAGCTTGTTTGCGCGTGAAATCATTTTTTTTAACAGCCGCCAGTTCACTCATTATCTTCTTCTTGTTGAGTGCTTTTTTAGCCTCTTCGTCTCAAGGAGTCCGTAACCAAGAGTCACCAAACACATCTTTACATCCTCCCGCCTCGAGATCTTTGTTGGATGAGCGCGATTACGGAGCCATCGGTCGAGTGGATTCAACTCCGAATAAATCAAGCGGATCGCGTCCAGTCAACTTTGCCTCTGCCCAAGTTGTCACTTCAGCCCAAGGGGCAAGACCTTCTCGCCCCACTCTCAATGAAACGTTGAGTCCCGTGGATAACAGGCCTCCTTTGATCGAGACGCGGCAGTTTGTTTTGGAAGATGCGCCAACGCACAATGCAAATGTCGCTCAACAGCCAATCCTTGTCGCTCCCGGTTTC
>CAMCXK010000109.1 GCA_945883435.1 Chthoniobacter flavus | reverse complement strand
TTCCGGCGGCGACGGAGCAGCGCGATGGTGATCACAGAACCAGCCAGGAGCGCCCAAGTGGTCGGCTCGGGAACTGCACTGTAGCCGTTGAGCACAATGCTGTTGCCAACTTGCGAGAGTGAAACCGACCCGCCCAGCCCGGTGTTGTCGACCAATGTGGGGTTCAGATTGAGGGTGGCTCCGGGTGTGCCGAAGGTGAAGAGCGTCATGCTGCCTCCCAACTGCCAAGAGGACGGTGTGTCCAGTCGCAGCGTCCAGTTGTCGTTGAGTGTAAGGGCACCTTGGACGTTGACAGCATCGCCTCCCTCGAAGAGGGAAGTGGCTGTTGCGTTGATTGTCAGGTTGTTGTTGAGGGTGAGGATACCAGAGCCGTCTCCGGGTGAGAGGATGCCGTTGACAGTGGTGTTGCCGCCAAGCGTGCCCGAGCCTCCGAGGGTCGCGCCGCCGGCCACAGATACCGCTCCCGTGGCGGCGGACTGGTTGCCATTGATCAGCAAAGTGCCCGCGCTGATTGTTGTTGTGCCGGTGTAGGTATTCGTGCCCGAAAGCGTTTGTGTGCCATTTCCGTATTTCTGGAGGTTCCCTACGTTCCCCGAGCCCTGCGTTAGGTTCCCGGAAAAGTTGCCATTGGCATTATTATTGCCAAGTCGCAGGGTTTGGCCCGCGGTAACGGCTATGTTGATGCGTCCAGCTCCGGAAAGGCCATTGATACTGAATGTCGTGCCGCTTCCCACCCAGAAATCCAGCGCTGCGCCGGCGTTAACCGTAACGTTCCCTTTTCCGGTCCCTCCGGGAATGGCGCTAGTAGCTCGAGCGTAGATGCGGCCCGCATTAACAACAGTATCTCCTGTATAGGTGTTGTTATTGGCGAGAGTCAAAGTCCCGGTTCCTGACTTCACAAGCCCCTGTCCGTTTCCGGCCAATATGGAGCTAATCCGGCCTTCGTTGCCGTTGACCGCAATCGCCGTGGCGGCATTCGCCAAGTTGATGGTTCCGGTGCCAATAGTATAGCTTGTTGTGGTGTAGTTGCCGAAGGTAATGCTGTTAACCGTGGGGGTGAGGCCACTGAGAGTGATAGTCCCGCCCACACCGCCGCTGCCGATGAGCGCATCGCTATTGTCAACCCAGACTGTGTTGGCAGCCCCATCCCACCAATTCGTGTTTGTGGCGTTCCATGTGCCAGAGCCGTCCTTGATGGTCGAATTGCCGGATGTGTTCCAAGTTAGCGTATCGGCGAGGACACTTGAGTTACTCAAGAGTAGCCCTGCTGCTGCTATCAGACTACAAAGCCGGGTTGCAGGAGACATTGCAAGCCAGAGCAGACTGGATACCCCTGAGAGGTGATTTTTTGTATTTTTATACGGTAGGTTTTTTTGCATTGGATTTGTGGTTGCCAGACCACTCAATCATTGCTTGCAAACAGCGTCAAACAAAAATGATTTATTTCTAAAAAAAATGCAACGTGTCAAAAAATGACAATCCATGTTTCCGATGGGAAAGCTGATCGTCAAAAGGGGCCGTGCTCTTTCAAGGGGAAACCGGGATGTTTTGATGTGGAGGAGGGAACCTGTTTCTTGCCGGGCCTTCGGTTTTCAGGTCCCGCGTGTATGGCCGAAGAGGCGGATGTGAAGGCGGTCGCAATAGCGGTGGCCATGCTGCAAGCAGAGGCGGACGAGCGTGGACTGGCGCGCGACGAGGGTGGATTCATCGATGCCTTCGGGCATGAGGAGAACAGCATCGGCAGCGACGGCGGCGGGGATTTGTGCGAGGAGGCGATGTGCCTCTGCGAGGTCATCCCCGCCGGAGATGACGAATTTGAGTTGATGCGGATAGGATTGAATCCACTCGGCAAGAATAGCTGGCCTGAGGCGGGCGGCCTCATGCCGGGCGGCCCATGCGGGATCATCGGGGGTGGAGTGGGCGAGCTTGGGACTGAGGGAGGCGAGGTCGCAGGCAATGCCAGCGGGAGCGATGGTGCCGGCCGTTTCGATCGTGAGGTGTTTTCCGTGGCTGCGGAGGGCGTCGGCGAGTTCGTGGATGCCCGGTGCGACCATGGGTTCCCCGCCAGTGAGCACGCAGTGGCGTGAGGGAAAGCGTTCCACCTCGGCGAGAATCTCCGTCGTGGTCATCTGGCGGCCTTCGGGGGTCCAGGAGGCGTAGGGCGTGTCGCACCAACGGCAGCGCAAATTGCAGCCCGAGGTGCGGATGAATACCGAGGGAATGCCGACCAACCGGCCTTCGCCCTGCACAGAGTGGAAAATCTCGGAGATCAGCATGCGGGCGGCCGGATCAGGAAACCGGAGGTGCGGGCGGCAGTGGCGGGGTGGCGAGATAGCGGGTGGGGTCGGGCAGGCCGGCGCGCAGGAAGGCTTCGCGCCGCTCGACGCAGGTGCCACACTCGCCGCAGTGAACCTCCCCGCCGACGTAGCAGGACCAGGTTTGCGAAAAGTCCACATTCAATGCCGCTCCCCGGCGGGCGATGGCGGCTTTGTCGAGATGCACAAAAGGCCTTTCCACGGCAATGCGGGCGTAGGTGCCGTGGCGAATGGCCTCGGACATCGGGTGGAGGAAATCCTCGCGGCAGTCGGGATAGATGGCGTGGTCGCCCGCATGGGCGGCAAGGACAAGCGTGCGGGCTTCGAGACTCTCGGCAAGGCCGGCTGCGATCGCGAGCATGATGCCATTGCGGAAGGGCACGACAGTTTGTTTCATCGTGTCCTCCGCATAGTGGCCCTTGGGTATGTCGCCGCCGCCTTGAAGCAGGTGGGAGTGGAAATGCCGGGCCATGAAATCGAGGGAGATTGTCTGGTGCGAAATGCCGAGCCGGGCGGCTTGGTGTGCGGCAAAAGGGATTTCGCGGTCGTTGTGTTTCGACCCGTAGTGGAAGCTGAGGGCAAGCCGCACCCGGCCGGTGGCGGCGGCATGGTGCAGGGCCACGACCGAATCCATCCCGCCGCTGCAGAGGACCACCGCGCTCATGACAGGATTTTCGCGTAAAGGTCGTGGGTGGCACGGGCGATCGAGGCCCATGAAAAGCGTTCCACCGCGCGGCGGCGACCCGCCTCGCCGAACGCGCGCCGGCGCCCGGGATCGGCCATGAGATCATTCACCGCTGTGGCGAGGTCGCGGGCGAAACCCCCGGCATCCAGCGGCTCGAAGGGGCTGTGGTCCATCTGCGCCACCGGCACGAGCAGCCCGGTGCGGCCGTGCTCGACCACCTCCGGAATGCCGCCGACGGCGGAGGCGACCACCGGGCACCCGCAAGCCATCGCCTCGAGGTTGATAATGCCGAACGGTTCGTAGATCGATGGGCACACGAAAAGTGCGGCGTGGCTGTAAAGCTGGATTTTCTCGCGGTTGCCGATCATGTCCTCGATCCACACGATTCCATCGCGGGAAGACATCGCGCCGGCGACAGCGGATTTCATCTCCTCTCCGATTTCCGGGGTGTCGGCCGCGCCCGCGCACAGCACGATCTGGAAATCCCGGTGCATGTGCTGGATCGCTCGCACGAGATGGATGATGCCCTTCTGGCGGGTGATGCGGCCGACGAAGAGAATGTAGGGTTTGGAAGGATCGATGCCGTGCGCTTGGAGGGCGTCGGATTCGGCCACCGGATGGAATTCGCCCGGGTCGATGCCGTTGTGAATGATGTGAAGACGCGAGGGATCGATGGAAAAATGTTTTTCAAGATCGCGCAGGGTGTCGCGTGACACGGCGATAACGGCATCGGCGAGTTCGAGGGTGGTTTTTTCGACCCAGCAAGTGAAGTCGTATCCGCCGCCGAGTTGCTCCCGTTTCCACGGCCGGAGTGGCTCGAGCGAGTGGACGGTCACCACCAGCGGGCGTCCGTAGTTGAGCTTTGCGAGCAGGCCCGCGAAGTGGACATACCATGTGTGGCAATGCACGAGGTCGGCGTCGATGGCCCGCGTGTTGAAGTCCAGATTCCTTTGCAGGGCGCCGAATACCGGGCGGAGGGCCGGCGGGCAATTCCACGCGGCTGTGTCGAGGCCAAAGCCGCGCACGGACGGGTTTCCGGCCGGGACGGACTGGTCGCCGAAGCAGCGGACCTCCACCTCCATGAGGCGGGCGAGTTCGCGTGTGAGATACTCCACGTGGACACCGGCGCCGCCGTAGACGTGGGGAGGGTATTCGTTGGTGAGGAACAGGGTTTTCATGAAATCACATCAGGCGTGGAGGAACCGAATACAGCAGTCTGGCACCTTCCCGGGCATGCAGGAAGACATCCAGCGCGGTCACCGAGGCCTTTTTGACCTCGATCATATCGGGTCTCGGGGCGCCGATCCATGCACTCACAGCTTGGCTGAAATCCGGCTCGTGGCCGACCAAAAGAACAGTCGGGCGACCAGCAAGGGCGGCGGTTTTCTCGAAGACCGTGCCTGGTTTCAGGCCGCAGGCCAACCACTCGGCGATGGTCAGCGGCAGGCCGAGCACTTGGGCCACCAGTTCGGCCGTCTGGCGGGCCCGGACCACTGGACTGGAGAGGATCAGATCCGGCTCAAGGCCGTTTCGCAAAAGAAACCGGCCGACTTTTTCGGATTGTTGCAGCCCTTTGGGAGTCAGGCGGCGCCCGAAGTCGCCATCATGGTCATCTTCGGCATGGGCGTGGCGCAGAAAAAGAACAGTCATCACATCACATGCTCATGCCGCCGTCCACAGCCAGAACTTGGCCCGTGATGTAGGCGGCGCCGGGCCCGCATAGAAACTCGACCGTCGAAGCGATGTCATCCACCGCACCGAACCGGGCCAATGGAATTTGGGCCCGGGCGCCCTCGCGGACCTCAGCATTCAATACCGAGGTCATGTCCGTCTCGATGAAGCCCGGAGCGACCACGTTCACCGTGATGCCACGGCTCGCCACCTCGCGGGCGATGCTTTTGCTCATGCCCACAAGGCCGGCTTTGCTCGCGGCGTAGTTGGCCTGGCCCGCGAGGCCCATGAGACCGCTCACTGAACTGATGTTGATGATGCGGCCGGTGCGTTGTTTCACCATCGCCCGGAGAACCGCCCGTGTGAAATTGAATGCGCCTTTAAGATTGGTTTGGAGCACGGCATCCCAATCCTCGCTGCCCATGCGCATGGCCAGCGTGTCTCGGGTGATGCCCGCATTGTTGACCAGATGATCACAACGCCCGAAATCCCCGAGGATCTGCTCGCCGATGGCCTGCACCGCGTCGAAGTCGGAGACATCCACGGCATAGGGCCTTGCCGCACCGGCTCGGAGGGCGTTGATTTCGGCAGCCACCCGGGCGGAATTCGATTCGGTGCGGCTGACCACCGCGACGCCTGCCCCGCCTTGGGCGAGGCGCTTTGCGATGGCTTCTCCGATTCCACGACCTGCTCCGGTCACGATAGCGACTTGGTTTTCAAATGGGCTCATATCGCCCGCCAGAGGACACGAGCGGCTCGCGTCTGAAAACACATTTTTACCACCATGGCGGACTACGGCGCAGCGGGTGCCGGATCAAGACGCATGATCGTCTCGCCGTCCTTCATCACACCGATTTTCTCACGGGCCACGATTTCAAGGTATTCCGGGTCG
>CAMCXK010000108.1 GCA_945883435.1 Chthoniobacter flavus | reverse complement strand
TTCAACAGTCTGGGGTTCGTAGGCTTTTTGCAGTTCGGACATGGAATGACAAAGGATGTATTCGCAACCAAGGGCGTGGACTTAAATGCCCCGGCGGTTGATGATGGTGTTCGAGTCGTCCAGGACAATCACCGCGGGGTGATGGGAGGTGGCGCGCTCGGACTCGAGGAGCGCAAAGGTCATGATGGTGACGCGATCGCCTTTTTTCCCAAGGTGCGCCACGGCACCGTTCAGAACGATGCTGCGGCTTCCGCGCGGGGCCTTGATCGCGTAGGTTTCAAAGCGGTGGCCGTTGGACTGGTTTCCAACGAGGATTTTTTCGTATGGGGCGATGCCCGCGGCTTCCAGAAAATCCTCATCGATGGCCATGCTGCCCTCGTAGTCGACATTCGCATCGGTCACGATCGCCCGGTGGATTTTAGCGCTCAAAAACTCTTTCAGCATGTGGGCACAGCCTATTTCGACGGAGAACGGATTTCAACCTTTCAAACGTATGCGCTCCCGCCGGGGGGGAGGGCGATGGCTAAGCCTCGCCGAGGTAGGCGGCCCGGACTCCGGGGTCGTTGCGCAGGATTGCGGCCTCGCCCTCAAGGATGACACGCCCGGTTTCCAGAACATAGCCGGAGTGGGAGATTTTCAGGGCCAAGTTGGCATTTTGTTCAACCAGAAGAATCGTCAGCCCGAGCTCCTGATTGATTTGAACGATGCGGTCGAAAATCGATCGGACCAGGAGGGGGGCAATACCCAGGGACGGTTCGTCCAGAAGAAGGCACTTGGGGCGGCTCATCAGGGCCCGGCCGATCGCGAGCATTTGCTGCTCCCCGCCGCTGAGCGTTCCGGCCGCCTGTTGAAGGCGCTCCTTGAGCCGCGGAAAAAGGGCGAAGACATGGTCGAGATCGGCGGAGATGCCTGCCTTGTCCCGCCTCAGATGGGCACCCATGCGAAGGTTCTCCAGAACGGTCAAGTTCGAAAAAACCATGCGTCCCTCCGGTGATTGGGCCAGTCCTCGGCCAACGATCTTGTGGGCTGGAAGACGCGTGACATTTTCGCCCTCGAAAACAATCGAGCCTGACCGGGCTTTTACGAGTCCCGAGATCGCGCGGAGCGTGGAGGACTTTCCGGCGCCATTGGCTCCAATCAAAGTGACGATTCGTCCTCGGGGAATATCAAGGCTGATGCCGTGAAGGGCGGTGATTTCACCATAACCCACGACCAGATCGCGAATCTCAAGCATCCGCCACCTCCCCTCCGAGGTAAGCCTCGATCACTAGGGGGTTTCTCCGGATTTCCTCCGGAGTGCCCTCGGCAATTTTCTTGCCGTAATCGAGAACCACAATGCGTTGGCACACACCCATGACGACCTTCATATCGTGCTCCACCAGAAGGACCGCGATGTCGAATTTTTTCTGGATGAAACGGATCAACTCGATCAATTGCGATTTTTCCGTTGGGTTCATGCCGGCCGCTGGTTCGTCCAAAAGAAGAAGGCGTGGGCGGGTGGCGAGAGCGCGAACGATTTCCAACCGGCGGCGATCTCCATAAGCAAGGCCCTCGGCGGGAGAATCCGCCGCCCCCGACATGTCGAAAATGGCAAGCAATTCGAGAATCTCCCCCCGCAAACGGGACTCCTCCCGGCTGTGCGCGGGGCCGCGCGTCAACGCACTTGTCACACCATGCCGGAGTCCTGGAATCATCGCGCAGCGGACGTTGTCGAAAACCGACAACGATCCAAACAAGCGGATGTTCTGAAATGTGCGGGCGATGCCATGGCGGGTGATCCGGTGGGCGGGCAGGCCGTTTAAAACACGGTCGCCGAGTGAAACGGTTCCCGAGGTCGGTTTGTAAACGCCGGTGATGACGTTGAAGACGGTGGTTTTCCCCGCTCCGTTCGGGCCAATCAGGCCAACCATCTCGCCATGGTTCACAATGAAATCGAGTCCGGAAACCGCAACCAGTCCTCCGAAGCGCATGGTGACTTGATCCAGCAAAAGCGAGGCGCTCACGAGGTCCCCTTTCGTTTTTTGCGGAAATTCCCGAGAAGCCCCTGCGGTCTCGCAATCATGAGGATGATGAGAAGCAGTGAAAAGACGATCATCCGGTATTGCTCGAAGTCGCGAAGGATTTCGTTCAGGAGGGTCAGCAGAATAGCTGCCGCAACCACGCCCGGTGTGCTGCCCATGCCGCCTAAAATTACCATTACCACCACATCCACGGATTTCAGGAAATTGAATGTCTCCGGTGCGATGAAAGAAATGTAATGGGCGAAAAGGCCTCCCGCGAGGCCGGCAAAAAACGCTCCCACCACAAAGGCCGACACCTTGTAGCGGGTGGTGGAAATTCCCATCGCCTCCGCGGCGATCTCGTCGTCCCGCACCGCGATAAATCCCCTGCCATAGGTGGAGTTCACCAGGCAGGCCACCGTGTAGATGGTAACGGTGGCGATCCCGAAGGTCCAAAAAAGGTTGGTCAAGGCGGGAATGCCTTCGAGTCCGCGTGCTCCGCCAACTGCATCGGTGTTTTGAAGAACGACGCGGATGATTTCGCCGAAGCCCAAAGTGACGATGGCCAGGTAGTCCCCGCGCAACCGCAAGGAGGGAACGCCGACGAGAAATCCGCACAGTGCCGCAAAGCCCCCTCCGGCCAGCAGGGCGCCGAGAAAAACCGCATTTTTCACAACGGGGTCTCCACCGCTTGCCAGCGGGCCGCTTGCCAGCGTGACGAGGCTCGAGGCGTAGGCTCCCGCGGCCATGAATCCCGCATGCCCGAGCGAGAACTGCCCGGTGTGGCCGTTCACCAAATTCAAGCTGACCGCGAGAATAATGTTGATTCCCGCAAGAATCAGGATGTTGACCGCATAGTCATCGAGTTGAGGGGAAACAATCTGCAGGACCGCGCTCAGCCCGAGGCCTCCCAAGAGCAGAAGATGGGACAATGCGGGCCTCATACTTTTTCACGCTCCGACTTTCCGAGGAGTCCTGCAGGTTTGAAAAGAAGGATGAGGATGAGCAACACGAACGCAACGGCATCGCGGTAACCGGAGGGAATGCCGATGTCCTGGCTGTAGCCAACGACCAGCGTTTCAATAAGACCGATCAAAACGCCTCCGAGCGCTGCGCCGGGAAGACTGCCGATGCCTCCCAGCACCGCGGCCACGAAGGCTTTGATGCCGGGCAAAATGCCCATGAAGGGGTCGATCGCCTGATAAAGCATCGCGAAAAAAATCCCCGCAGCGGCAGCCAATGCGGAGCCCAATGCGAAAGTGAACGAGATCACGGCATCGGTGTTGACACCCATGAGCGATGCGGCCGCGGGGTTGTTTGAAAGGGCCCGCATCGCCAGTCCCATGCGCGTGCCGAGCACGATCCATCGCAAAGCCGCCAGAAGGAGCACCGTGACACCCAAAACGACAAACTGCTCGGTCGTCGCGGAAGCCCCGCCGGGGAGATCGTGGGTGGTGCTGTTAAAAAGATTGGGAAATCCCTTCGGTGCGGCTCCGAAGATCAATTGGGCGCTGTAGGAGAGAAAGAGGGACACGCCGATTGCAGTGATGAGCACCGTGAGGCGGGAGCGGTTGCGCAGCGGTTTGTAGGCCAGTTTTTCAATCAGCACTCCCAGGCAGGCGCATGCTCCCATCGACAGCAAAAGAACCACAGCGGTCGAGAGGGCCTCGGGAAGGCCCGTGAAAAATGGTTTCAGCCAGCGGTTGATATACAGTCCGGCGAATGCGCCGATCATGAAAACATCCCCGTGCGCGAAGTTGATAAATCTCAGCACCCCATAGACCATCGTGTAGCCGAGAGCGATCAATGCATAGATCGCCCCGAGGGACAATCCGTTCACCAGCTGCTGCGCGAAATTCCCCCAATCCACGGCGAGGAAACCTCAAGGAACAACGGTTTCCACGTAGCGGAATTTTCCGTCTTGGACCTGCAGCATCACCGCCGGCTTGGTGGCGTTGCGGTTTTCATCCAGCGTGATCGTTCCCGTCACACCCGGAAAATCGCGGCTGGCGGCGAGCGCATCGCGGAGGGCGGGGCCATCCGTGGTTCCCGCGCGGCGGATAGCATCGAAAACAAGCATGGTGGCGTCAAATCCCAGCGCCGCCATCGCGTCCGGCACCTCCTTGTATTTGTCGCGGAAGCGGGCGAGGAAATTTTGCACCGCCGGCGACTTGTCCTCGCTGGAAAAATGATTTGAGAAATAGTGGCCGTTCATGGCGTCGCCCGCGACTTCAACAAGCGAGGGCGAGTCCCATCCATCGCCTCCCAGAAGCGGGACATTCATGTCCAGTTCACGGGCTTGACCGGCGATGAGTCCTGCTTCGTTGTAGTATCCGGCAACCAGAACGGCGTCGGGCTTTTCTCCACGGATCGAGGTGAGCTGGGCTTTGAAATCCTTGTCTCCCGAACTGTAGCTCTGCTCGCTGACGATGGTGCCGCCATTTTTCAAAAAGTGTTCTTTGAAAAACTCGGTGAGACCCACCGCGTAATCCTGTTTCACGTCCATGAGAATCGCCGCCTTGGTCCAGCCTTTTTGAAGCATGAATTTCGAGAGCACCGCGCCCTGGAAGGGATCGATGAAACACACCCGGAAAATGTAATTGCCGGTTTCCGTGACCTTCGGATTGGTGGAGGCCGGCGACACCATGGGGATTTTGTTTTCCTGGGCGATGGGAGCCGCCTCGAGGGAGCGCGACGAGGCCACTTCTCCGATGATGGCCACGGGTTTGTCGCGCGAGATCATGCGCCTCACCACAGTGGCCGCCTCGCCGGGCTTCGATTGGTCGTCTTCCGTGACAAGACGCACCTTCTTGCCGAGGACCCCGCCGGCTGCATTGGTCTCGTCCACCGCCATGCGGACTCCCTTGTGCGCGGATTGCCCAAAGCTGGCCGTCGCTCCGGTGAGCGAGGCGAACTCGCCGATAACGATCTCATCGGAAGCGGTGGAGTCGTTTTTTTTACATCCCGGGGCCAGGAGAAGGCCGATTCCAACGGTCATGAGGAGCGGAAAGAAAGATCGAAGAGGGCGTTTCATGCCTGGCAGGTTAGGGGCACTGGTCATGCGGTCAAGTCCCATCAAGGCGGGCGATCCACCCTTGCCTAATTACGGGCCTCAAGGGTGGATCGTGGCTGCGACCGGAAATCCCGCCCGGCGCAGCAAACCCCGCCAGGGGCTCTTGTAATCCCTAACCCGAGCCATTCGCCGAGGTAGCAGACTTCCAGTGTCGAGACACCGGCGGAGCCGTTTGCAGGATAAAAAAGATCGCAACTCCGGTTGTGGTTCGGTGTTTTTACCCGCATGAGTCACGATTTTGATTCCGGAGATCCGCTTTGGAAGCTTCTTGATCACGCCTCGCCGGTCCAAGCGGGGCCGTTTTTCGCCCGCAATGCGGTTCGCCGGGTTCGTTCCTCCGGGCCGTCCATGTTGATGCGCTGGGCGGTGCCGTTTGCCTTTGCCACGCTGGCGGTGGGATTCCTGCTGGCCTTGCAACCATTTTCGCGCCCTGCCGGAGAGTTCGCGCGGGAACGCGGTGGCGGAGCGGATTACGCCGACTCCGCCGGCGGGTCAGCGGTTGTTGCGGTTGACTTGCGTCCATTTTTTGACGCGGCGGCGGGTCTTGACGATCTCCTTCCTTCCAGCGACCCGTTTCATTGAATGGCACGTTTCCGTTGTTGCAATGGTCGTCGTTCGATTTAAGTTGAAATTCCAATGAGCCCTT
>CAMCXK010000107.1 GCA_945883435.1 Chthoniobacter flavus | reverse complement strand
GTCTTATCTGCGCCACTTGATCAAAGCCGAGGAAATCCTCGGACTCCGCCTGGTCACGATTCACAACCTCCACTTTTACCTCTCGCTCACGCGCCAGGCCCGCGAGCATATCACCGCAGGAACCTTCGACGACTTCCGGGCTGCCTTTGTCGCCGGCTACCAACCCCACCGCGAGGACTGAAGGGGCCGCTAAAGAACGACCCGGTGGGGCAGGGGACCGGAGCCGGGACAGGCGATCGTCACATGCCCGCAACCCGCTTGCTCCAGATGCCGCCGTGCGGTGTCCGTGGCGAGGCCGGGCGAATTGCAATCCTCGCTCAAGTGCGCCAGCAAAACATGCCGCAGCGCAGGGGTGGCGATTTGTTTCAAAAACGCTCCCGCCTCGTCATTCGACAAATGCCCATGCTTTGAGCGAATGCGTTCTTTCACCGAAGGGGGGCGCTTGGGGTCGTTTTGCAGGAGATCCGCATCATGGTTCGATTCAACCATGACTGCAGAGGCGCCACTGGCCGCCTTCACGATGTGAGGTGGCACGTAGCCGAGATCGGTGGCGAGCGTGAAGGATACGCCGTCCGAGCGAATCACAAAACCCACGGGCGCGGCGGCATCATGGGGCACATGAAACGCCTCGACCTCAAAGCCGCCAACCGCAAACGGCGAGTTGTTGGAGAAAAAATTCCACCGCGCCTCCGGGATCTTTTTGCGCAGCGCATCGGCAGTCATGCGGTTCGCATAGATGGAAAGTGTCCGGTTGCGCGACACATTTGCGAGCGCCCGCGTGTGGTCGACATGCTCGTGGGTAATCAACACGCCTTGCACGCCATCCCAACTCACACCGCAGGCCGCCAGTGACTCGGTGAGCCTCCGCGCACTCAAGCCGGCATCGATCAGGATCGCTGTTTCATCGCCACGCACCAGCACGGCATTTCCCGAACTCCCACTGGCAAGAACCGAAATTTCAAACATGCCCGCCACTCTACTGGAATCCGCCCCTACAGCGAAGCGCCGAAACCGATGCTTGCCCAACCAGCGCTTGGGCGTTAGTGCAGTGCCCGATTATGACCTCGATACCCCGTTCGCGCGCCCTGCTTTTTGCGGCAACTGCCTTTCTTCTGGTGGCCGGCTTCCGTGTCGTTCGCGCGGTCTTTTTTCCCGACCTGCCGAATTTCTCCCCCGTGCCCGCCATGGCCTTGTCTGCGGCCGCTTTCCTTCCGGGGTGGTCTCCCTTGGCTCTCGTCCTGGGCATTGTGGTCATCTCGGATGCCGCTTTGGCGGTTGCGTTGGGATTTCCATTGCTTACCCCCGGGCAAATGCTCCTGTGGGGAGCTTTGGTTATGATTTTCGCACTGGGAAAAACCCTGCCTGTCCGCTCTTGGGGATTTTTCTCGTTTTCTCTGGCCCTGATGGGAGGAAGCATGGGCTTTTACCTGCTTGCCAACTCTGTCTCTTGGCTCGCCGACCCCGGCTACTCAAAATCCCTGGCCGGATGGTGGCAGGCTCAAACCATTGGTCTGCCGGGATTCCCGCCCGCTTGGATGTTTCTGAGAAATTCCCTGCTCTCCGATCTGCTTTTCGGGAGCTTATTTTTCGCGTTCGTCCACCGGACGTCGCTTGAAGCCACCGCGCCCCGCACCGCAGGATAACTTCAACCCGCTTTGGCGGGAGCGACAGGCGCACCGGCCTCGGGAGTCAACGCTTTGGCTAGCGACGCAAGTCCCTTGTATTTTTTGCCGGTTTTTTTGACCATTCCACGGGAGACAAGGGCTTGCAACTTCTCGTAAGCCCGCAAACGCAGCATTTCCTCTCCACCGCTGGCTGCGTTCCGCGCTTTCAACCGCTCATGCACCATGTCAAACAACTGCTTGAATTCCATGGCCGTTTTCTTCGTCAAAACGGCGACCAATTCCTCGGTGACGAGATCAGGGCCGCGGCGGGAGAACGCGCTTTTACGTTGCATAAGCATTAGTCACGAAAATTAACGGCTTTCGGCTTATTTGTCCAGCATTTTATTTACGCTTTCTTTGGCGAGAGAAAAAAAACATCTTTCCGTTTGCAGGCGGCGATTGTTTTCGCTAGTCTTTCGACTCTTCGTCGCTCACGTGGCGGAACTGGCAGACGCATACGACTCAGGATCGTATGGGGTAACCCGTGGAGGTTCGAGTCCTCTCGTGAGCACTTTCCAAATCGTGGAACCTCATCTTGCTCAATCCGATCCGGAGTTTGTCCGGGGAACTTTCGCCTCGATCTCGAAGCGCTACGACTTCGCAAACCACTTTCTCAGCGGGGGAATGGATTTTATCTGGCGCGCTCGATTGTCCCGTTTGGTGGCGGAGTTGGAGCCTTGTCGAATCCTTGATTTGGCGACCGGAAGCGGCGACTTGGCCCTGGCCTTGCAAAAATCCTGCCCCGGCGCCGACGTGGTGGCGGCCGATTTTTGTCTTCCCATGCTGCGCGAGGCGGCGCGAAAACGTGTGCCCCGCCTGGTGCAAGCCGATGGTCTCGCACTCCCGTTTGCGGACGGGATTTTTGACGCCGTCACGGTGGCCTTCGGCCTGCGGAACATGGCGGATTGGAGAGCTGCGCTTTTGGAAATGCGACGTGTGGTGCGCCCCGGGGGCTCGGTCTTCATCCTCGACTTCTCCCTTCCCGAGCGGGAGCCCTTGCTCCGGATTTATCGATTTTACCTCCATCGGGTGTTGCCTGCGGTAGCGGGTTGGGCGACTGGCCGTCCTGATGCCTACCAATACCTCGGTGAGTCCATCGAGTCGTTTCCGAGCGGACCCGTGATGACGGCCCTGCTGCGGGCCTGCGGGTTCCATGCCACCGCCCCGCGTCCGATGACTTTTGGCGTGGTGTCGATTTATCAGGCGATTCACCCGGATTGATGGCTCACTTCCAAAACCAGCGGTAGGAGGGGGCGAATCCCTTCTCTGACAGCCAAAGCGGGGAGGCGCTGTCGGGTAGCGCAGCCGTCCATCCACCCCGCCATGCCGAGTCGTCATCGACCTGCCTGCTGACAACCACCATTTCGGATCCGTTCTGAAAAACCCGCGCATCGCCACCCGGTAGGTCGTTCCCCTCCGCGGGGATCCAACCATCCCGAACAAGCCAGTAGGTGGCTTGAGGGTCGTGCCTTGGATCGTCGCCGCGCCACAGCACACAAGCCGCTTCGCGCAGCGGTCCGAATGCAAAGGCGTTCACTTCGTAACCTTGGAAGAGTCCCCGCGCCTCGAGGGCGGCCACCGGTTCCCAGGGGCGGTCGGGAAAAAATGCCAGCACACCGCTCACGGAGGAGAAAGGCTCCACAAGCACGTGCGTCAATGTCAGCACACCCTCGGGCACGGGTCGCCGTGCGCTGCCCCGAATGTCAAAGTCCGCGCCGATGAGTCCTGCTCCACCGGGCACTGCCAAGGCCGCCGGTGTGGTGACCGAAATGTCGATGGCGGGATTCCATGCTTGAAATGGTCGCAACCACTGAACTGCCCAATCCCCAAAGAGTGGTTCGGCGGGCTCTGGTGATCCCAGAAGAGGCTCGACTGCCAGTGAGCGGTGAAGGTCACCGTTGATTTCCACGAACCCCGTCAGCATGGTCGAGTCCTGCAATTTCCATTTTCCATCGCCCGTGAGGGTCGCATTTGGCGAGGCCAGCAGGGGCAGCTTGGAAAATTCGATTTCGCCGCTCCAACCCCGGGGTGCCTTCTCTGCGCTGAAATGCCAAGATCCTGCGCCCATGAGCCCCTCGGCGTGTTCCACGGCCAGTCGTGAGGAATCAAGAACCACTGTGGCCCGCACGTTGCTCAAGGGCGCTGGAAGAGAAGGATGGTCGAACGCCCCACCCGCGAGATGCAACCGGCCTTCGTGCAGTGCTTGGTCGGGGGTGCCGCTCACAAACCACCATCCTTGCACCGATCCCCGCAGACCGCTCCAGTCCGGCAACGGCACCTTTGACAAGTCCCAGTGTTCGCATACCAGGTCGAGCCCCGCCTCGCGGGAACCATCCAGAATGCGCCGCGATGAAATCCATCGGGCAGGGGTGTTCAAGACACCGTGGGCGTGGCGCAGTCGCAGAGAAATGGAGGCTCCGGTCAATGATCCCGAGGCGCCCAATGTTCCGTTTTTTGTGGTGGCTTCGAAACTCAATGCGGCAGGTGCGCTGTCGCCCGGTCCATAGCGCAGATCGCGCCCCGCGATCACCAGCGAGGTTTCGACCGCAGGCATCGTTCCCTTGGCACGGGCCTGAAATTCCACCAGGCCGCTCAAGGGAATCGACTGGCCGGCCAGACTCAAAAGCTGGCTCAAATCAACCTGCGACGGGGTGTGGGCCGACAAATCAAAGGACCGGTCGGACAGCAGGGGTTCGCCTGCTCCGGGAAGAAAAATCGAACGCGCCCGCAAGGGCGCCACTCCGGAAAAGACCAGCAACGGCTTGCCTGATGCCTCGACTTTCGTCTCCCCGCAACGCACCTCGTCGGGGAAAATCTCAATACTTCCCGCGAGCTTCAGATCCGCATTGTTCAATGTGAACTCGGAAAAACGCACCCGCCCCGGCTCGTAATCGCCCTGGAAGACCCCGCTCACGCCAGCAGGAGTCAGGGGTGTTTTCAGCTGCTCCGCCCGCGCTTCAAAGTTCCCGCTGTGGCGCCGCGAGTCGCCCCGTCCCTTCCAAGACGCCTGAAACGCCCCGGTGGACGCGCCCCACGGATGCACCGAGGGAAGAAGCCTCAGATACGTGGCTGCGTTCGCCACAGCGGCATTCACATCGGCCCGGTAGGAATGGGGCGCCTCGGTGGATACCTCGCCGGTGGCCGCGATCGAGTCGCGCCCGCTGCGAACCTCGCACTTGGAGACCAAAATCTGCCGCTTGCGAAAGAGCAACTCGACAGCGAGTTGCTCGAACGGCACGCCGCGCACCCGCAGCGATTCCCCGCGCACGCCGAGAAAGCCGTCGTAACGCCCGGATCTGCCGCTGACAGAACCCTCCGCCGTCAATCGGCCCTCCGCCTCCCCGTCTCCGAATCCCAGCAGGCCAGCCAACGATCCCAGATGGTTGATGCGCGCCCGGATGTTGGCCAGGAAGGGGGCGTCCGAAAATTTCGACCATCCCTCGGCCAGGGAAATTTCGCCGTTTAGCGAAACCGTATTGTCTTTCTGCACCAACTCGCACTCGGACACCAACAGCCGCCGGTGGATCAGGTTGACCCCCATCGTGAGGGATTGCCACGCCATTTTCCCCCCTGTGAAATCCCGCACAGTCAGCCGTAGCGAGGCTTCGGCATCCATCGGTCGCGTCAGGTTGCCGCGATAAGTGAGGCGTCCCTCGGTGATCTCCCCGTCCAGACCGGGTGGCATGACGCCCTGCTCGGCCAGATGCTTCAGGCGAAACCGCGACGCCATGGCCACCACGTCCCAAGTGCGCTGGATCGCATCCGCCGAGGCATCGACCCGCAATTGGCCGTCCAAGGCCTTGAACCGCATCGAGAGAGAAGCCGTGGCCTGCGAAGACCACGCCAAACTCGCCTGCACCAACTCCAGATCCGGCCCCAGGCCCATCCCCGAGAGTCCCGCCACGCCATCTTTCCATGAGGTCGCGCCTGTGAACGGCCCTGCTTTCGTGGTCCGGCCGGCGGACTGGTGCGTAACCGAGCGGATGTGCAATTCCCCGGCCCGCCGGTCGTCGAGGAGGATGCGGCAATCGTCAGCCACGATGCGGGCATTGTTCGTTAGAATCTCGATCGTG
>CAMCXK010000106.1 GCA_945883435.1 Chthoniobacter flavus | reverse complement strand
TTTCTCCGCACATTCCCTCCGGGCCCAAAATGCCAACTACACACCCGGCGACCTTGTTCTATTTTTCCAAAATCCAAACGGTTCGACAGGCAGCGACCAGCAGGTCTTCGCCAGTCTCGGCAACACGGCGACAATATTCCGACAGGCCCTTGTCGATCAAAGCAATCTCATCAATGTAATCAATATTAATACGCAACTGAACGATGCCTTCGGCCCCGATTGGGCCAGCGCCACAACGCTCTACGGCGGTGCCGGTGGAGTCTGGGGCAACTCGGGCAGTTTGAGCAGTGTCCTGCAAAACGGGGATCCCAACCGCACCATTTACACCACCCAGCGTCGCAGCACGATCGGCGCGGTGGGCTCGCAAAATAGCGTGGGGTATTCCATCGGTTCCGATGGCGCCATGACTTCCATCGCCAACTCGATGCTTGGGCAAAATAACATCCTCGGGAAAGACGCCACCACGCAGGTTGCCGTTGTCCCGGTTGCCGCCCCCCCCGGCCAGTCAATCAGCTCGCAAAATCCGGTGGGCGGTAACGGATGGAACAACAACATTCCGGGTGATGTGGTCATGCAAGCCGGTCAAACTGGCAACTACGGCACCTTCGGCAGTGTCGATGCCGTCGAGTTCATGTGGGACCTTTACCGACTCCAAGCCAGGAACAATATCAACGGCCAATATGGCCAAGGCGACCCGATTCGCCAAAGCGAGTTCCTCGGCACTCTTGTGGTGGATAGTTCCGGCAATGTGAGCTTCATCACCTCCGGAGGGAATCCTCCCGCAACTCCTTATGACACGTGGGCCGCGGGTTTTCCCTCTGCGACGCTGACCGACAAGAATGCCGATTTCGATAACGACGGATTCAGCAATTTCCAAGAGTTTGCCTTCGGCACTGATCCTACCGTCGGCAATGCGGCACTCGTCTCTTCCGGCACCTCTGGAAGCAATCTTACTATTACTGCCCTGCAACGCACAGCAGGTGCAACCAGCGGAATTAGCTCCTATACTCTGGAAACGCGTTCTGATCTCACAACCGGCACTTGGTTGTCGTCTGGGGTTACAGCCGTTAACGGAACTCCCGTGGGCGATTACACTCCGGTGACTTACACCGTACCGCGCGCCGGAACCCGAGGTTTCTACCGCCTTCTGGCCGCAGAATAAACGGACCGCTACAGGGCATGACCAAAGACGGCGTAATTCCTTCAAGGCCTCGCGCTAAAGACGGCACGGATGTGACGGAAAATTCACAACAAAGTGCTAGCGCAACCGCCTCCCCTAACTACTTTGTCCGCAGTATCTGATCACTTTCTCAACTTTCGCTCTCAAACATCGCAGTCAACACACAAACACACCAACACCAAATCCATGAAAACCATCAAAACCAAATTCCTGGGTGCGACCGCCGCGGCGCTGCTCTTCGGAGCAGCCACCGTTCAAGTTCAAGCCCAAAACCCCAACTACGCATCTGGCGACTTAGTCCTTTTCTTTCAGAACCCGAACGGGCTGATTGGCAGCACGGAGCAGGTGTTCGCCAGCCTTGGCAACACCGCACTTGTTTTTCGCGACGCCACGCCGGGCTCGGCTCTTACCCTTCTGAATATCAACACCCAATTGACTTCCGCTTTCGGCGCCAACTGGGCCAGCGCCACAACGCTCTACGGCGGTGCCGGTGGAGTCTGGGGCAACTCGGGTAGTTTGAACAATAGTCTGCAAAACGGTGATCCCCACCGCACCATTTACACCACCCAGCGTCGCAGCACGATCGGCACGGTGGGTTCGCAAAATAGCGTGGGGTATTCCATCGGTTCCGATGGCGCCATGACTTCCATCGCGAACTCGATGCTTGCCCAGAACAACATTCTCGAGACCGGCTCGAGCGATCAAGCGGCCGTTATCACCGCAGCCTTGGCGCCGAGTCAAAGCATCAACCTGCAGAACCCGGTTGGGGGGAACGGCTGGAACAGCAACATTCCAGGTGACGTCGTCCAACAGGGTGGTCAAGCCAATGATTACGGAACTTTCGGCACTTTCACCGACGTCGAATTCATGTGGGATCTGTACCGCCTCCAAGCCCGGAGCAACATCGCGAGCCAGTACGGGCTCGGTGATCCGCTCCGCCAAGGCGAATTTCTCGGCACGATGACCCTCTCCTCCAATGGTGACGTTGGCTTCACGGCCGTGCCTGAACCGTCCACCTACGCTTTGCTCGCTCTGGCCGCCGCTGGCCTTGGCGCGCACGTTCTCCGCCGTCGTCAAAAGCAGTCCTAATCCTATAATCCAACACCACAAAAAAACCCAAACCTAAACATATAACACCATGAAAACCAAAATCCTCGCCTTGGCAGCGGCTTCGCTTGCCCTCGGTAGCTCGGCTTTCGCCGATGTCACCGTGAACATCACGGGTGCGACCGCTTTCCGCGTCCCCACTCTTGACTCCATCAAAGCACAATTCGTTGCCAGCGGACAGCCGTTCAAATTCGCGCACGACCGTAATGCCGGCAACAACCAAGCCTTCAACGGGGCGACCCTTTCGATCTTCCAGGGAACCTTCCCTGGGGTTCCGGGTGTGACCACCATCCGCACCTCCTTCAACGGCTCGGTGGAAGGTCTCAACGCACTTGTCAACAGCCCTGCAGCGAACCCTGATTACCTCGATCCTTCGGTCCTCAACAGCATCACGGCGGTCGTGGGCGGCAACAACGGCGGCAATGGCCAAGGAAGCGTGAAGACTCCTATTGCTGGTGCCCAGTCTGACATTGCCTTCTCCGATGTGGCCCTCTCATCGACGGCTTTCGCCGGCAACTCGTTGCAACCCAGTGCTCCGGAGGCCGGAGTCGTGGTTTTCACCATGATTGCCAATGAAGGTGCTGCTGGAATCCTGGACAATATGAACACGCAGAATTTCCGCGCGCTCTTTTCCGCAGGTTTCCTTCCGCTCTCCTTCTTCACCGGTAACGCTGGCAATACTGATTACGTATTTGCCACTGGCCGTAACGATGGATCAGGCACCCGCACGGCCTACTTGGCCGAAACAGGTTACGGCATCGCCAACGCGGTGAACCAATTCCTTGTGGGTCGCAGTACAGATGACGCGATCACTGCAATTTACCGTGTACCTGCTGGGGGTACCAACGCCGCTCTGGCGGCTGTGACGCCTCAGTTGACACTAAGTTCGAAGAATGCTTCCACCATCTGGGGTCTCGATCAAAACGGCAATGGCGGGTATTCCTCCGGGACTACCCTTCGTGACGACATGAGCCGCACTTCCGCCAGCGTCACCGTCTACGACGCTGATGGTACGGAGTTGGTCACCGAAGCCAATGTTCACCTTGTGACCTGGCTGTCACTCGGCGACGCCAGCCCGGCCCGCACCGCCGGGGCCGTGGTGCTCGGCTACAATGGTGTTAAGCTGGCAGACTTCGCCAGCACTGGCACGCTCTCCGCGGCCGACGAAGCCAAGGTCACCCAGGGTGCCTACACTGCATGGAGTTTCCAACAGATGTATCGCCGCAACGACATCGCCAGTGGCGATAAAGTGACGGTTTACGACAACATCAAGGCCAACCTGGTGCTTGGAACGACCGGGATTGCTGCAACTTCCATGAATGTTGGTCGTGCGGTCGACGGCGGCGTGGTCACGCCCTAATCTGATCAAGCGTCCTCGCAACGTCCTACAAGGGACTTAAATCCACTGGCGCCGGTCCCACCCCGGCGCCAGTTTTTTTTAGTCATGAAACTCACCATTCCATTGCTCGCTATCCTGCTTCTCGCCGCCGTTATCGCCTGGTTTTTCACCGCCGGCTTCTCCCAGTTCCAAGCCGTGTCTCCTACCCATACTGCCTCTGCGCCCGTTTTGTCTGCCACTCTCGGGGAGTCGAAGGCCTCACCACAAACGAATAGCTCCCTGCATCCTACCTCATCGATGCCGCACGTTGCCACCTCGTCCTTGGCTGCTTCCGCCGCGCCCTCCAATCCCGCCCGTTCGGGTCCGGTCGAATTCGACAAACTTTCAGCGCCCTCCACCTCTTCTCCCTCGACTTTGCTACCTGAAGCACCCCAGGCGGATGGCAGGACCACCGCCGGCTATATCGCGGGCGCGGCGGAGGTCGAATATGAAATCCCCGCAGGAATGCGCGCTCCCGCCGTCTTGCTCCCGGAAGATCGGCCGCTCACTCCCCCAATTCAACGCTTCCTCGATGATGTGCGCCGCGAGTTTGATGCCACCATTGCCGCAGCCGACGATCCGGCAGCCGTTTGGGAAGAAGCACGCCAACACGCCGACAATCGCTACCGCCTGCTTTTCGGGGACAACGCGTACAACCAGAAAACCATGCAGGACGCCATAGAAGCGTTGCGTTCCAAGGCAGCGGTCCCGGCCGCGGCTTCGCCTCCCAGCCTCCCGGCACCGTGATCAATCCCCGCCTTGCCTCGTGGGCGAAGAAGCGGGTGCCTGACTGCCCTCGTCCACGGCAGTCGGCCGCTTCGTTTTCTCCTGCTTGGTCAATCCGGCTTTGAAGCGTAGCTGGTAAGCCGTCCGGTCGGCTTCCTTCTGCGCCTCCGACCACTCCGCGCCATCGGCATTGACTTGATATTCAGCTAGTGTGTTTTTCGCCGTGGGTTCGTCGAGGACTTTTGCCACCATGAGCCACTTGAGGCCTTCAACGCGGCGAGCCCGGTCCTTGGCCCCGGAATTGAAAAGCATACGGCCAAGGTTGGCCATGGATTTGGGTTCGGCCTGTTCGGCCGCGCGGCGATACCAGGTTTCCGCGCCGGCCTCGTCGCCGCGGCCGCCAAGGGCACGGCTCAGCATGAAAGCGTAGGCATTCTGCGCCTGCGGCCGGCCGGCTTCGGAGGCGGCATAGAGTAGATGGCGTGCTTTTTCGACGTCTCGGCCGACACCCTCGATGAGGTCGCCGTGAAAAACGGCCAAACCAAGCCGCTCTTGGGCCTCCGGCACCCCGGCCTCGGCCGCTTTCTCGAGCCAAGGAACCGCAGCGATCGGGTCCTTCTCCACGCCTTGGCCGCTGAGCAGGACAGTTGCGTAGTTCATCTGCGACCGTGCCGACCCTCCCTCGGCACCCCTCTTGAAGTATTCCGCCGCTTTGGCCTCGTCCTTGGGTACCTCGATGCCTTGGGCATAAAAGTATCCGAGGCCACCCTCGGCGTTCGCCGAACCTTCTCCGGCGGCTTTTTCCATCAGTTTGAAGGCCTTCGGATTGTCCTGTCCGATCAAAGCTCGCGCCTCTTGGAAGAGTTTGTCTGCATCCGCCCAAGCAAGCTGGGCCACCAACAGCGAGAAAAGAAAATAGAGTACTTTCATTAAGCCGAACACAGATTCTGGCCCCTCCGTGGCTAAATTGCCAAGTGACATTTTTGTCTCAAGCGGGTGCAACCTGTTGTGGCTGCAGAGCACTGCCGCAGTGTACTCTCCATGTGTCGTCCGACTCTCCCAATGACGCCTGCGACCCTGTCCATTAATCCTCGCCTTTCCGTCATCATGCCTGTTTTTAACGAGGCAAACACCATGGTCAAGGTGGCGGAAGTTGTTCTCGCCCGACCCGAAGTCGGCGAATTGGTCGTGGTCGACGATGCGTCGTCGGATGGCACCTGGGAGGAGTTGCAAAGGCTGGCCGCGGCGAACCCGGAACGGGTGAGGGTTCTGCGTCATGAGCGCAATAGGGGAAAGGGGGCCGCGCTGAAAACAGGTTTTGCTGCAGCCACCGGAGATATCGTCCTCGTCCAGGATGCCGACTTGGAATACGACCCCGGGGATTATCCGCGACTGCTCGAACCGGTCCTGCGCGATG
>CAMCXK010000105.1 GCA_945883435.1 Chthoniobacter flavus | reverse complement strand
TCGATGGCAATGCCCGCCGGTTTGGAAAATGCCTGGAGAACCGGCAGGAGCGAGTAAGTGGCGAGTTGGGGGGCCTCGTCGGTGATGGTGTAAAAGATGGTGGGTTGGGTAGCCATGGTCGCAGACCGGGCATTCAACCCGCTTTTCCTCCGGTGGTCAAAAAAAACGCACGGATCAGGAGGTGGCACCAAGGCACCGGAGCGCAAGACGGATGGCTGCGAGATAGCTGTCAGGCCGTGCCTTCCCCTGCCCGGCCAAATCAAAGGCGGTTCCATGGTCGGGGCTGGTTCGGACAAAGGGCAATCCCAGCGTGATGTTCACCCCGCTGTGAAACGCATGCATTTTCAGGGGGATGAGGCCTTGATCGTGATACATGCACACCACTCCGTCGAAATGTCCCTCCAGAGCCTGATGAAACAGGGTGTCTGGAGACCAGGGGCCGGTGAAATGGCCTTCGGTCGAGAGTTGAGAGACCGCCGGCGCGATGATCTGGATTTCTTCGTTTCCCAAATCTCCGGATTCGCCGGCATGGGGGTTCAAACCCGCCACCGCAATCCGGGGGGAGGGGACTCCCGTGGAAACGAGGAAGTTTTTCAACAAGCGTCCCACGCGAACGATCTCCGCCGTCGAAAGCCTCGCGGAAACTTGCTGGAGCGGGATATGGGCGGTGACCATGGCCACTGTCAACGCTCCTCCGGTCAGGCACATGGCCATATTGGAGACTCCCGCCCGGGCGGCGAAAAACTCGGTTTGTCCCGGAAAGGAAAAGCCGATCTCCTTCAAGTGATGCTTGCACACCGGTCCGGTCACCACGCCCTGCCAATGCCCCGATTGAAGCCTTTTTGCAGCTTCTTCCAGGGCATCCCAAGCCGCCTGCGCGGAAGCCCGTGTGGGCCGCCCCGGTTGGTGGGTTCCAGCGGGCGGGAGAACTTCGATCCCTTCGACGGAGGGAATTCGCCGCAGTGCCTGCGCCAGGATTTCGGGTCCCACTCCTGCGGGGTCGCCTGCCAGAAGTCCCAGACGTTTCGGAAAAGCGGACTTCGGGCCGGGGTCGGGAATCATGCCCAATTTTCGACGCGGGCGGTCTCTTGGTAAAGCGACTTGGACAGCTGACGGGCTTGGCGAATCCGCTGGCGGGCGGTGTTCATCTGGTCGAGCTCGCTTCGCGTTTCATTCATTGCCCGGTCCAGAGCCGTGCGGTTGGAGGCCCGCAGGGCATCCAGGGCTTCCAGGCGGCGGCGCAACAGGGTTTGCTGCAGCGGAGGAAGAGTGGACAAAAGACCGGTGATCGCCTCGATCAACTCGCCTTGGGCCGGCAGCATTTCCAGCAGGCTTTCGATGTCTTTTTTCTCAATAAAAAAAACCTCCAAGTGGAGGTTTTTTTCGTAGAGTTCGAGGAAATTCTCCAACCGGTCCGGAAGTGGCGCCGGAGTGAGTGAAACCGGTTTGCGGATCAGCATTTGGCCCCGAGGCCTTGAGCCACGGATTGGGACTGCGCCGCCTCGTTGGCTGAATTTTGAAGAAGCATTTGGGCCCACGCGTCGCGAATGTCCTGCATGAACGTGGCGACGGTCTTGATTTTGTCGAGGCTTTTATCTCGATTGGCTTGGTTTAGTTGATCCTGCATGAATTCATAAAGGCGGTAGAGGTTTTCAGAAAACTCTCCGCCCTTTTCCATGTTCAGGGTCGCCTGCAACTCGGTGATGATCGCTTGGGTGCGCTGGATATTGTTGTGAATCGACTCGTTCTTGCGGGCAAAATTCTCTTCCTGAAAACCGAGCTCCGCCGCCGCCATGAAGCGCAATGCCCCATCATACAACATGAGCACAAGTTCACCGGGAGACGCCGTGGTCGTGGCGGTCTTGCGATAGATATGAAGGGGATTTTTGCTCTTCAAAACTTAGGAGATTTTCCCGTCGATGAATGCGGAATTCACAAACATCGTTGCGATTCCATTCAAGACGTTAAGCGAAGGATACTCGGGGTCGCTGTTCCAATCAAGACCCTTTTTCACTTCGCCGGGACGAATCTCGAGTTGGGAGCCGACCCATTCGCGAACCATTTCGCGGTGGGTGGCTTGCAACGAGTCGGTGGCGCGGTTCGATTTTTCGGGAGCCACCACCGAGTCGGTGAGGCGGATTTCGCTGGCACCGACTTGGGGCGCGGACATTCCGGTTTTGAGTTGGGCTGCCTGCGCTTCCGGACGGGCCAGCGTGGAGTTTGGCGCGATGGGTTGCACGTTGTTCATAGGTTGTTGTGGTTGATAGTTGAGTTATCGGGGAAGATCATTTGGAGGAACCGAAGGTTTTGGAGAGGTAGGCTCCTTGTTGTTGGTAGGACGATTGCGCACGCTCCATGGCGATGAACGATGCTTCCAGTTGCGCCCGCTGGGCGGCGAGTTGGCGTTCAAAAAACTCGATCTGGCGGTCCAGCGATTTGTTTTGGGTGGTGATCGTCTCGAATTGCGTTTTCAGGCTGCCTTGGGCAGTGCCGGAGTCCGAGACCAAGCGGTCCAAAAGCGCATCCAGGCGTCCGACCAAGCCGGTGCTGGCGGTATTGAAAAAGCTGACGACATCATCGGCGTCGTTGGCCAGTTTGGAATCCAACACCGACGACTTGGTGATCGAAATGGTATTTTCGATTCCCGCAAAATCGATTCCGAGGTCCGTGATGCGCTGGATGCCGCCGGTCACGCCGGATCCGACTTCATAAAGCACGCGGCGGAGCGAGCGCGAGATATCGGCCACTTCGCGGTTTCCCGCCAGCACGGCGGCCGTCACTTTTTCACCGGAGGTCGTGACTTTGGTCAGTCGGTCGATGGTATTTTGAACGGCGTTGTATTTGGAAATGAAATCATCGATGGCGGATTTCGTCGCGGCTGTGTCGGCGGAGATATTGATTGTTTCAGTGCCCGGTTGGTTGGCGGTCACACTCAACCCCGGGATGCCATGCGCCGACTCGTCAAGAACATTGCTGCGACTCGTGAGGGTGCCGCCGCCATTGACGGAAAATTGGGCATCGGCCCCGGCCGTGAGGGTGCCCGTGGTCAAGCCCATCGCGGCTGCCAGTCCACCCACATCGTCTGTGATGGAGATCCCCACGTTGCCGGTCGTTTTGCTGCGAATGCTGAAGCCGCCCGACGCCAGGTCGAATGTTGCGGAGACTCCCGCCGGGGAATTGTTGATCCGTGCCAGAAGCGTCTGGATGGTATCCGTGGCGGGATCGTATCCGATGGCTTCGCCATTGATCTTGAAAGCCGGTTGCACTCCCGGGGGAACACCCGCCCAATTGAGGTTGGCGGAGTTGATTGGCACATTGATTTTCGGCACGGAAAGTCCGGGCCCGGAGGATTGCACCAAGGCACCGCCCGAGGTCAGGCGCATCGCTTGCAGGAAATTGCTGGTGTCGTTCGGAGCCCCGAGCGAAATCGCCGACGCGCCGGACAGGTTGATCCGATCGGTGGCTGGATCATAGGATGCGGTCACTCCCGCACCGCTGCCAGTGATCTTGCCGAGCACATCATCCAGCGTGTCCGTCGTGGAAATACTGATGGCGACGCCGTTCACGGTGAAATTGCCCGCTGTGATGGCGCGGCCCACCGAGAGTCCGGAAAGTGGCGACGCGGGATTGAGCGCCGGGGACAAGGTTCCCGATCCGGCCAAGCTCGTTGTGGTGGCGGCGGAAAGAAGCTGGATTTGATATTGTCCGACCGGGGTGTCCTTGGTGGCGGAGGAACTCCAAGTGGTGCTGCTGCTTTGGAATGCCGTGGATTTTTTCAACAGGGCCTCCTCCGATCCCAAGGCAGCCGCGCTGGTTTTGAGATTCGAGATCATCGATTTGATCTCGTTCAGTGCGGTCTCCTTTGAAGCGAGGTCCTTCTTCTCGACGCGGAGCCTGTTTTGCGGAGCGCGATTGAGTTGATCAATCTGATCCACCACAGACTTCCAATCGAAGCCAGATGCCAATCCTGAAAGGGCCAGTCCCATACCAAGAGAATCGACCCCCGCTCTCAAAAGTTAAGAACTTTTTTTTGATCTTTTTGAAAAAGCGCGGAGCGGATGGGGGGGCAGTTCAAGGTCGTAAGGCAGCACCCGTTGGCCAATTCCAAACTTGATCAAGGCTTCCCGGATGGATGCGATGCCATTACTCCGGCAAACTAATAGATGGCCCTTGGGAACATTATTGCAGATGTAAAGGTCATTTTTAAAACGCCCGTTATATTTGTGGACCGATATTCCTGCGATTCTCTTTTGGTAGCAGCCCTGCGGGAGAGACTCCATGTGCTGTTTGCTCCACGGAGCCGAGCGCATTTTCGGGTCCCCGATTTCCGGCACTGAACTCGCCCGCCTGCAGGAGCGGGGCCGCATCCAGTTGCCCGGGAATCCAGAGCTCTTTTCCCTTCCATTTTTGGAACCGGAATTTGTCTGAACAGCGATCCGCATATCCTTCATCGCGAAAATGGGTTTTTAGACAGGAGGACAGGATGAACAAGATTCTAAAATTGTCGCTGAAAGGGTTGTCTTGGAGGGTTTACGGGCATTGAGCAGGCGGGCGAACTTGCTGGAAATTTTTATCAACGCCTGCATCGGCGCCGAGATCGTTCCCGATTGAATCTTAAGCAGTGCCTCTGAAAGTGGTTTGGAGTGAGTCGGTCGCTCAATGCGGGAAGACATCCAGCATGCCTTTGACCACCATATTTACGCCAATGGCGATAATGAACAGCCCGAGCACGCGGTTGAGTGCGCCGATGGCATTCACACTCAGAACACGCACCATGGCGTCGCTCTCGCGAAAGCAAATCCAAGTGAGTAGCGCGATGGCGGCAAAACCAAGCACGAATCCGATGTAGTGCGGAAAGGTTTGACCATAGGTCGAGAGGCCGATTGCCAGACTCATCGCGCCCGGACCAGCAAGAATCGGCATGGCCATCGGCGTAAGTGAAACATCCTCCTTCTCTTCGGCCGCGGCGTGTTCGTGGGGAGTGACCCGGCTTTGGTTGCCCAACATCGCCCAACCGGAGTGCGCCACCAGCAGCCCCCCAGCGATCCGAAGGTCATCAATCGTGATACCAAAAAACCTCAGCAGAAGATTTCCGAAAAGCAGGGAGACAGTCAGAATCAGAAAAACATACACGCTGATCACTCCCGACATCACTTTCCGGCGCGCAGGCGTGTCGTCGGAGGTCATACCATAAAACACGGGCGCGTGACCGATGGGATTGATCATCGGAAACATCGCCACAAACGCGACCGCGATAGAATGAAAAAGATCAAGCATGAATCCGGATTTTACCAAATTATAAAATGCCAGATTGGCTGCGTTATGCCACGGCTAATTCCAGTGCTGGGATGGGTTGAGCATAACCACGGACCGGGAGCATTGTGTATTTGCACCATCTGACTTGGCGGCGGCGGTATCGGGATGTGGGCAACTGGCGGTGTTGCTGTCGCGGGCCACAAAAGCCGGACTACTGAAGCGGGTTTGCCGTGGCATTTATTTTTACCCCGTGCCGGACTATCCGGCGGGGTATCTGCTTTTCCATGCGGCCGCCCGCCTGCGGGCGGGCGAGTTCAATTACATCAACCTTGAGACCGCTCTCAGCGATGCGGGCGTAATCTCGCAGGTGCCGATGAACTGGATCAGCCTCATGACCTCTGGCCGTAGCTATGTGGTGGATTGTGGGGACTACGGCCACATCGAGTATGTGCACACGGCCCGGCGTCCTGACGATATAAGCAACACGCTGTCCTATGACCCAGAGCGTCATCTCTGGAGAGCGTCCGTGCGGCAGGCTCTGCGCGACACGATCGAAAAGGAACTGTATTGGGCGTATCTCACTCAGGTTGTGGATGACCCCGCTCGGAAGGCTATGTCGGTCTTGAAAAAGAGAAAGTAATCGCAGCCCAGGAAGTTTACCCCAAAATGGCAGAGCAATGGGGCAAGAAATGCATGCCGAGGGCTTGGGTCACGGCGCGCTGGGTAAGCCGCAATTTCTTGCGGCGGCTTTTCACAAACTCACTATAGGACTTGGAGAGAAAACAAGGTCGTTTGAATTGATCCAATCTCGATTGGACTTCTTGGTGGATTTGGATTTTTGCCGATCTCAAAAAGTTTTGTTTGAAATACGACTGCACTCAAGAAGATCGAGGTAGAAGCAGTGAGAGAAAAAACAATCTGCTCGGGGGGGGGGGGGGGGGGG
>CAMCXK010000104.1 GCA_945883435.1 Chthoniobacter flavus | reverse complement strand
AACAACTTGATTATTCCTGGCCATGCCCATGCGGATGCCCTCGAGATCGAACTGCACTACAAGGGCATACCCGTATTGATCGATCCCGGCACAATCGGGGTTTATCGAAACTGGAACACTTACGGTGGCTACTGCAAGGCCACTGTGGCCCACAACACGGTGGGAATCGGGAACCCGTGGGGCTACGACCGGCTCGATGGACTCTATGAGGAGCATGTGAAGAATCACGGCAAGGAGTTTCTCTATGAAACCTCACAGAAAAACATCGGGCGGGCCGACACTGAGCTCAAAGCTTTTGGCGACACAGGCCAGATTGGCATGATCTCGGCCAAGCTCAAGACCTACGCCGATGTCACCCACCAGCGAACCGTGGTTTGGTTTCGCGACACTGGAGTGGCGGTGGTTGGCGATAACTTGGAGAGTTCTGAAGAAAAAACCTACGAGTGGTATCTCAACCCCATCGGCAAGTTGTTGAAAAAAGACAACATTTTCACTTTTGGAGATGATCTGGCGAAGCTCGATGTCGTGCCGATTCTCCCCAAAGATACCCGCGTGCAGATTCTCAGCAAAGGCGACCCCAATGTGCCGCCTTACTACTTGGCGCTCAGGCCGGACAGTGAACGGAGCGTCATGGGATCCAAAGGCTCCACCCGCCCTTATGTCGCCAAGGATCGCTGGGAAGTCAGCACGCTGCTGACTCTCCAGTCAAAAGCCAAGCAAACCGATTTTCTGAATGTCCTAATTCCTTACCAGCAGCAGAATCCGTTGGTGTCGAATCCCATGGGATCCAAAGGCATAAGGCTCACGGGCACCGATACCACTCTCCTCGTGGCTGCCGGCGGCAATGACACTCCCACACTCGCAGTCGATGGAGTCTTTGGCGTGGCTCGTTTGGACAAGGAAAAACTCACCAGCTACGCGCTACACAACGGCTACAGCTTGAAGATGGGGGATCAGGAACTGCTTAGTGTGAAGTTGCTTAGTGAGGCATGGGCGCCTTTCTACAACTGTGCTGTAACCGCTGCCGTGAGCCTTTCCGACCGCCGAGCCAGTATCAACCTCGCAACCAACCCGATGGACCGGGGGCTCATTATGTTCAGCCCCAAGATTGAGGAAGGCAAGGAGCCCGCCCTGCCTATCCAGGTCTCTGTGAGCTTTAAAGTCGATGAAAAGCCCAAGCGGATTATCGCCCTTGATTCTCTCACCAAGATGCCTGCCTTAAGCAACCCGGCATTCGATCTCAAAACAGACGCGATCTGGCAGCCCGATTACCACGCCAAGTTTTACATGCGAAAGGAGCTTCCCTTCACTTGGGATGAAAAGCTCAAGACTGTCAATGTGACTCTCGGCTGCGGCATTAGCCAACTGGTCTGGGAATAACTTCAATTTTCTAAAATTTCATCCCATGAAATACACACGCCTTGTCATTACTATGCTCCTGCTCCCGATCGGGATGCTTTGTGGAGAGGCTACCGACTCCGTGCCCGAGGTCGCCGCATCTGCTGCACCCAGTGCCCAGCGTGCTACCACGCCCGTGCCGAAAACGGAGAATAATAACTGGATGCCGCAGCATGACGCCTATGTGGCCTTGGCCCAGAAGGGCGGTATCGATGTGCTTTTTATTGGAGATTCCCTCACCAAATGCTGGGCTCGCGAAGGACGCGAAGTCTGGAAGGCTCGTTTCGCACCCATGCGCGCTGCGAATTTCGGCATCTCCGGCGACTGCACCCAGCATGTGCTGTGGCGGATGCAAAACGGGGAGTTGGAGAACATCCAGCCCAAGCTGGTTGTGCTCCTGATCGGCACTAACAATATCACGGCGCAGGATTCTCCGACCGACATCGGGCAGGCGGTCGGTGCCATGATTGGTGAAATCCACAAGCGTTCACCCAACACCCGCATTCTCCTGCTGGGAGTCCTCCCCCGTCGCGAACTTGCAAGCCATCCTGATCGCGAGATCGTTCGATCAGTCAATCAAGTCCTGGCTCAGTTGCAAAACGGGAATACGGTCACCTTTCTCGACATCGGCGATAAATTCCTTCAACCCGACGGCAGCATGACAAAAGAGGTCAGCAAGGACTTCATCCATCTCACGGACAAAGGGTATGAGGTTTTTGCCGATGCGATTCAGCCAACCATTGAATCGTTGCTTGGCAAGAAGTGAAATACTCAACCATAAAAAACACGAGTGGAATTAGTTGCAGTAGAATCTAGCAGATTTCCGGGCAGATTTTCAGATGCCTAGTTTCATCCAGTCATAAATCAAAAACCACCGCAAGTGAGAGTTTAAAATACACATGTCCATCAATGTAAAAGCGAATAGCTCCCAAGAAGGCAACCCGCTTCTTCACTATTGGAGCGAATGCGTTGGAGCCGGCAGGGCCTGCGAGGGTCTGCGCGCCGATTGGCAAGAGCAACTGCGCACGGTCATCCAATCCTGTGGGTTCCGCTACCTGCGTTTTCATGGGCTCTACCACGATGACATGTTTGTCTACAAAGAGGTCGATGGGCGTGTTGTTTACAATTTCCAATATGTCGATGAGCTTTTCGACAAATTGTTGGAGGTTGGCATCCGTCCCTTTGTGGAATTCGGATTTTGCCCAGGTGATTTGGCTTCGGAAAAAGAAACGGTCTTTTGGTGGAAGGCTCACGGTGCTCCTCCTAAGGATTACGGAAAATGGGCGCAACTCATCGAGAAGACTGTCCGGCACTGGATCAATCGATACGGCATCGACGAGGTCAGAAAATGGTATTTTGAAGTCTGGAATGAGCCGAACCTCTGGCCGTTTTTCCACGGCACGAAAAGCCAGTATTTCGAGTTATACAAAGTCACCGTGCAGACGGTGAAAAGCATCGACGCCCAGTTGCGTGTCGGAGGACCGGCGACGAGTGCTTTCGTCCCGGATGCGCGCTTTGACGGCGAAAAGGAGGATGCTTCCTGCCGGGATTCCACTTATGGGGCGGCAGATATTGATCTCTTGGATTGGCGTCCGGTTTGGGTCGAGCAATTTCTCATATTCTGCGCGGAGAACATCCTGCCAGTGGACTTCGTTTCAGCGCACCCGTATCCAACGGATTGGGCCTTGGATGAGCACGGCAAGGAGCAGCGACTTGCACGCGGCGTTGGCGCGACGCCTCGCGATCTGGCGCTGCTGCGCTCGATCGTCAGCCAGAGCGCTTATCCAACGGCGGAAATCCACCTCACGGAATGGAGCACGAGTCCTTCATCCCGAGATCACACCCATGACACTCTGTTTTCAGCCGCGTATGTGGTGAAGGCCATTGTGGAATCCATTGGGTCCGTGGAATCCCTTTCCTATTGGACCTTCACGGATATTTTTGAGGAAAACGGTGCCGGGAACAGCATTTTCCATGGCGGTTTCGGCATGATTAACCTCCAGGGAATTGTGAAGCCAATGTTCCACATTTACCGGTTTCTCCATTTGCTCGGAGATCAATGTCTCGACCGGGGAGACGGATTCATCGTTACCAAGCAGTCGCAAACTGGCTCTCTGACCACATTGGCATTTCACTATCCGCCCGAGATGATGAAGACCGCGCCCGGTCACTTCCGTGCCTCCCCACCGGAGTCCGCTGAAGAGGATTTACGCGTCTGCCAGTCAACGACTTTGGATATTCAATGTACTGGGCTCTCTCCGCATGCATTGGTGCTCGTGGAAACCCTCGATCGTGAAAATGGCGATGCCTTGACGGCGTGGCAGGTCATGGGGAAACCCGAAGCGCCTTCCCGCGAAGAAACCTTGCTTCTTAAGGAGGCTGCCGCGCGCACCCGGAAGGAATTTCTTCACGCGGATGCAAGCGGTTGCTTCGTCCTGAACCGCCCCATGACGCCATGCAGCGTCGTGTTGATTAAACAAATTTAGAATCTAAAAACTCCATAAAAACTGAAGTTTAATAAATAAAAAGATGATTTTGACAAAAATACGACCTTAATGAACTCGCAACCAACATCCCCAAAATCACTCACTCCAGATGAGGCGCGGAATCATCTCTTACAACTGGTATCGCGCACGATCCGCGAGGAGGCGGATGACCGGCACGCGGATTGGTGCATCAATTTCAAGGAATGGCAGTGGCACCAGGGCGTTGCATTGCATGGTCTTATGAAAGCGCATGGAGTGCTGAATGATGAGCAGAGCCGGGCGTTTGTTGTTAACTGGGTGGACTGGCATCTTGCAAAAGGTATTCTTCCCAAGAGCATCAACACGACCGCACCGCTGCTGGCGATTGTCGAGCTGGTTCGATGCGGTTCGAACTCACGACTCCGGGAGATATGTGAGGAATACGCTCGTTGGTGCGTTGAGAGCGCACCGCGCTTGGAGGACGGCACCTTCGAACATTCCTGCACGGAAAACAAATACCCTCTGCAGGTCTGGGCCGACACCTTGTTCATGGGCTGCATTTTTCTGGCACGCTGGGGGATTCTTTCCGGCAATCGGCAATATGTCGACGAGGTGGTCAAGCAATTTGGAAACCACTATGCGCATCTGCGAGATCCGGGCACTGGATTGATCTTTCACGGCTACGATGGGGCATCCCGCTCTCAAATGGGGGTTCTGTGGGGGCGAGGGAACGGCTGGTTCACCGCAGCATCGATCGAGGTCTTGGAAAGCCTGCCCGCCGACACCCCTGGGTATGGTCTTTTGCTGGAAAACTTTCAGGCTCATCTCCATGGCGTATTAGCCACGCAAGATGAGAGTGGTGCTTGGCACACGGTGATGAACGAGCCTTCAACGAGTCTGGAAATGTCGGCCACAGCGGCTTTTGCCATGGGGTTGCGGTGGGCTGCTGGGCAATCCTGGGCTCCAGAAGACTGTCAATCCGCCTCCGAGCGGGCCTACGCCGCCTTGGTCCGCAGAATTTCTCCAGACGGCGAATTGCTCGAAGCCTCTGGAGGAACTTGTGTTATGCCGACACCGGCCAGTTACGATGCAGTTCCTTTTGCGAATACCGCTTTTGCTCAAGGTCTGGCCATGATGTCACTCAGCCAGTTCCTGCGAAAGCCAGCCAAAGCCGACCCGGCCGCTTGACTATGATTTTTTCAGATAAAAAACTTGCTATAAGCAGCCTAAGGATCGGTGTCAGGGCGCACGACTTCGGCCGTGCGTCGGCGGAAGAGTTGACCGCCCGCATTGCCGCCTCGGGATTTTCCTGCGTGCAGCTGGCCCTCAATAAAGCTATTGCGGGACTCGATCTCCGGGCTGGTGATTTGACCGCAGATCTGGCGCGGAGTATAGGCGGTGCTTTTGCACGGCAGGGCGTGGGTATCGAAGTCCTTGGTTGCTACATCAATCCCATCCATCCCGACTTGCAAACCCGCCGTGCCTTGCTGGAATACTTCAAGGATCACCTGCGCTTTGCGCGCGAGTTTGGCTGCAGACTCGTGGCGCTCGAAAGTGGTTCGGTGAATCCCGATTATTTGCCGCACCCCGATAACCACAGCGATGCAGCCTTTGGCGAAATGTTGAAAAGCCTCGCTGAGCTGGTGGCCGAAGCTGAGAAATGTGGTGTGAGCGTCGGTTTGGAAGCAGTGACCGCCCACACGGTTTCCAGTGCTCGAAAAATGCGACGTGTTTTGGACGCGCTCGGCTCCAAGCATTTGAAAGTGGTCTTTGATCCCGTGAATTTGCTTTCCGTCGAAAATGCTTCCGACCAAGCGCGCATCATTCCAGAGGCGCTTGAGTTTCTGGGCGATGATATCGCGGTTTTTCATGCCAAGGATTTCATTTTGGAAAATGGAGCAATAAAATCTGTGCCAGCCGGTTGCGGGAAACTTGACTACGCTCCTGTCCTTCAATTCATCCGCTCTCAAAAGCCTGATCTTGCCGTTTTATTGGAGGAGACCGCTCCGATGGTTGCCACTCGGTCCGCTGAATTTTTGCAAAGTCAAACTCAGAAATAAAACTAATCCACTAAAAAAACAAAAGATACAGAAAATAAATCACATGATTCACAATACCATCCGGCGCATGCCGCATCCGCAAGGCCTCATTGGCATGTCCACTCAGGATTTGCGCGACACCTTTCAAATCTGCGACCTTTTTGTTCCTGGCAAACTGGTGGCTCATTTCGCCGACCTCGACCGCCTGGTGGTCGGCGGTGCCATGCCGACGAACGAAGCCATTGAATTGCCGAACCACAAGGAAACCGGCCGCTCCTTCTTCCTCGAGCGCCGCGAGTTGGGCGCTATCAATGTCGGCGGCGAGGGAAAAGTTCTGGCGGATGGTCAAACCTTTTCCTTGGAAAAGTTGGACTGCGTTTACCTCCCGATGGGCACGAAATCCGTGACCTTCGAGAGTGTCGATCCCAGCAACCCGGCGAAATTTTATTTACTGTCGTGCCCCGCGCACGCCGCGCATCCCGCACGAATGATGAAATCCGCCGAAGCCTCGCCGGTGCACCTTGGCACGCAGGAGACGAGCAACACGCGCACG
>CAMCXK010000103.1 GCA_945883435.1 Chthoniobacter flavus | reverse complement strand
ATCACCTCTTCTCTTGAGCGCAAGCGCCTGCGCGATCTCGACCAGCACCACCTTCAGCAGTTGGAGCTTGAAAAATCCCTTCTCGAACGCGAGCAGGAAAAATCCGAGCGACTTCTTCTCAATGTTCTTCCCCGCGCGATCGCGGCCCGTTTGAGACAGGGAGAGGAGAATATCGCCGACAAGCAGGAATCCGTTTCTATTGCGTTTGTCGATTTGGTGGGGTTCACCGCTTATTCGCGCACGGCCCACCCGGCAGAATTGGTGTCGCTGCTCAACCGCATTTTTACGGCGTTCGACCTGATCATCGAGCGCAATGGTGCGGAGAAAATCAAGACCATCGGCGATTCCTACATGTTCGCTGCCGGCATTCCTCTTCCGCACTCCGAGCACGCCCAGATTGTGGCGCGTTGCGCGCTGGACATCCTCGAGACATTCGACCGCCTGAACGCCCTGCACGGAACCTCCTTCCAAATTCGCATCGGTATCAACTCCGGTTCGGTGGTGGCAGGCATCATTGGCAAGCGGAAGTTCGCCTATGACATCTGGGGGGACGCCGTGAACATTGCGAGTCGCATGGAATCCACGGGCGAGCCTGGAAAAATTCACATTTCCGAGAGCACCCGTGAGGCTTTGGGGCAGGGGTTCCGTTACGAACCCCGTGGAACGGTGGAGTGCAAGGGGCTGGGTCCGGTGGCCACTTATTTCCTGTTGGGAACCGCATCGTAGTTTCGTCCGTCTATCCGCGGAGTCGGTCAAACGCGGGATTCATTTGTCGCAATCCGACACTTGGATTCCCACAGCATTTTGTGAATAGTGCTCTGCTCATTCCATGTCTTACTTCCCTGAAATTCCAAAAATCGCCTACGAAGGGCCAAAGTCGAAAAATCCTCTTTCCTTCAAACATTACAATCCCGAGGAACTCGTGGAGGGCAAATCCATGCGCGAGCATCTGCGTTTTGCAGCTGCCTACTGGCACGTGATGCGCAACCCTCTCGCCGATCCCTTCGGCGGTGGCACAGCGCTCACGCCTTGGGATGATGGATCGAATTCCGTGGCCAACGCCCAGAAGCGGGTGCGCGTGTTTTTTGAGTTTCTCGAAAAAATCGACATCGACTTTTATTGCTTCCACGACCGCGATGTCGCGCCGGAGTGCGATACGCTCGCCGAGTCCCACGCCGCATTGGATGCTGTTGCTGGAACGCTCGCGGAGGAGCAACAGCGCACCGGCAAGAAGCTCCTCTGGGGCACGGCTTGCCTCTTTGCGCATCCCCGTTTTGCCCAAGGTGGAGCCACCACTCCGAGCTTGTCCGTCTTTGCCCACGCAGCAGCGCAGGTGAAAAAAGCCATTTCCGTCACCAAGGAACTCGGCGGCGGAGGGTATGTCTTCTGGGGCGGCCGCGAAGGATACTCGTCGCTCTGGAATACCGACATGAAGCACGAACTCGACCAACTCGCGGCCTTCCTCCACATGGCGGTCGCCTGGAAAAAAGAAATCGGCTTCACCGGCAAATTCTGGATCGAGCCCAAACCCCGCGAACCCTCGACGCACCAATATGACTCGGATGCCGCCGCCTGTTTCAACTTCCTCCGAGAATACGGCCTTTTCGACGAGTTCGAACTCAATATCGAAACGAACCACGCCACGCTGGCCGGTCATACGATGCGCCACGAACTCACTGTCGCGGCCAACGCCGGTCGCCTGGGTTCAATCGATGCCAACCGCGGCGACGAACTCATCGGCTGGGACACCGACCAGTTCCCGACGAACATCTACCTCGCTGCCGAGGTCATGCTTGTTGTTCTCGGCATGGGCGGATTCAAAGAGGGAGGACTCAACTTCGACGCCAAGCGCCGCCGCGAGTCCCACCATCCTGTCGACCTTTTCCACGCCCACATCGGGGGCATGGACGCTTTCGCAAGGGGCCTCAAGATCGCTGCGGCCATCCGGGCCGACGGGCGCATCGAGGAATTCGTGAAAAACCGCTACTCCTCGTGGAATTCCGACCTCGGTCGAAAAATCCTCTCCGGCAAGGCGTCGTTCGCCGAACTCGAAAAAATCGCCCTCTCACAGCCTGCGCCCACGCTGGCAAGTGGTGGCCAGGAATACCTCGAAAACATTCTGAACGAATTTCTGTGATCACTCTCGGCATCGACTGCGGCACGCAGAGCCTTAAGACCGTCGCCCTCGACGGGAATTCCGGAAAGATCATTGCCTCCGCCAGCAAAGCCTATGGATTGGTGGAGGGACTGCCCGCCGGCCACCTCGAGCAGGATCCCGCCATCTGGTGGGAGGCCCTCGAGGAGACCCTGCAAAAAGTCCTTTCCGACCTCGGCCCCCGCAAGGACGAGGTCGCAGGCATCGGTGTTTCCGGCCAGCAACACGGCTTCGTGCCGCTCGATGCCAGTCACCGGGTCATCCGCCCAGCCAAGCTCTGGTGTGATACGTCCACCTCGCCCCAGTGCGACGAAATCCGCGCCTCACTCGGGGGACGCGAAGCGGCCATCTCCCTTGCTGGAAATGATATTCTACCCGGCTTCACCGCACCGAAGATTCTTTGGCTGAAACAAAACGAGCCCGCAAATTTCGCGAGGCTCGCCCATGTCGCCCTGCCGCATGATTTCCTGAATCTCCGCCTGAGCGGCACACTGCGCATGGAGTTTGGAGACGCCTCCGGCACGGCCTTGCTCGATGTCCGTTCCCGTTCCTGGAGCACGGCGGTCTGCGAGGCCATCGATGAAAATCTCCTCGCCAAACTTCCGCCCGTCGGATCTTCCACCGAGCCGGTGGGAAAACTCCTGCCCGCTCTCGCCGATTCATGGGGGCTTTCCAGCGATGTCGTCATCAGTGCCGGGGGAGGGGACAACATGATGGCCGCCCTCGGGACGGGGAACATCCGTCCAGGCACTGTCACTGCCAGCCTCGGCACCAGTGGCACGATTTTCGCCTGCGCATCGCGCCCGGTGATCGATTCCGAAGGGGAAATTGCTGCTTTCTGCGACAGTGCCGATCATTGGATGCCCCTCCTGTGCACGATGAACGTGACCGTCGCCACCGAATCCTTCCGTCAACTTTTTGGCTGGGACCACGAGCGCATGGATCGCGAAATCTCCGCGGTCCCTCCTGGGGCCGACGGACTTCTCTTTCTGCCTTACCTTCAAGGCGAGCGCACGCCGAACCTCCCGGATGCCTGCGGTGTCCTGCACGGGATGAAATCCTCGAATCTCACGCCCGCCCACATGGCCCGCGCCGCGATGGAGGGCGTCACCCTCGGCATGGCTTATGGACTCCGCCGCATGGAAGGCCTCGGTCTCCAACCCTCCGAAATCCGTCTCACCGGCGGCGGAAGCAAAAGTCCTGTCTGGCGTCAAATCCTGGCCAATGTTTTCGGCCACCCGGTGGTCACGATGCAAAGTGCCGAAGGCGCGGCCCTTGGCGCCGCCATTCAAGCCTTGTCGGCGGCCAGTCCAAGCGAGTCCCTCGGGGATTTGTCCTCCCGCTGCGCACCGGTCGATGCCGCGCCACCCCTTTTACCCTCGGCCTCGTTTGACTATGCGGCGCTGCTCGAGAAGCAAAACGCTCTTCGCCACCGCTTGTTCTAACTTCTCCAACACCATGCCTTGCCTCGACAAACCCCTCGATCAACTTCTCACCTACACTGGAACGAATCCCCGCCCGGCAGATTTTGATGCCTACTGGACAGAGGCCCTGGAGGCCCTGGAGGCTGTGGACCCTGCTCCCCTCTTGGAGAGGAACTCCTCGATCGCCACCCGCTCTGCCGAGGCGTTCGACCTCACGTTCACCGGCATCGGGGGAGCCCGCATTTATGCCAAATACCTGCGCCCCCGCGCATCCACCCGCCCACACCCGGCGGTGCTGGAGTTTCACGGCTACACGGGAAACAGCGGCGACTGGCAGGACAAGCTGCGCTTCATCGCGGAGGGAACGGCGATCGCTGCGATGGATTGCCGCGGCCAAGGTGGAAAAAGCGAAGACACGGGAGCGGTTCCGGGAACCACCCATCACGGCCACATCATCCGCGGACTTTCGGGAAAGCCGCAAGACCTCCTTTTTCGAAGCATCTTTCTCGACACGGTCCAACTCGCCCGCGTGGTGGATTCCTTCGATGAGGTGGACTCGACCCGCATGGCTTCGAATGGAGGATCCCAAGGCGGGGCGCTCTCGATCGCATGTGCCGCGCTCAGCCCCCACATTTCCCGGTGCGTCTCGGTGTTTCCTTTTCTCTCCGACTACAAGCGGGTCTGGGAAATGGATCTTCTCAAGGACGCCTACGGAGAGCTCCGCACCTACCTCCGCCACTTCGATCCCCTGGCGATCGAGAGGGAACGGATTTTTGAAAAACTCGGCTACATCGACGTTCACCACCTGGCCCCGCGCATCCGCGCCGCCGTCGTGATGGCGCTCACGCTGCAAGATAACATCTGTCCGCCATCCACCCAGTTTGCCGTCTTCAATGCCCTCACCTCGCCGAAGACCCCCGTGATCTATCCTGATTTCGGGCACGAAAACCTGCCGGGATTCGCGGACCGGGTCTTCGGCTTTCTCACGTTCCAAGACGCCTGAGTGTCCAGCGGCGTGAGCCAATCAGAGGGGCGGGGGATATTGTTCTCTAAACCCACTCCGCACACAGCAGTTCCGCCTGCTGAAGCACGGTCTTCACCGCTTGTTCCTGCAAGTCCGGGGGGTAGCCGTGGCGATTCAAGATCCGCTTGACCATTACTTTGATTTTGGCTCGAGCGCTTTCGCGCAGCGTCCAATCGATAGTCACACTTTTCTTAACCTGAGTGATCAACTCGGCGGCGATGACTTTCAGCTTCGCGTCCCCTATCGCCTGTTTGGCGGAATCGTTGGCTGCAAGTGCATCGTAAAAGGCGATCTCATCATCCGTTAGTCCCAGGTCTTCGCCGCGCTTGGTGGCGGCGTCGAGGTCCTTGGCGAGTTTGATGAGTTCCTCGATAACCTCCATCGTGGAGATGGCGCGGTTGTGATAGGCGTTGAGGGTCTTCTTGAGTTTCTCGCTGAAGATTTGGCTCTGAACGAGGTTGCGCTTGGAGCGGACCTTGAGTTCATCCTTCAGCAGCTTCTCCAGCAACTCGGCGGCGACGTTCTTATGCTTGAGTCCGCGCACTTCGGCGAGGAATTGGTCGCTCAAAATCGAAATATCTGGCTTGGGCAATCCAGCTGCGGTGAAGACGTCGATCACCTGGCCTTCGGTCGTGATGGCCTTGCTCACGAGCTGGCGGATGGCGGCGTCGATCTGCTCGGGCGTCTTGCGGTTGGTGCTGCTCTGCTTGTTCAGCGCGGCTTGCAGAGCTTGGAAAAAACTCACGTCATCGCGGATCTCTGTCGCTTCATCGCTCGCGGCGCAAAGGGCAAAGGCGCGGGACAGTTCCGTCACCACCTGCACCCAGCGCTTCTTGCCGTCTTCCTGTTCCAGGATGTGCTCCTGTCCGGCGGGGATGAGTTGCAGGCGCTCGGTCGGCGTGCCGCTGGTCCACTTGTCCCAGTTGAAGCCATGCATCATGTCGTAGGCGATGCCGTGTTTCTCCAGCATCACGGCGATGGCTTGGGCCGTGTCAAAGGTCGGGTTTCCCTGGCCGCCGCTCTCGGTGTAGGTGACGAGCGCCTTCTTGAGCTGATCGGCGAGGCCGAGGTAATCCACCACCAAGCCGCCGTGCTTGTCGCGGAAGACGCGGTTCACGCGGGCGATGGCCTGCATGAGACCGTGGCCTTGCATCGGCTTGTCGGCATACATCGTGTGCAGGCACGGCGCGTCGAAGCCGGTCAGCCACATGTCGCGCACGATCACGATCTTGAAGGGGTTCTTGGCGTCCTTGAACTGGTTCGCCAGCTCCCGCCGCTGCTTTTTGTTGCCAATGTGCTTCTGCCACTCGGGACCGTCTTCGGCGCTGCCGGTCATCACGACCTTCAGCGTCTCCGCCTCCCACTCGGGCCGCAGCTTGATCAGCGCGTTGTAGAGGTCCACGCAGATGCGGCGGCTCATGCAGACGATCATCGCCTTGCCTTCCATCGCCTCCACGCGCTTCTCGAAATGCGCCACCAGATCGGCGGCCACGACCGCGATGCGTTTCGGATCGCCCACCAGCGCCTCCAGCGCGGCCCACTTTGTTTTGAGCTTCTCCTTCTTCGTCAGCTCCTCGCCTTCGGTGATTTCCTCAAACTCCGCGTCGAGCTTTGGCAGCTCGGCTGCGTTCAGGCTCAGCTTGGAAATGCGGCTCTCGTAATAGATCGGCACCGTGGCCTTGTCCGCGACGGCCCGCTGGATGTCGTAGATGGAAATGTAATCGCCGAAGACCGCCCGCGTGTTCGCGTCCGTCTTCTCGATGGGCGTGCCGGTGAAGCCGATGAACGACGCATTTGGCAAAGCATCGCGCAGGTTGCTGGCGAAGCCGTAAGACATCTCGCCGGTCTTTTCATTCACCTTGCCGCCAAATCCATACTGGCTGCGGTGCGCTTCATCCGCG
>CAMCXK010000102.1 GCA_945883435.1 Chthoniobacter flavus | reverse complement strand
GCCACGGCATGAAAAAAGGCGGTTGCTCCTTCGCGAGAACGGTGTTTCCGAACCAACTCGCCAACCCCACGCCGACTCCGTAACCGATGAAGCCCACCGAAAAGGCTTGCAACAGCACCATGCCGGCCAACGTGGCATTCGAGGCCCCCATGGCTTTGAAGGCGGCCAAAAACCGCAGGTTGTCGTGCACAAAAAGAAAAAACGTCTGCCCGGCGATGGCGATGCCCACGATGATTCCGAGGATCACCACGGTGCCGAATGAAATCGGGATGCCGGTATTCTTGATATACCAGCGAATGGTGTCCCAGAAGAGGCGGTCTTTTTCGATCGCACGGATGCCCGAGAGCCGGTTGATGCGGGTGACCAGTTCGGCCGCGGACACTCCCTCCACCGGAGCGGCGAGGACATATCCAAGCTGCTTGCGGGCGGGCTTGGCAAACTCCAGCGCACGGTCGAACGTGGTGTAGATGTAGGGTTGCCCGAGAAAACTCCGGCTGACGTGGCAAATGCCGACCACCCGGGCTTCGCGGTCGTTGATTTCGAAGGTCGTGCCGATCCGGATCGGGATCCCCTTGCGGCGGAATTTTTCCACTGCGACCTGGTCGACCAGCACGGCATTCGGCAAACGCAAATCCTCGATGCGTCCCTCGCGGATCGTCATCGGACGTCCGGTCAGTGTGCCGGTATCAAGCCCTACGAGTTGGATGTTTTGAAACGATCCATCGGCGAGTCGGGCCTGCTCGATGCCGAGGTAGAGGGGAACCGCCCACGCCACACCCGGCACCCCGCGCACCCGGTCGACTTCGATTTGCCTCATGGGAATGACTTCGTTGGCCTGCTCGACCTTGGCATCCACGACCCACACGGGGGCGCCGATGTTCCGCACGGTGGCCGTGGTCCACATCATCAACCCGCAAAAGACCGAGGATTGCTGGCACATGAGCAGTGAGCAAAACGCAAGCCCGCTGACCAGCATCGCATACTTGGCGCGGTCTCGAAAAAGCATCTTCAAGGCAAGGTCCCACATGTCGCCCTACGAAATGCGCTGATTTTGCCGCCAAGGGGAGGATTTTTTAGGGCTTCGGAGGAGGCACGTGCACCGGATCCAGGAGTCGAACCCGTTGGCCGGCCAAGGGACTGCCGTTGACAATATCGGCAATGACAAATGGCGGGGCTTGCAAATCGGTCATTTTCAGCACCGCGACCCGCTCCCCGCCTTCGATCACGACAAGGCCGGAGCGCGGCGAAAGCATCGAGCGACGCGTGGCATCGATGAGAACAAATCCCTCGATCGCGTTCACCAACCGGATGGTTCCCACCTCGACCAAGGGACTCGCCATCCGCACCGTCGGCCTGGCAGGGAGGGCAAATTCCCAAAATCGCCACGCCGGCCTCGCGGGCAAAGCCCCCGCCGTCGCAGCAGACGATGAGGTGGCGTTTTTCCGATCCGCACAGGCGACCACCAAAAAGCAGAGAAAAAGCAGGCCGGTTCTCAAGGCAACCATTTGGGCTCGCCCTCCGGAAGAATTGCAAAAGATTCAGCCTGCGCCGCGGAGGTGAACACCTCGCATTTTCCATCTTTGCGGAGGATGCGGATTATGCCGTTCGAGGGGGATTCCAGGCGCAAAAAGACGGTTTCCCCGGGATCGCTGTCGCTGAGATTGGCCACCTCGATCCGGCCCTCTACGACGGGAACCTTCTGGAGGTAGCCCCATTCGACCAGGCGTGCGACATATTCAGCCCCCGTATCCACCCCCGCATCGGCTGGCCACCCGCGTCCGGGACGGGCGAATGCAAATCCATCCCAAGCCATCTCCTCTGCCGCCTCCTGGATCACCCTGAGCGGATCGACTTTCAGGGCTTCGACCGCGACGGGTTCCGGATTTTTGGAGACCACCTCCGGCTTGCAACCAACTCCCAAAGCCAGCACTGCCGCACCCGAAAAAAATCGTTGAAAGATCAATAAAAAATTGCACATCGCATCAAGACAGGTAGGGTGGCCCGCTCGCACGCGGTCGACGTGGCCGCAAGCCGGTTTCCATTTCCTGCCGGAAACCGGTTGCGATCAACAACAAGGAACATTCAACCATATGTCAGCATTGCAAGAATTGATCGCCAGTTCGATCAAAAATTATCGCGAAGGAAGCATCGTCAAGGGTCACATCCTGGAAATTCGCCCCCGGGAATTCCTCGTCGATATCGGATACAAAAGCGAAGGTGTGATCCCCGCCTCGGAATTCGACGAACCCGATCAAGTCGAAATCGGCGATGAAGTCGAGGTTCTCCTCGAGCGCCTTGAAAACGACGAGGGCATGGTCGTCCTCTCGAAGGAAAAAGCCGCCCAGCGCCAAAACTGGGAAAAAATCGTGGCCGTCTTCAAAGGCGATGGCCTCATCAAAGGCAAGGTTCGCAGCGCCGTGAAGGGCGGACTCACCGTGAACGTCGGCGTCGAGGCCTTTCTGCCGGCCTCCCAGATCGACATCGTCCCCCCGAAGGACCTCACGCCGTTTGTCGGCAACACCTACGATTTCAAAATTGTTAAAATCAACGAAGACCGCAAAAACGTCGTTCTCTCCCGCCGCGAAATCATCGAACAAGAGCGCTCGGAAAAACGCCAGGCGTTCCTCGGGGGCGTCAACATCGGCGACCAGATCACCGGCACGGTCAAAAACATCACCGACTTCGGAGCCTTCATCGACCTCGACGGCATCGATGGTCTCCTGCATGTCACCGACATGTCCTGGGCCCGCCTCAACCACCCGGCGGAGCTCATCAAGGTCGGCCAGCAACTCACCGTTCAAGTCCTGGACATCAACAAGGACAAGGAGCGCGTTTCGCTCGGTCTCAAACAAATGCAGTCCAATCCGTGGGACAAAATCGAGGAACGCTTCCCCGTGGGCCAAAAGGTCGCCGGCAAGGTTACGAACCTCATGCCCTACGGCGCCTTCGTGCAAATCGAAGACGGCGTGGAAGGCCTCATCCACGTCTCGGAACTCTCCTGGACAAAACGCATCGCGCGTCCCTCCGATGTGCTCACCCTCGGCCAGCACGTCGAAGCCATGGTTCTGGGCGTCAACAAGGACGAACAAAAAATCTCCCTCGGCGTCCGCCAACTCGAACCCAATCCTTGGGACGAGATCGAACTCCGCTACATGATCGGCAAACAAGTTAAGGGCAAAGTCCGCAATATGACGGCCTACGGCGCATTTATCGAACTCGAGGAGGGCATCGATGGAATGGTTCACGTCTCGGACCTTTCTTGGACCCGCAAGATCAATCACCCGAGTGAAATGCTCAAAAAGGGCGACGAACTCGAAGCAGTGGTTCTCGACATCGACAAAACCAACCAACGGATCAGCCTCGGCGTCAAACAACTCGACACCGACCCGTGGAAGGAGATCGACGGACGCTTCCGCATCGGCGACCTCGTCAAGGGCACCATCACAAAACTCACCAACTTCGGCGCGTTTGTGCAACTGCAAGACGACATCGACGGACTCGTGCACATCTCGCAAATCAGCGAAGACCGCGTCGAGAAGGTCAAGGATGTCCTCAAAGTGGGCCAAGAAGTGGAGGCCCGCGTCATCAAAGTGGACAAAGCCGAACGCCGGATCGGTCTCTCGGTCAAAGCCGCCAACTACAGCGAGGAAGCGCTTCGCAAGGAGGCCGAAACGCTCGACACCCTGCGTCCGGGCGAGGACATGGTCGGACTCGACCAGGCCTTCCAGTTCGCGGAGGACGAATACCGTCCCGGGCAGTCGAAAAAGTGATCCTGTTGCACCGTGCCACACGTAGTGCTTGATATGGAAAAACCCGAAATCACAGCGTATCTGAAGACCCACTGCGGCTGGAGCCGCGGCGTCCGTGCGGTTTTTGAAAAATACAACCTTCCCTTCACCGAGAAGGATATCATTCAAAACCCGGAGTTCCGTTTCGAAATGGAACAACTCAGCGGCCAACCGCTCTCGCCCTGTGTCATCGTCAACGGCCGCATGCTGGCCGACATCAGCGGAGAAGAAGTCGAAGCCTACATGCTGGAACAAGGCATCGTGGGCCAATCCGACCGCTCCACCACGGTGCCGCTGAACGCGCCCTGTTCCGATGCGGAGCACGCCGCAATGGTTCAGGTCCGCCAGTAACAACACAGCACTCAACCCGCAAAGACCGCCTCGCCCCGTGCGCAGGCGGTCTTTTGCTTTTTCATTCGCGAAAATGCTGGTAGGAATTCAACCGATTGATGAGGTCTTCGAAGCCACCACAACATGCAGTAGGCCGCGCCGCCCAGTCGACGGATGACCTTCCGCTTTTCCGCCGGTCCGCCTCGAAGCCGGTTCAGGCCCGCTGCGAACGCGACGAGGCCGCCCTTCTCGGCCGCCGGATTCGAGAATTTCGAACCACCATCGAACCCGCTTTTGAAGCTTGGGAAAAATCCCACCTTCTCCCGCTTGCGGAGGAGGAAATCGAACTGACCGACCGCGCGGAGGAACTCCGTCGAATGGTGAAGCGTGTGGAGTTCGAGGCGTTTTTCACCGGCAAGCCTCCCGCGCGCATCGTGGAAAAATGCCGTTCGTTTCCGAACCCTCCCGCAGTGGAGGACGAACCCTCCGAAGAGAAACCGGTTCCTGTCCCGCACCGCGCGCGTTTGCTTTACCGCGATTTGGCCCGGCTTTTCCACCCCGACACCACTCCCCTTCCCGATGCAACCGAGGCGGCCCTCCACTGGCATCTTCTGCAAGAGGCCCGGCGCAGCGGGAATGCTGTGGAACTGGAAAAGCTCTACGCCGCCTCCTCGCAGTGGTTGCGGTCTCCGCAATCGTTGCCGGCCCTGCGATGGGATCCCGTCTCGTTTCAGAATGGCCTGAACGCCTTGCGCTCGGAGTGGCATGGCATCCAATCCACCGAGGCCTGGGTCTTCTGGCATGCGGCCGATCGGGAGCGCTTCTGCGAGCGCCTCAAAGCCCACACGGTCCGCCGTGTCCAGCAATGCCGCCTGCAAATCCGCCGCCTGGAGGCTCAAATCGACCGCTGGAAATCCCCGGCCCTTCCGGAGCAAACGTCGGCATGGAGCGCTTTCAAGCGGGCTTTGCGCGGCGAAGAGGCTCCTCCCAGGGCTTTGCAAACGGCGTTTTCCTTCGGCACATGAAGGCTGCCGCCGCTGTGCTTGTTGCCGCCGGCCGGAGCCAGCGCATGGGCTTCGACAAGCTGCAGGCCCGTCTCGGTCCGCGACCGGTATGGATGTGGTCTGCCCAGGCCCTGCAGGATGCTCCCTCGATATCCGAAATCATTCTGGTCTGCGCCGCCGGGCGCGAAGGGGAATTCGATATCCGATTGTTCCCGAAAGTTTCCACCGTGGTGCCCGGCGGCGCAGAGCGCGCCGACTCGGTTCTGGCCGGACTCGATGTCCTCGAGGGTGATCGACTGGTGGCTGTTCACGACGCCGCCCGCCCGCTGGCTACGACCGGTCTTCTGGAACACGTGCTGGAAGAAGCCCGGCGCCACGGTGCGGCGGCGGCCTGCTCGCCGGTCACCGATTCGCTTCATCGCACCGGCTCCGGGGGATTTCTCTCGCTCACGGTCGATCGCCACGGGTTGCAAGCGATGCAGACTCCCCAGGCCGCCTGGCTGGGCCCGCTGCGCGCCGCCCTGACCAGCTACAGGCAATATGCCACCGACGAGGTCTCCGCGCTGATCTCATCGGGCCAAAGGGTTTTCCCTGTTATGAACTCCTTGCCGAATCCAAAGGTCACCTTCCCGGGGGACTTGGATTTCCTCAAGGCCTTGATCGCAGCGCGGAGCGCTTGAGCACCCCGCTCAAATCGCATCGGAGCGTAGGGCATGATGCAAACACCTCGTTCCACGAGGGCGCCCCGGCGGTTTTTTCGGGCCGGCTCCGAACCCCGTCCGTGGCGCGCCCCAGGGAGGCATGGAACAAGGCCACCGTTTCTCTCTCCGCCACAACGTCGTAGGCCAGGCCGTTGATGCGGGCATCCGCCGCATAGCTGGGAAGAAGCTCCAAGGCGGCTCGAAGAAACCTCCGGCCGAGCGTGGCCATCGGACGCCCGTCGAAAGTTTGCTTCTCCGCCCGACAGGCGCGCAGCAGGCACTCGGAAACTTCCCTGGCCATGCGGTTCAGACCGGCAGAGGGATTCCCCGCACTCAGGCTTTGGTGTTTGTGATCATAATTCTCCGCAAGATCGGCCTGAGCGATTTGACCCGCGCGGCACACACGGAACAAATCAGCCATCATACCGGCCTCGACGCCCCAATCGCTGGGCAAGCGAAGGGCTCCCGCCGTCTCTCGCCGCAGACAGACTTCGCCACTGATCGGGTAGCGGAGCGACTGAAGGTTCCTTGCGCGAGTGGAAAACATGTCGACCTCCGCCATCGCGGCAAGGAGCGGAGCCACCAGCAGACGCATGACCCGCCCGTTCAACCGGTCGCTAAACCTGGCACTGTAGCCCTTGCAAACTTGAAAAGTCCATTCCGCCGCAACCACCGGATACGAGAGCCTTACCAGCAAATCTCTTTGGTATCCGACAATGTCGCAATCGTGGATGGCAAGTGCCCCGGCATCCGTTCCTGCAAGGACGGCGCCGATACAGAGCCTCATGTTGCGTCCTTTTCC
>CAMCXK010000101.1 GCA_945883435.1 Chthoniobacter flavus | reverse complement strand
CTGCCCGGAAAGATTTTTCACTCTTTGGACGGCCAAGGAAGCCATGCTGAAGCTTGACGGGCGGGGGATCTCGGGAGGATTGCAAAATGCTCGCGTTCAGGATTTTTGCACCGGAATACTGGCAGGGCGGACCGTTGTCTTGAACAAAGCCGAGTGGCCGGAGGGGCTGCTACACGTCGCCACATGGAGATCGGTCGCGGGGGTGGAGCTACGAACCCTCGCCACTCCGGAGCTGCTGCCGGGCGACCTCTAAATTCCGCCGGGCGTCTTCCAGCGAGGGATTGATCCGCAGCGCTTTTTCAAAACTTTGAATGGCTTCCGGAATGCGTCCCGCCCGGTAGGCCGCCACGCCATGATTGCAGAGAAAAACCGGATTTTCCGGAAATTGACGCACCAGGTCGGCGTATTCTTGAGTGGCCTCGCTGAATGCGCCGTCGAGAGCAAGGGCATTGGCAAGATTCGCTTGAATCGCCGTGATTCCGGGAGCCATTTCCCGGGCCGCCCGAAATTCCCGGATCGCCCCGCGGGTGTCTTTTTGCGCCAGAATGGCAGAGCCCAGGTTGTTGCGGGTTTCGGCCAGGTCCGGCCGGAGTCGCACCGCCTCGCGAAAATGAGGCAGCGCCCCGGCGGCGTCGCCCCGGTTGAAAATACGCGCCCCGAGGCGATTGTGGGCCTGCCAGGAATTCGGATTGTGAGCCAGCGTGTGCGTCCAAAGTCGATCTTCATTGTGCCAAACCTCAGCGTATTGGTGACTGGACACCGCGAGCACGCCGATCCCCACAGCCGTGCAGGCCACGGCGACTTCACGCCAGCGCGCCGACAAGGAATCGGAACTCCGGACCACGGCGTCCACCAAAAGCCCCAAAATCCCGATCATCGGGACATAAACAAAGTGGTCAGCCACCCACCCCACGCGCATGTAAGACATCGCCACAAAACCCAGCACCGGTAAAATCATCACGGCATAAAATCCCAACCCCATCGCCAGGTGGCGCCCGAAGGATTTCCGGAACCGCCAACAAAAAGCGACCAGCAGCAGCACTCCCACCCACGGCAGAAGTTGTTCGATCGAGGGGGGATTGGCTTTCCATTGCGGATAAATCGGCACCAAGGGAAATGGCCACACAATTTTGCCCAGATAAAAAAACAGGGCCATTCCAGCAATAGCCAAGCGGGCGTCCCAACCTCCGATCGGAATCGGCTCGTCCCCGATGGCCCGGCTGTGTTGAAAATGCAGCGTCACCAGTCCCAGCAACAGGGAAATCAAGAAAAAGGGCGCACTGGCGAGGATGTCGCGCCATGCGATGCGGCCGCGTTTCCACCAGGCGAAAAGCAGGATCGCACAAGGAAACATGACCACCGAACTTTTCCCGAGCATGGCCAGGAGGAACAGGCCGAGCGCTCCGGCAAAGGCCAGCGGGCGGCGCGTTTCGTCAAAGACCACCCAACACCAGGCGGCAGCCAGAAAAATCGGCAGGGACAGCGTGTTTTTCAGCTCCGCAATCCAAGCGACCGACTCGACCGCCAGGGGATGAACAGCGAAAACCAGGCCGCCCAACCAGGCCCCGCGCAAGCCGATCCGTGAAAAAAGCGCCCAGACCCCGACCGCGCCCAGAACATGCAGCCCAGCGGTCACCCAATGGTATCCCGACGAGTCGAGTCCGAAAAAGCGCCACTGCAGCCAGAGGGCCGACATCGTGAGGGGAAAATAATCCGCCGTTGCCGGGGCGAACCACAATTTCCAAAGACCATCGGGCGATTGGACCACGGCGTTGTTCGTCAGGAGATAGTCATCGTCCCACAGCCACTCCCCATCGACCACCGGAGAGTAAATCCACAAAACTGCAAAGGCGATGACCGCAAAACGGATCCACACCGAGGCATCCAAGCCCGGTTTTTGACTGGTGGAGGGATCCGCAATCACAACCTCACCAAAAAACCGATCCCCGGGGCGCCTGTCGACTCAAATTCCCGGGGCGAATGCCCCCGCTTGATGTCATCCTCGGGCATGGTAGCGTCAAGGCGTGGCTAAGTCCGTCGTTCCAACTCAAATCCACGCGCTGATTCCAACCAACGCCGGAACCGCCGTTTTTTTAGGCAGCGGAGAGAAAGTCTTCACGATCTACATCGACCAAGGGATGGCCGGAACGATTTCCGCCTACCTCGCGCGGCAGGAAACCGAGCGTCCCCTCACCCACGACCTTCTTCTCAGCGCGCTCACCGCCCTCGGGGCCCGCGTCGAGCGTGTCGTGATCAGTGATTTACGGAATGGGATTTTTTTCGCCCGCATTATCCTCGCCGCTGAGAACGAACTGATGCAACGCAAGATCGTGGAATTGGACGCGCGCACCAGCGATGGAATGGCCATCGCCGTTCTGGCCCGCGCCCCCCTTTATGTCAGTCGCGCCGTTCTGGACGAGGTCGAAGACACCAGCGATTTGCTGAAACGCCTCCAAGCCGCTCAGGAACCGGACTCGCCGGAGCCTTGAGATTTCTTCCGCCGGTTGGAGGGAGGTCCTCACCATCTTGCGGACGGCGCCGGCCAGGCCGTTGGAAAAATTGAGGCTGCAAAAGAATTTCCACTTGGGCAAAGCGGCCCACAAGGCGTCCCCGGATTCTTTTAGGCTTTTTTCAGAGTGTTGATCGAAGGTTTCGGACATCAACGGCAACCACGCGGCCACTGTCATTGGCCTGGTCGATTGCAAAAGCAGTCGCCGCGGCCGAAATCCCCTCGCCCACCCCCGCAAGAGGCGCGGCTCCCGAGTCGATGGTTTGGACCAACGCGCGGGTCATTACCTCGTCGCCACCGGCATGGGATCCCCCTTCGCACGTGGTTTCGATCCGTGATTCGCCTCCCAGCAACCGCACCTCCACAGTGCCGGCCAGTGCATCGGCACGAAGAGTTCCTTCACTGCCGCAAATGTAGAAGCGCCGTTCGGGAATCACCGCGTGGCAATTGGTGTGAAAGGTGGCCCTTGTCCCGGAAGGGTATTCCAAAATGACAACCTGATTGTCCAAGATGTCCTTGTGGGCGTTGAAGGGGCTGATGCCCTCGGGGTCACGCCAGAGATTGTAGACGGGGGACTTGCCTGCCGCATCGTATCCAAAGCGTTTTTCCTGCCCGGCAAATTCCGGTTTGAAAAAATCGAGCCCGCCGAAGCTGGCCACCCGGGAGGGAATCGATCCCATCAACCAATTCGCGAGATCCAGATCATGGCAGCATTTTTCCAGCATATGGGTGCCCGCGTGGGCACGGTGGCGCCGCCAGTTTCCATGAATGTAACCTCCATGGTGCGGTGGCAGGGTTTCGTTGAACTCGAAGGAAATCACCTTCCCGATGTCTCCCGAATCAAGAATCGCTTTGATGCGCTGGAAATGCGGCGAGTAACGCAGGACAAGGCCGAAGAAAAAATGCAGTCCCGGATGCGCTTCCAACACGTCCCGGACACGCAGGCAATCCTCAATCGACGTTGCAAGCGGCTTTTCACAGAAAACATGCTTGCCGGCCTCCAACGCCTGAAGGGCCTGCCCGGCGTGTTGCGAATTCCACGAACCAATCATCACCCAATCGATTCCCGGCTCCGCCAGAAGGGAACTGTAGGAATCATGAACGGTGATCCCGGGAAAAAGCTCTCGCGTCCTGGCAATCGAATCCGCAGAGGGGTCGTAAATCGCCGAGACTTGAATATTTTTTTCGGCAAGCAATGGCTGCATGAGACGAAGCAGGCCCAGAAGGCGGGACCCGCATCCACACAGGCCAATTTGATGGAAGTTTGAATTCATAAGACATTAAAAGGGCTGCGGCAAAAATCCGTTGGGGCGTTACTGAAAACCGAAAGAGGTAAAATGGAGCAGTGGCAATCCCTCATGGCGCTACATGGTCAACTTCAAGCGCGGATGGTCTGGCGGCGTTGGTGGCGGCGTCCGTGGCACTTCCACACCCCCGATTTTTACATTGTCGCACAGGAGTTCCGTGTGACGAAGGAACACAGGTTCTCCGGCGCGGTCGATGGTGAGATTTGCGATCACAATATCCCGAACGGGGCATGAGGGACTTCCCTCCAGAAAAAGACCGTAGGCATCCGCCGAACCGCAGTGCACATCGCGGATATCGATGCCACGGAAGTCGGACGGAAAATTGCCGCCCCGGTGGCTGTGATAATTCGATTCCAGACGCACCACCGCCGCCTTGGCGCGATCGATCGTGATATTCCGCATGAAAATCTGCTCCACCACGCCGCCGCGGTCCGCGTTGGATTTTAAATAAAGGGCCGAGGACGCCTCGGCGATTCGGCAATTTTCCATAAACACATGGCGCACTCCCCCGCTCATTTCACTCCCGATGCACAGGCCGTTGATTTTGGAAAGGAACTCACAGTTGCGCACCAGAACGCGCTCGGTCGGGCGCGCCACACGCCAGCCATCCTGATCGCGGCCGGATTTGATGGCGATGCCGTCATCACCGGTCCGGAACACGCAGTTCTCGATCAGCACATCGCTGCAGGAATCCGGATCGCACCCGTCATTGTTGAAATTCATGCTGTCGACCGTGACCCCGCGAACGATGACATGGCGGCAGTAGGTGGGATGGATGGTCCAGAAGGGTGAATCGCGAATCGTGATCCCCTCGAGAAGGACGCGTTCGCAATTCATCGGTTGAAAGAGGCTCGGGCGCAGGCGGGTTTCGTTGCCGAAAATCCGTTTGTCAAGCGGCACTCCATCGCGACCCATATCACGCAATTTTGTCTGATCCGGCTTCTGGATGGGCTGCCAGGATTCAAAAATGCGTTTCCCTTGGCCATCGATCGTTCCCCGGCCTGTGATGGCGATGTCGTGGGCACGATCGGCGGTGATGAGAGGCGAATGCGAAAAAACCTCCGTGCCTTCCCAGCGTTGCAAGACCGGCGGCATGAAGTCGGAGGGTTCGCCGCTGAAGCGAAGAAGCGCTCCCTCGGAAAGATGCAGTTCCACACAGCTGCGGAGGGTCAATGGACCGCGAATGAAGTATTCGCCGGCGGGGAGCACCACACGCCCTCCTCCGAACTGGTGGCAGTCGTTGATGGCATTTTGGAGAATCCTCCCCGCCACTTCCGTCGAAGAGTTGGAAAGATTCAGTAAAAACTCCCTTGCAGGAATGCGTGGACGAGAAAGCGCAGCCAACTTGGCGGGAATGTCCGCCCAAGCGTCATGACTTGGAATCATGGACGGCAGACCAGGGCGGTTGATTCGAGGTTTTCGCAGTCCAAGCTCCAGATCGTTTCAAAGCCGCCCGGCAAACCGTTGATCACGACATCCGAGAGGTTAACCGCGTTTGCGTGTTGGAGGACCACTGCGGCGCGCGCGGCACGCGCCTCGGGCGTCGAGGGTGAAAACTGGTCGCCCCAGGCGGTGAGACCTGCCGGATGGGGGTCGTAAGTATCACGCATGTGGAATTGGATTCCCCGCAACGAGACATGCTCAACGGGATGACCCGCTTCTCCAGTAATAAGGATGCGTCCATTCGAATGGCAGAGAAAATTGCTGACCGTGACCTGCCTGATTTTTCCGGGTTTGGCATTGGGATCGATGCGTGCGCAATCGATGTGGATCGGCTGGTTGTAGTCCGGGTTTGAAAAGGCCTGTCCGACGATGTTGGAGACGGCGATGTTCTCGAGGATGGCTCCATTTCGCGAATACAGGGCGAAGACAGCCACTGAGCAGCGGACGGTGCAATTCGAAAAAACCACATCCCGCATGTCGTGGAAGGATTCATGGGCACCAAGTTTCAAGGCCCGGCAGTTGGTCGCGATGGAGCAATTGGTCACCGCCACGCGCTCGCAGGAGCGGGACAGCGGAGTTGTCTTCAATACAATCGCATCGTCACCGGCCTCGATGAGGCAATCCGAGATTCGCACATCGCGGCATCCATCGATGTCGATGCCGTCGGTGTTCGGGCCGAAAAGATTGTTGCGGATCGAAACCCCGCGCACAACCACATCGTCGCAGCGCTTGAAGTGGAGGGTCCAACCCGGCGAATTCGCAATTTCCACATCCTCCCATCGCACATTGTGGCAATCGGAGAATTCGATCATCGGGCTCGGCCGCTGGTCGAGTTCGCGGAACCATCCGCTGGGATGAGGCTCGGGATGCCAGAAGGCGGGACCATTCCCATCAAGCCTTCCGGGACCCGAAAGGCGCAGATTTTTGCAGCCATGGGCGACGAGCAGGTGGAAGGGCTGAAGATCTTTGTTGCCGCCCTTCTCCACAGGCAGCGACTCATAGTCCTCGATGCGGGGCGAACCGAGAAGAACGGCGCCGGGGAGAAACTCCAGCCAGAGATTGCTTCGAAGATGCAGTGTCCCGACAAGAAATGTCCCGGCCGGGATGCGAACATGTCCACATCCGCTAGGAGCGGCAGCGGCATCAATGGCCGATTGGATCGCCCGGGTGCAGAGGGTTTTCCCGTCGCCAATGGCGCCGAGTTGATAGAGATCGGAGTTTTGCAAGGAATGGTTCACGGTTTGGAGATTTTCAAGCGAATGAAGCGACGACTGCTCCCGCTGCCGACCGGGGTGTTGTCGCGGGCGATGAAGACGGCATCTCCCGGAGAGGAGAGAACGGTGGTGTGGTCGTTGCCGGAGACCCAGTTGATGAGATCGCTCGATACTTCAGCAGAGAATTCCAGGTCGTTCGCCAGCGTATTCCGGTCCACGGAAAGAGTCAGAT
>CAMCXK010000100.1 GCA_945883435.1 Chthoniobacter flavus | reverse complement strand
TCCCGGCATCCCGCCGATGCCGGTGAATCCTTGCAAAGAGGCCACGACCATCGAGGCGTCCATCCAATTCCAACGTAAAAAGAGTCCCCGACCCAAGGTGGAATCCGGGCATCCGCAAAGACACACTCCATCACGCACCACGGCCGCGAACCCGGCATCCGCCCACCATCCGGCGAGCATGGCAAGGCCGCCCACCGCCAGCATGCCCAGCGTCATTTCCGAATGGGCCGAGCGGGTGGACTTCATCATCCACCCCGCCCCGAGTCCGGCGGCGAGAAAAAGCGCAAGAAAGGCCCAAGCGGTGGCGGCGTGAAAGCCTCCGAGATAAACGATCACCGGGCCTTGCAAGGCGACGCCGCAAGCGATCGCCAGCGCCTTGGGGCTCCAGGAACGCCGCGGCCACCGGGGAAGGGAAACGGCGGACTGGCGCAGGGCCAGCGTCGTCACAGTCATGCTGCTGACCAGCATTAAAATGGCGGCCAGCACCGGGTGGATGATTCCACAGGCGGCCAAAATCATGCCGATGGCGTTGTAGGCGGCGGCAATGCGGAGGTTTTGCCGGATGGCCTGAACCGCCTGGCGGCAACGCTGGATGGCGTCCGGAATGGCGGAGAGGTCGGAACCGATCAACTCGCCGGTGGACGAGTCCCGCGCCAGGGCGCTCCCCGCGCCAATCGCCAGAGAGGCATCCGCCAGGCACATCGCAGGGGCATCGTTCACCCCGTCGCCCACAAACAGCACACGGGAACCGTTCCGCCGGAGCCCGGCCACCAGTTCCTCCTTGTCCGCCGGAGACAATCCCGCATGCAAACCGGGAAGACCATGTGCACGGGCCGCTTCGAAGCTGTCCCCGGTCATGACTTCGCAACGCAACCCGGCTTTTTGCAAGGTGTCCATGGCCTCGCGGGCCGAGGGACGGAGTTTTTCACGCAGGGCGGCCACCGCAACCAGAGAACCTCCCGCCGTCACGTATACGAGGTGGGAACCGCGTTCACGCAGTTGAGCGGTCAATTTCGCCACCCCGTCCTCTGGCGAGGCGTTCAGGATGCGGGCGTTTCCGATGCGCCAGGTTGTTCCCCCGACCTCGCCCTCGATGCCCGCGCCGGGGACGGCTTGCGTGGCCACGGGAGCGCTGCCGTCGCGATGAAATGTGGCAGCCACGGGGTGGGAACTGGAAGCTTGGAGGCTTGCAGCGGCATCGAGAAGCCACTCCCGGTCGATGCCATCCGCCACCACCAGATCGACCCGCTCCAACTCCTCCTCGCCAAGCGTTCCCGTCTTGTCGAAGACCACCGTGTCCACACTGGCGAGCTTTTCCACCAGATCCGGGTCACGGGGCACGATGCCCCTTTTCGCAAGGGCGGCGATCGCCGACCACAGGCCGACAGGCGTTGCCAGTCCCATCGAGCAGGGGCAGGCGACCAAAACCACCGCCAAGCCATTGAACACCCCCACCACCCAACCGCTGTGCCACGTCCAAAATGCGACGGTGGCGGCCGCGATGGCGAGCACCGAGGGCAAAAACCAGGCCACAATCCGGTCGGCCTCGTGCTGCAGGCGGGACGGGCGGCTGCGGGCCATCCGCACAGCTTCCAAAAGGGCGTCCAAACGCCGCGCTCCTCCGGTGGACTCGATGGTCAGCAAGCCGTCCACCGCATAACTTCCCGCAAACACGGAATCTCCCGGACGCTTCACCACAGGAAACGGCTCGCCGGTCAAAGCGGTTTCACGCACGTAGGCGGTGCCATCCCGCACGATGCCATCGACCGGAATCGCCGCTCCTTGGCGCACCAGCACACGGTCCCCGGCGCACAACCCGGCCACGCGAACCCATCGGGACTTTCCGCCGGCCTCCAGTTTTTCGCAGCGGTCAAACTCCTCGCCGAGGGACTCCGCCGCATTCAAGGCGGCGCGACGGCGCGACTCGGTCAGCAGGCGGCCAAACGTGTAGATCGCGAGCAAAATCGCCACGACCTCGTAATAAACCGATCCATGGCCGGTCAGGCTGGCGTGCACCGAGATGCCGAAAGCCGCCGCGATACCGACCAGAAACAATTGCTCGGCCGCCACACGCCTTTGAAAAAGCGCCCCCAAGGCATCCTTCAAAAGAGGCCAACCGGCCAGAAGGAAGACCAGCACCGCCGAGGCGGCCAAAGCCGAGTGGATCACCGTGCGCGAGGCCGGATCCGGCGGATGTAGATTCACCGCCATGCTGAAAATCATGGACTGCCCCGCGATCAAGGCCGCCAACCCCAGCCTCAGCCAGGCTCCCGCAGGAACATCCGGTGCGGAAACCTCAACCTTTGGAGCACATGAACAACAGGAAGCCATGGCGCGAACTTAGGACCGGCAAGGACGGACGACAAGGGGAGGAATTCGCCGGGGGCCCGCGGGCCGGTTGTTCTTTTTCTTGTGGGTGTGCGGCGTGTGCGGGTAGGTTTCCGCCTCGTCGAGTGCTGTTTGACACGCCCTCGCAACCCATCTCCAACATGAGCGAAACCGCAACTCCAGTGGCAATGATCAACGTCCAGATCGACGGCGAGTGGAAGCAATTCCCCAAAGGCACCCGCGTCATCGAGGCGTGCATGCAAAGCGGGAAATTCATTCCCCATTATTGCTACCACCCCAAACTCAGCTCGCCGGGAAACTGCCGGATGTGCCTCGTGGAAACCGGACGTCCCAAAATGACACCCGACCGCCAACCGGTGCTGGATGCCGATGGACGCCCTGAAATCGCCTGGGGGCCGAAACCCGAAATTTGCTGCGCCATTGAAGTCGCCGAGGGGATGGGCGTGCGCACCTCGTCGCCGCTGGTCGAGGAATGCCGCAAGGGCGTCATGGAATTCCTGCTGATCAACCACCCGCTCGACTGTCCGATTTGCGACCAGGCCGGCGAGTGCCGGTTGCAGGAATTTTCGGTGGAATTCGGCAAAGGCGACAGCCGCTTCCACGAGGAGAAAGTGAAAAAGCCGAAACGCGTGGACCTCGGCGAGCGCATTGTCCTCGACGACGAACGCTGCATCATGTGCTCGCGATGCATCCGGTTCATGAAAGAAATCGCCCACGACGATGTGTTGGGATTCCTGAACCGCGGCAGTCACACGACCCTCTCGGTTTATCCCGGCAAGCGCCTCGACAGCAACTACTCGCTGAATACCGTGGACATCTGTCCCGTGGGGGCCCTCACCAGCAAGGATTTCCGCTTTAAAATGCGTGTGTGGTTCCTCAAGGAAACCAAAAGCATCGATGTGAATTGTGGCACCGGATCGAACATTCTTATCTCCAGCCGCGAAAATACCGTTTACCGGATCACACCGCGCGAGAACGATTATGTGAATTCCTGTTGGATGCCCGACAGCCACCGGTTGAATTTCCACTACCTGAACAGCCCGGACCGGCTCTCCGCCCCCGAGTTGAAAGGAGCCGAAGAGCCGGCGAAATGGATTCAGGCGATCGCCTCGGCCGCCGCCCTTCTGAAAGCCGGAGACCCGTCGAGCCTGGCCATCATTGCCTCGGCCCGGATGACCAACGAGGAACTTTTCCTGACGAAGCGTCTGGCCGCCGCCTTGGGCACCACTTCTTACGACGTTTTGCCCCGCCCGCAAAAAGGCGATGGGTTTCTGGTGTCCGATGACGGCAATCCCAACACCGCCGGAGCTCGACTCCTCGGCCTGTCCACAGGACTTCTGCCCGAGATCGCCCGCCGCGTTGCAAACGGGGAAATCACCCGCTTGTTGGTGCTTGGCGAGGATGCCTTGGACTGCGGCATCGACGCCGCGGCACTCGAGAAATTGAAGGCTCTCGTGACCACAGGCATTCTGAAAAACCGCACCACCCCCCACGCCTCGGTTGTTTTGCCTACCAGTGCCTGGGCGGAGAAACGCGGCACGATGATCAATCTCAAGGGACGTATCCAGCGCCTCAACCAAGCCATTCAACCTCCGGGCGAGGCGCGTGACGACTGGGAGGTCCTTCGCGATCTGATTCTGGCCATCGGCGGCTCGAACGGTGTTTACAGCATTGAAGACGTTTTCAAGGCCATGGCGGCGGAAGTTCCGGCCCTCGCCGGCCTCAGCATCAGCCGCGTGGGCGATACCGGAGTCCAACTCACCCTGCCCGCTTGATGGCCGGCCGGGTTTTGTTGGCGGTTCTGGCGCTGGCCTGCGCGGGATGCGCCGGCCGCATGGGCGAACCGGCCCCCTCCGCCCGGAGGCCGGCGACTATCGAGTGGCTGGGCGGTCAATGCTACCGCGTCACTTCTCCATTGGGAACGGTCCTCTTGACAAACCCGCCCTCCCCCCGCGCGGCGGAGCGTCCCCTCCCCAGGCCGTTGAATGCCGATGTCGTGCTGGTCACCGCGGAACGTCCCGATTTCAACCACATCGATGCCGTGACATCCCAAGCCGCCATCCTACGCGGCAGTGTGGGGATCGGCATGAATTGTATCACCGGCATCCCGATCACCGGCATCCCGATTTACAAAGACGCGGAACGCCCGTCCGTGGATGGCATGTCGATGATTTACACATGGACCATGGATGGCATGCGTTTTTGCTACGCCGGCGTGCCTCCGGGACCGTTGGATGAATCCACGCTCTCCCGCATCGGATCCACGGATGTCTTGATTGTTCACCCCGGCGGGCTCGGTCAGGCCGCATTGGAATCCCTGCTGGCACGCTGCGGGGCGAGGATGGTCGTGGTGCCGCGCCAGGCCCCTGGATTGCCGGGACCAGTGACACCGGTGGCCCGCTTGTCGCTTCACCGTGAAAGCCTGCCTTCAAGCCCGGAATTGGTGGCGTTCGGCCAATGAAGAAGCGCATCTTGATCACGGGTTCCGGGGGACGTGAGCACGCATTGGCTTGGAAACTGTCCCAATCTCCGGAAGCGGGAGAATTGTTTATCGCACCCGGCAATGCGGGAACTTCGGCAATCGGTGAAAACGTGCCGCTCGCGGCGGGCGATGTGGACGCCCTTGTGGCATTCGCCCTTGAAAACCGCATCGATTTCACGGTCGTCGGCCCCGACGACGCTTTGGCGGCCGGTGTTGTGAACGCGTTCGAGGACGCCGGTCTCAAGATTTTCGGGCCGCGCCGGGAATCCGCACGGTTGGAATCCTCGAAGGCATTTGCCAAGTCCTTCATGCGCCGCCACGGCATCCCCACGGCCGCCTATGCGGAATTCACCGATTTCCAAACAGCGCGGGCCTATTGCGCCGCGGCAGCCTACCCGCTGGTGGTCAAAGCCGACGGACTGGCCCTCGGCAAGGGGGTTGTGATCGTGGCCAACCCCGCCGAAGCCGAGACCGCGCTGCGCCAATGCATGGAAGACCGTGTTTTTGGCGACGCCGGGGCGCGTGTGGTTGTGGAAGAGTTTCTCACCGGTGTGGAGTGCTCGCTGCACGCCTTGGTGGATGGCCGGCAGGCGTTGTTGTTCCCCGACTGCCGCGACCACAAAAAAGCCTATGACGGGGACCTGGGACCGAACACCGGCGGCATGGGCACCATCTCGCCCAGCGGTTCGGTGCACGACTCGCTGCGCGAAGTGATTCGCCGGGAAATCCTCGACCGTTTCCTCACCGGCTTGCAATGCGACGGCCTTGATTTCCGGGGCATGCTTTTTCCGGGGCTCATGCTCACTGCGGATGGACCAAAAGTTCTGGAATTCAATTGCCGCTGGGGCGACCCCGAAACCCAAGTGCTCGTCCGGCGCTTGAAAAGCGACTTGCTGCCGCTTCTGGAGGCCACGGCGGCTGGACGGCTGGACGGGTGCCATGCCGAGTGGCGCGAGGAATCCGCTGTCTGTGTCGTGCTCGCTTCGGGCGGCTATCCGGGGCCCGTTGAGAAAGGCAAGCCGATCTCCGGTCTGGCGGAGGCCGCCGCCGGGGAGAGCGTGGAAATCTTCCACGCGGGAACCCGCATCCAAGGTCCGGAAACGATTACCAACGGAGGGCGAGTCCTCGGGGTCACCGCCCTTGGCCAATCCCTCGGCGCCGCCCGATCCGCCGCCTATGCCGCCGCGGACCACATCGGGTTCGAGGGAGTTCAAATGCGCTCCGATATCGGCCGATGCCCCGCATGAAGCCGCTCTGGATGGCTCTTGGGGGAGCGGCCGCTTTGAGCGCCTCCGAACCGCCGGCCCTCTCGGAACTCCAGTCGCGCAAGGCCCTGGAGGCGATTCAATCAACCTTTGTCGACCCCGCCTTGGTGAACCCGGCAGCCGCCCAGCGTGCTCAATTGCAGGGATTCTTTGAAACTCTCGCCCCCGGCCTGGAATGGAAACACCCGGCGATCGAAAACCCGGGGATCCCGTTCCTCGCCGAGGTTCTGAATGACAAAGCCGGCTATGTGCGGCCCGGCTCGCTGAGCCAGTCGGCCATCGAGCAAACCGATGCCGCCCTCGGGAATTTCGCTTCCAAGAACCTTCCGGCTCTTATTCTGGACCTGCGGGCGCTCGATGGCGGAACCGATTTCGAATCGGCCGCCTCGATGGCCCGGCGCTTCGTGGAAAAGGGAAAAATCCTGTTTGCCCTGGAAAAGACCGCCTCCGGCCAGGAGCGGATTTTCACGTCCGACAGGGAATCTATTCACCGGGCCATCCTCATTGTTCTCCTCGACGCCGATTCAACCGGAGCCACCGAGGCGCTGGCCGGGTCGCTGAAAACCCACGCCTCGGCACTGACCGTTGGAGCCAACACCCCGGGAAAGGCGCTCGACTGGGCCGAAGTGGACGTGGGAGGCGGACAGGTGCTGCGCATCGCATCGGCCCGCGTCGCGATCCCGGGCCACCCGCCCCTTTTTCCCGATGGGGTGGCCGCCGATATCGCCGTGGAATTTCCCCGCGACCAGCGGGACTTGGTTTTTCAAAAAACGCGGGAGCGTGGCGTGGCGGAGTTTTTGGTTGATTCCCCTCCGGCCCGCTTGAACGAAGCGGCTCTCCTCGCCGGCACCAATCCGGAAATCACTTCCGGGGAGGAA
>CAMCXK010000099.1 GCA_945883435.1 Chthoniobacter flavus | reverse complement strand
GGTAGGCGGCGGCCAAGGGATCCGAGAGGTTGGTGAGGATGTCAACGACTTGGTTGAGCCCGAGCACGGTAGTGGTTCCATCGTGGGAGGTCGCCTCGGCTCGCTTGAGGATATCCGGGCGCAAGGGAAGAGAACGCAGGATTTCCAGGCTGTAGGGGTCCGAGAGGCCGGTCAATTCCATGAGCCGGAGCCGCAATCCCGCTTCAAGAGCCTTGCAGGCGAGAAAGAGGGAGGTCTCGTGATCGCCCCGGCGGTGCAGAAGGTTGGCTGTGGCCAAAAGATCGGAGATGATGGCGGCGTGCGGCCGGGAGGATTTGGCGGCCTCGGCAAGCGCCTGCAGAGGGGTCCTTGTGGGCACGGCCTGTGGCAGATTGCATCGGGCCGCGAGTTGGCGGGCGGCCTCGTAGTTCTGGCGTTCCCACTCGTGCAGGCAGTGGGTGAGGGTGGCGAGTTCGTGGGCGCGGACGAGGGTCTTGAGTTTTTCGTTACCCGAGCCGGCGACGATTTGAAGATCGAGGGCGTTGAGTTGAAAAGCGCGTGTGTGGCGGGCGAGGAGCCGGTGGGCTGCGAGGTGGGAGCCTGCGGCGGAGAGTTCCTCGGCGATTCGCAGGTCGCGTGAGACAAAGACCTCCGAGGGGTCGAAGCACTCGAGGCGCTCGGTGCCGGTGCGCACCACGCCATCGGCGCGCTCGCCCACGGTGAACTGGATTTCATCGGCTTCAAGGTCGAGGGCGGCGAGGGTCGCTCCGGCAGACATCTGCTTGGTGCCGGAGGTGGGATTTACCAAGAGGTGGTCGCCTTTTTTGCATTGATCCCGCATGTGGCGCAGAACCTCCGCGACGGTCCTGCGGCAGTGGGCGATCGAGTCGTGCTGCGAAATGCAGCAGTAAGGTTCCAAGGCGCTCCACGGCTCAAAGCCTGCCGGGTGGACTTCGCGCACGAGGTCGGCCACGGCGGTGGAGTCCACCGAGGCGCTCGGAACCAGCCAGTAGCGATCCGGTTGGACGATGCCGAGCGTGTTTTGAAGCCCGAGCACGAGATTCGAGTGCGGGCCTGCGGTGCCGGTGCCAACTGTGACGAGGAGAAGTTTGCTCATGGGGTTAAGGCGGCGGGCAGGGCGAGGTTGCGGATTTCGGGGAGCGCCTCGCGGCCGGCAATGCCTTGGATCCCGCCGTAGAGGCCCGCCATGCCGGTGAGCGCGCTGGCGAGTTGGGACTCGCGCTCCTTCCACTGCTTCGCCATGGCGACCTTTTCCGAATCGAGCTGGCGCTTGAGGCCGAGGAAGGAATCGACAATCGTCTCCACTGTCTGGCGGAACTCGGTGCTGCAAAGGTGGTCGTAGATTTGCGACATCTTGTCGGCCCGGTTTAACTGCTGAATGCGCTGGGATGCGGTGTGGATGAGGCCCTGACGGAGAGCGGTGGCCAAGGCAATAGCGTAAGGCGGTTCGCAAATCCACACGCCCTCGTGGAGGGCAATGCAGGAGACGCCATCCGGCGGGCAGGTGGTCACAATCACGGCGAGATCGGCCTTGGCCTCGCGCTGGTCGCCCTTGAGTTTCGCCACCCACTTCGCGGACCAGGTCTTGGCGCGCTTTGCTTCCCAGACGATGGTGCCGCACTCCCCGCCTTGCCGTGTGCGGACGCGCTGGATCATGTCGGCACCTTGCTGGCCTTTTTTGACCTCCACGATCTCATCGTCGCGGAAGGTTTCTGCGAGGGAGTTCTCGATTTCGAGTTCCAGCGTTTCGCCCTGCGCCTGCATGGAGCCTTGCTCGGCGCTTTGCTTGAGTTCGGAAATCTTCTCCTGGAGCTGGCGGATGACATTGTCCTTGTCGGCGATGGTGAGGCGCTCCTGCTCCGCGCCCTGCTTGCGGGCCTCGTCGGCGATCTTCTGGCGCTCTTGGGCGAGGGTGCGCTGCACCTCGAGGGCGAGATCCTCCTTGGCCTGCTCGAGCTTGGATTTCTCGCGAAGCAGATCGAGTTCGGCATTTTTTGCGGCCTTGAGGGATTCCGCCTGCTCGGTCAGTCGCTGGTTCAGGGCATTGAGTTCGAGATTGGATTTTTCTTTTTCCCGCCTGGTGGCCTCCTCGGCGATCTTGGCGCGCTCGGCCTCGAGGGTGCGGCGCATTTGGGCGTCAAAATCCTCCTTGGCTTGTTGGAGCTTGGCTTTTTCATCAAGCAACTCGAGTTCGGCATTTTTTGCGGCCTTGAGGGATTCCGCCTGCTCGGCGAGGCGTTTGGCGAGGGCCTCGAGTTCGAGGCTGGCATTTTCCTTTTCCCGCTTGGCGACCTCCTCGGCGATCTTTGTGCGCTCGGCCTCGAGGGTTCGGCGCATCTGGGCGTCGAAGTCCTCCTTGGCCTGCAGGAGGGCCGCCTTTTCCCGGGCAAGCTCGGCTTCGGCTTTTTTCGCGGCTTCGAGGCTTTGGCTTTTCTGAGCCAGTTGGGCTTGGATTTCGGCCACCTCCTTGGAAACATTCTCGCTGGCTCTGCGGGCGGCGACCTCCTCGATTTTTTTGCGCTCTTCCTCGAGTTTTTGAGCGAGGCGTTTTTCGTCATCGAGCTTTTGTTTTTCGATCTCCTCTTTTTCGCGGGTGAGCTTGGCCTCGCGGTCCGCGATACTGGCGTTGAGTCGCTGGCGCTCATTCTCAAAGCGGGCTTCGAAATCCTGCCGGATCTGGTGGGAGACCGCCTCGCTCAACGGCATCTCGGTGTGGCAATGGGGACAAATAATTTTGGATTCGTTCACGGGTTTGATTGGTCGCCGAAACCGGTTGTTTTTACCATTTTTGGGATGTCTGCGGAGGTCGGAGGTGAATTCAGCCCGATGTGGAGCTCCACGCCGAGGGCGAGACAAGATTCCTGGATGGTTTTTTGTTTTTCGATGTTATCCACCCGCCCGATGCGGAGGATGGCACGGGCGTGGGAACCGCCGAATTCGCGGGCGCGCTGGCGAAGGGCAAAGACATGGTCGAGCGGCTTGAGCGCTTGATCGTCGGCTTTGCAGGAAACAAAAACCAGCGAGCCGTTCCGGTCCACCCCGACAATGTCGGTTTCACCCAAAACCCTTGTGCCTTTAGCCTGAACCCCTGCCAGTAGATCGGAAAAATCCCTGCACCGCGACATGAGGTCGAAGCAATGGAGTTCGAACCAGCCGCCTACCAGCGTGCGCGAATGGGCGATGGTTGTGTCCAGCTTTTGGCGAGTGTTCCTACCGGACTCGATGGCGTAAACGAAGCGCCCGTTATCATGCCGGAGGAGTCCTGCATTGGCAGCGGCTTCCAGAAACGGCTGCAGGTCGGGATCGGAGGGCTGCGGAAGGCCCTCTGCCAAGACCGACTCGATGCATCCTTTGGGAACCGCCTTGTTGTCGCCAGAGGGGTAAAGTTGCCGCCGGATTTCCAAGAGATAAGCCTTCAATGCCGCATGCCGCCCCGCGTCGAGTTCCGCAGCCACGCGACCGAATTCCAATTCCGCATCCTTTGGAACCACTGAGACCAAACTTTTCACAGGAACGCCATGTGCCGCGAGAAGCGCACGCACAGTGAGACCATTCAGAACATTCGTAAGCGATTTCATCCCGGGAAGAGCTTGGGCCCCGGCGGAGTGAAATCCACGGTCGTAATAAAGGGCGGGCACGCCGAAATCCTCGGCGGCGAGAAATGCGCCGATCGACATCGGCTTGGTTCCGCCAGTGATATTCACCACAGCGGGAATTCCATGGTTTTTCAGTGCAAGGGATACCGCAGCGCGGGTTTCCTCAATCGATGGGGCATGCGACTCCAGAACCACGCGGTGGAATTGCGGGCGGCTGCCCTGAGCCAACAAGGCGCCCACCGCATCCTCCAAGTGCGAAGCCACGCCAGCGAACCGCCCAGAACAGCTCAAGACCTGAACCACGGCATCCGGCGCGAGCGCCAAAAGCGGAATGAGATTCTGCAAGCGTTGCTCTCCCACGAGGTGAAGGAGGGTCATGGCGGGGAGAAATCAAGGCTCAGGCCGCATTTTCGGAGCAACCTGAAGTTCACCTTCTAGCAGGTGGATTCTGAAGTTGGGGAATCCCACCGCCCAAACGGGGAGCCCTTCTTTTTGATGCCTCACCCAAAACCCTATCCTTGGGGGCCTCGAGGACTAATATTCGAAAAGAGTCATCGTTTTCTTGAATGGGTCTTAAACGGACAGCAGAAGCCTGTCTTGGGCTGGAGCATCCAAGCGGCCCGGGCTGTTTTCCGGAAAAACCGACACGAAGCCCTCGAAGCTGTGCACCTAGTGTGGGGAGTATCTCATCTTGCGTGCCTCGCCATTCCGAAAAACCACCCATGAAGCCATTGCGTTTAATATTTTCCATCGCTTGTGAAACTTCTGAATCGAAATCAACAGCACGGAATGCTCCAAGTCCCCGCGTTGCCCTGTAGCCAATGGCGCCAAAGGCCAAAAATGCTGTCCAAGCAAGATTGAATTTTTCAGCCAAGTTGCCGTCCAGTGGTTTAATGAATCCGAGATAGATTCGAAATTGATGCCCGGGTGCAAGGGCTCCGCCTTTTTGCCACCTTTTACCCTCGGACGATTTGCTGGCGAAGTAGAGGAGATATCCAAGATTGGAGTTCTGTGACAGCGTTGGGGGATTCCAGAAACATGGTTTTGAGACATCTTCCACTCGCAAGGAAACAGCACTTGATCTCCCGCAATCACCCGAAACCGAACCGAAAAGGGAAGCTTCTTCATTTCGACTTCCGCCCAAAACCCGAAACCACCAGCGGAGTTGGCCGCGAATGGAAGGGGCGCGGATTTCGGCTTTGGAGGGATCGGCTCCAGCGCAGAAGCAGGGGGTGATGAGTTCGAGTGTGACGGATTGGGTGGTCATGGGTTTTCCGGAAAGAGAGTGGCGAGGAGCCGTGTGACATCGGCATAAAGCCCCGCCAACTCGGCGGCTGTGGGCTCGGGGTCGGGGGCGATATCGACATAGCGGTCTGTAAAATAAAGGTCGGACAGACGCTCTGCCGTGGCAGTGAACCACTCCAAGTCGAGGTTGTAGGCGAGCGCCTCGGCCTGAAGGCGGCCAAGCGAATGGGTTTTGACCAGCGCCCATCCTCGTCCGATGAGCCAACCTTTGAGGGCTTTTTCGGAGGCTTGCTGCAGACAGAATCCGGCCATGTGGATGTCGCCGGCATTTTGCAATGTCTCGAAGCTCTGCAAATCGCGGCGGGCCACGGCGAGCCAGTCGAAGGGATTCAGGGGATCACCTTTCATAAAGTGGAAGGCCGTGTTCCACGACATCGGAGTAAACACCGAAAGGCGATTTCCTCTGGTCAGACCACTGGTCGGGGCGTAGCACCAGGAGGTCGTAGGAAAGGCGGGGATGGCGCGCTGCGACGGCCATGCGGCCTTCCCAGCGCGGGTGGGTGGTGCCTGGCGGGTGGTTTCGGGTGACAAAAAGGTCGAGATCGCTGTGCGCCGTGGGGTTGCCCCGGACGCAGGAACCGAAAGCGGTGATCGACTCCGCGCCGTAATTGTCCACAAGGGCGTCGAGGATTTTAAGGAGTTCCTCCTGTGGGTCGGAGTCGCACGGAGGAAGGCTCAACTTGTTGAGGTTCTTGTATCGGTTCATGGTTCCGGGAGCCAATCTTTGGGAAACCAGTCTTTTTCCTTGAGTCGCTTGCGGGCGTCCTTGCCGACGGGTGAGGCAAGGTGCGCCTGGAGCTTTTCCAACCAAGCGGCGTTTTCTGTTTTTTTCAATTTCGCGATTTCTTTTTGGAGAAGTTGGTATTCGCCAGGCTTGCTAAGGCGGGCGAGGACGGCGTTCTGAAAGACCTGATCTGTTAAATAATCGCTTGCCGCAATGAGTGCTTGATCTGCTTTGGCGCTGACCTCGGCGTCATTGAGACACTTGAACCACCCGTATCCTGCGGCGGTTTTTGCTCCGATGCCGAAGCCTTCAAGACCTTGGCGCAGCCAGTCACGGGCTTTTTCGGCGAGGTGCTGGTCGTCCGGTCGCAGTGGCAGGAGTGTAAAAACAAATCGCGGCTTCCCCGCCGCAGAGACAGCGGGGAAAATTACAGGAACGGGTTCCTCGGTATCGGTGGCAACCGCACTTGGCGAGGAGTTCGCGTAATAACGCGAGTGGTGGGCAGTCACGACATCGAGTTCGATGCCGGGATCGCCATCCACGGGGTAAGCGGGAAGAAAGGCAATGCGGCCTATGGACTGGGGAGGGAGATGCTGGAATGCGGATTTGCAAGCGTCCCAATGCGTGCCGGAGGCGAGCTCAAGGTCGGAGAAGAATTCACCGTTGCGATTGCGTCCACTTTTCCAATCCTGATCACCCCAGCCGAAGACGTTGGCGATCTCGCCGAGGAGTATTGACTTTTTGTCTGCGGGGGCCTCGCCCAACGCATGGATCGCGAACCGGCGGGCGCAGCCTTTCACGGCGCTGCCCGGGATGTGGGGAATCCCGGAGTTGCGGTCGAGCGCGAGGTTGCCATTTTCGAAGACACCACTGGCCATGTTCACCATGAGGCGGGATTGGAGATGGGCATGGAGTTCCAGAGCGCCGAGAGCTTGGATGAAGGCTGGCCAGGCTTTGACTTTGGCGGGATCGGCTTTTCCTTTGAGAATAGCCTCGGAGGTTCGGCGGCGCCAGTCGTTGTCTTGGCCATTATTTGGAAAATCGACGAAGCGATCCGCCGCCAGCGCCCGCGAGCGGTCGTTGGCTGGAAGCGCGTTCCAGATTCCGAGTGTTTCAGCGTTGGCGGCAATCATGATCGAGCGAAGCGTTTGAGGAAGGAGAGGAAGGCGAGGGCCTCGGAAGTGCAACGGCGGAGATGGTCGGCGTCCGATGCGGTGAGTTTTTTCCGAAGTCCCTCAGCGGTGGGTTGCTCGGGCTCGACGAGGTTTTCCCCCTCGGCGAGGTTGGCCAGATGATGGGCGACGGCGTTGCCGATTTCCAAGTGCTTGTTTCCCTTGTCCAAGCTGAACGCGAGGGTGGCGAGAAGTCCGTTGCCGATCACAAGTGAGGGGTAGCCGCTTAATGCACTGCGGCCCTCTTTGTTGGCAAGAGGAGGAGTTCTTGCTAGGGCATTCGA
>CAMCXK010000098.1 GCA_945883435.1 Chthoniobacter flavus | reverse complement strand
TTCACCTGGATGTATTCCTGCTGGGGATGCTTGCGGCCGCCTTGGGGGGGGACATTGCAGACGGCGGCTTCGAGGATTTTCAAGAGAGCCTGCTGAACGCCTTCGCCGGAGACGTCGCGTGTGATGCTGACGTTTTCGGTTTTGCGTCCGATCTTGTCGATTTCGTCGATGTAGATGATTCCCATCTCGCAGCGCTTCACGTCAAAATCGGCGCTTTGCAGAAGCCGGAGAATGATGTTTTCGACATCCTCGCCCACGTAGCCCGCCTCGGTGATTGAAGTGGCGTCGGCAATGGCAAATGGCACGTCGAGAACCTTCGCCAGCGTGCGGGCCAGCAGGGTTTTTCCGGAGCCTGTCGGACCCAGAAGGAGAATGTTGCTTTTCTCGATTTGAACCTCGTCGAGCGGATCCAGCGGAACCATGCCTGGCGAAGGCTGGGTCAGGCGCTTGTAGTGGTTGTGAACCGCCACCGAGAGGACTTTCTTGGCGTTGTCCTGCCCGATCACATGGGCGTCGAGCAGGCGCTTGATCTCGGCCGGTTTGGGCACCCGGAACGCTGGTTTCGTCTTGCGGGAATCATCCCGGAGTTCCTTCTCCAGAATGCCGCGGCAGATGGTGATGCAGCTGTCGCAGATGTAGACGCCCGGTCCGGCGATGAGTTTGCGGACCTCCGAGTGGCTCTTTCCGCAAAACGAGCACATGGTCAGATTGTTTGCCCGGGCCATGTGGGATCAGGGTGTTTTGGTGGTTTCGACGATGTCCTTGATGTCTTTGCGGGATTTGACCACTTCGTCCACGAGCCCGTAGGCCTTGGCCTCGTCGGCCGTCATGTAGTAGTCGCGATCGGCGTCTTTTTCGACGGTCTCGACCGGTTGGCCGGTGTGCAGGGCGAGGATGCGGTTGAGGCGCTTTTTGAGCTTGAACATGAACTCCACTTGACGCTCCACGTCGCTGGCCTGGCCTTTGGCGCCGCCGGAGACTTGGTGGATCATGATGTCGGAGTTCGGCAGGGCGTAGCGTTTGCCCTTGGCGCCCGCGCAGAGGAGCACCGCGCCCATGCTGGCCGCAAGGCCCATGCAATAGGTGTTCACGTCGCAGGTGACGAATTGCATGGTGTCGTAGATCGCAAGTCCGGCGGTCACGGAGCCTCCTGGCGAGTTGATGTAGATGTTGATGTCTTTTTTCGAGTCCTCCATCTGGAGGAAAAGCATCTGGGCGATCACGAGGTTCGCGACCGTATCGTCGATCGGGGTGCCGATGAAGATGATGCGGTCTTTGAGAAGGCGGGAGTAGATGTCGTAACTTCTCTCACCTCTTCCGGTTTGTTCGACGACGATGGGGACGAGCATGGACATGGTGTTTTAAATTTTCAGGCTGCGGGTTGGGCGGCCGGTGTGGTGAACGTAGTCTTGGATGCAAGAAACTCAAGGGCTTTGCCGATGCGGATCTGGTCTTGAAGGCGTGCGATGCCTCCATTTGCTTGAAGGTCGCGCACGACCTGCTTCGGTGGTTTCTTGGCCTGGGCCGCGATATTGTAGATCGCGTTGTAGAGATCCGACTCGTCGACGGAGATTTTCTCCTGCTGCGAGATCCGGAGCAGAATGAAATTCGCCCGCACCCGGTCGCGGGCGTTGCGGGAGGCCGAGTCGTAAATTTCGTCCGTGTGCGAGGTCAGTTGGTCGTCGGGAACGCCGCGGGCCTGGGACTCGGAGACAATATCGTGGACAATCGACTGAGTGGCGCTGGCAATCTCGCGTTCGGGAAGATCGCACTGAACCGAATCCAGAAGTTTACCCACAATGGCGTTTTTGCAGGCCTTGTCGTATTCGCGTTCGGCGGATTCGGCCAAGCGCTGCCGGATTTTTTCGCGGAGCCCCTCGACTGTGAGTCCCTCCTCGATGCGACCGGCCAGTTCGTCGGTCCACTCCGGGAGTTGGCGGGTATTGATGCCAACGAGGTTCACGCGGTAGGCCACGGATTTGTTCCGCAGCGCCTCGAGAGGAAACGACTCCGGAACCTCGAGACGGATCTCGCGATCCTCGCCGATTGTCATTCCCTGCAGGGCCTCGGAGAAGCCCGGCAGGAGGGTGCCTTCGCTCATGAGAACCCAGCCGTTCGTGCGGCCTGCGAGTTGCGGCGGCGTGCCTGGAACCGCCTCGGCGAGCGGTTGTCCATCCAACGATCCCTCGTAGGTGAGAACAGCATAGTCGCCCATGGCAAGCGAACGGTCGGTTGCCGGCGCGAAGGTGGCGTGCGAGTCGCGGAAGTAATCCATCATGTTTTGGATGGCCGTTTCCTCGACAGTCGGCTTGGCCACCTCAAGTGTGAGGCCCAAATACTCGGGCAGGACGAAATCGGGTTCCTGCACGATCTTCACGCGGGTGCGGAAGGAGCGGTCGGCCGCGATTTCCATCTCCTCGATCTTGTCGAGAAAAAGGAAGCGTAGGTTGTGGGATTTCACGGCTTCGTTCACGGCGGCGCGGACGAGATTGCCTTTCACCTCTTGATCGATGCTTTTGGCAAAGCGGACCTCGATTTTGGCCAAGGGGGCCTTGCCTGGGCGGAACCCCGGAATGCGGGCCTCCTTTTGGAATTCCTTGGCGACAGCCTCCCGTTCCTTGTTCACCCGGTCGGCGGGTAGTTCGATATCGAGGGCAACAATGCAATTTGGTTGGTGGTCCAGAACGACGTTCATGATGAAGCCGAGCAGAAAAGCAGATCGGCCAAGGCGGGGCAATCCAAGGATTCAAAAAGCCTCCGGAGCGCTTCCGCCCCGTATTGAGGGTGATCGCGGCTTGTGATTTTTCCGTGATCGGGTTTTCTCGCCTCATGTGGCTCCTCCGGGCATCCCTTCGAAATCCGCACATGGTCGGCGCGCTGGCGCTGGGACTTCTTGTGCTCGGGGTTTGGTCCGCGGTTCGTTTGCCCGTCGATATCCTTCCCGTGTTCAAGGCACCGGCGGTCCAAGTGCTGACCTATTACCCCGGGATGTCGGCGGCCGCGATCGAGAAAACGATCACAAACCGCATGGAGCGTTGGGTCGGCCAAGCTCCCGGTGCCATGCTGATCGAATCGCGCTCGGTGCCCGGGGTGAGTGTGGTGAAGGTTTTCTTCCGGGAGGATGTGGATTCGAACGAGGCGCTGACGCTTGTGAATTCCCTGGCTCTTGGTGCCATGCCCAATCTGCCGCCGAACACCCTTCCGCCGGTGGCTTTGCCGTTTGATGCCACCGGCACCCTGCCGGTCGGAATTTTGGCGGTGAGCAATCCCACGTTGGATGATGCCCGCCAGAAGGACGTCGCCCGCATTCAGCTCCGCAACCTTCTCGGAGCCGTGCCGGGGTGCATCGCCCCGGTGGTGGTGGGCGGGCGCGACCGCGCGGTCATGGTGTATCTCGATCCCGAGCGCATGAATGCCCGCAACCTTGTGCCGACCGACGTGGTCAGTGCCCTGCGCCGGGGAAACCTCATGGTCTCGCCAGGCACCGCCTACTTTGGCAGCAACCAGCTCCTGCTTGAAAACAACGCCATGGTGGAAAACGTCGTCGACTTGAACGGCGTGCCAATCGTGTTCGGCGGCATTGCGGATATCTACCTGCGGGATGTCGGGCGTGCAGAGGATGCCGCGGCCATCCAGACATCCAAGGTGCGGATCGACGGACGACCGGAGGTTTTTGTGCCGATCTATCGCCAGCAGGGCGCCAGCAGCCTCGGTGTGGTGGACGAAGTGCGAAAGCGCATTCCCGAAATGATTTCGCGTCTTCCCGCCGGAACCGATTTGCGACTGGTGATGGACCAAACGATTGCCGTGGCCCAGTCGCTACGCAGCCTGGTCTTCGAGGGGTTTTTCGGCGCCTTTTTGGTCTCTTTGATGATCCTCCTATTTCTTGGAGATTGGCGCATGACGGTGATTGCCGTTCTCTCGATTCCCCTGGCCATCTGCGGTGCGCTGGGGGGGCTTTTTATCACAGGAAACACCCTGAATTTAATGACACTGAGCGGTCTCGCCCTGGCGATCGGGCCGCTTCTGGACGACGCCATTGTGGAGTTGGAAAACAACCACCGGCACCACGCGATGGGAAAATCGCGCGTGCGAGCGGCCCTGGATGGGTGTGCCGAGGTCATGTTGCCCGTGATGGTCGCGACAGCTACCACCATCATTGTGCTGCTGCCGTTGGGATTGATTCCCGGTATTGGTGGTTTCCTGTTTCAGCCGCTCGCCTGGGCTGTTGCGTTCGCGATGCTGACCTCGTTTTTTCTCTCCCGGACATTCGTTCCTGTCATGTGCGCCTACTTTCTTCCGGAGGCTCCCGCCCGCAAGGCGCACGGCGTATTTTTCAAACCCGTTGAGCGACTGCGGGCCTCTTACGGCCGATTGCTGGAGGGCTGCCTCGCACAGCGCGGACGTGTATTGGCGGGTGTGGGCGCCGTTTTCCTGATCACGGTGCCTGCCGCCATGAAACTGGGACTCGAGTTTTTTCCAAAAGTCGATGGTGGCCAGATCACGATGCGATTGCGGGCCCCATCGAACCTCCGTCTGCAAGCCACCGAGGCCCGCGTCAAGGAGGTGGAGGCCTTTATCCGCACGACCTTGCCGTCCTCCGATGTGGAGATGATCGTCTCCGAAATCGGGCTCAATCCCGATTGGTCCTCTGCCTACACCACGAATGCCGGCCAGCAGGACGCCGTGATCCGCATTCAATTGAGTGCCCGGCGCTCGCTGGGTGCACCGGATGCGGCGGCCCGTTTGCGCAGCGCCTTTGAAAAAAATCCCGATTTCAATGATCTGCGGGCCGATTTCGAGACCGGAGGAATGGTTTCCACCGCGCTGAATCTTGGGGCGACGTCGCCTGTGAACATCCAAATCGAAGGTGGCGAAACCTCCGCTTTGCTTTTGTATGCGCGGCAGATTCGGAATGCGGTGGCAAAAATTCCCGGCGCGGTGGATGTGCGGATTTTGCAGCGAAACGATGCGCCTTACCTCGTTCTCGAGGTCGATCGCATGAAAGCCGCCCGGCTCGGCCTCTCGGCACAGGATGTGATCACACAAGTCGTGGTGGCCTTGAATTCCAGTGTCTCGGTGGACCGGAACTTCTGGGTCGATGCCCGCTCCGGCAACCAATACTTCGTGGGGGTGCAGTTCCCCGAGGATGCGGGGCGGACGCTGGAGGATGTGCTTGCGATGCGGGTATCCACCGCCTCCGGCGGGGGAATGGCCACCCCCCTCACGCTGGGCAGCCTTGTTTCGACGCGCCGCAAAAATGGCGAGGTCGAAATCCACCACTCGAATCTCCAACGAACCGTTAATGTGCTCGCCAACACCGGGGGGCGTGATCTGGGGGCGGTTTCCCGCGACATCGAGCGGGCTGTCGACGCCCTGGCTCCGCCGGCGGGTCTTCGCGTGGCGATCACCGGCGAGTTCGGCAAGATGAACGAGACATTCCGAAATTTGGGGCTCGGCATTTTGTTCTCGGCCCTGCTGGTTTATCTCTTGCAGGTCGTTCTTTTCCGCTCCTGGCTGGGTCCGGCGGTCATCATGGCCAGTGTGCCGCTGGGGTTTGTCGGTGTGGTTTGGATTTTATTCGCCACGGGAACCACCTTGAACGTGCAGTCATTGCTGGGGGCCACCTTTCTCATCGGCATTGCGGTGAACAACGGGGTGCTGCTGGTTGACGGGGCGAACCGCTTGCGAGGATCCGGCACAAGCGCTGTGGAAGCCATGTGCCAGGCCGCACGGCGGCGCTTCAAACCCATTCTGATGACTTTTTTGGCGACCTTCCTTGCGATGCTGCCCATGGCCATCGGGTTCGGGCGCGGTGGCGAAGCCGCCATACCGCTTGCGAGGGCGATCGTGGGCGGGCTCACCGTTTCCACGCTGCTTACTCTCTTCCTCATTCCGGTTCTGTATTGCCTCATCGTCCGCCGTCCGCCCGGAGCGTCATCGCGGGTCGATTGCGAGTTGGAAAACCCGAGTTTATGAAATCCCCGATCCTGTTTTGCCTGGTGCTGTGCGGTCTTCTGGCCGACGGCGTCTCCGACTCCGCCATTCGCGTGAAAGCGATCTCTCCGCGCACCGACATTGCCCTGGCCACGCGGATCACCCAACCGGCTGATCTCTCATCGTATTTCTCCCTTTCCCTCTACGCTCCCCGGGCTGGCACGGTGAAGTCGGTATTGAAGGATCTCGGCGACCCGGTGGTGGCGGGGGAGGCCCTGGTTGAAATCGTGCCCGCTGACGCGCCGGAGACGATTGATGTGCTCAACGCTCCCTTCAGCGGGGTGGTGGCGGAACGCTCCATCGACCCCGGCACGTTTATTTCCTCGCCGGCCCTGGTCGGCGAGTCGCCGGTGCTGCTGCGTATCGACCGCAACGACATTGTCACCGTCTCGGCGGCGATCCCCGAGCCCTATGCCACCGAGGTGAACAAGGATGCGGTCGCCATTCTCAATGTCGCCTCATTGCCGGGTCTTGGCGTGCGAGCCCCCCTGTCGCGTGTTTCCCCCCAACTAAGAGCTTCCGACCGCACGTTGGGTATCGAGTTCGACCTCTTCAACGGAACTGCCGGCGAGCATGCGGAGTTTCTTAAAAAAGTGGAGGCTGGCGGCAATCTCCTGCTGCGCGGACGGGCCTTGCCATTCTTTCCAACCGATCTTGGAACCCGGCCTGCGGCAGGACTCAAACCGGGCATGTATGCCACCGTGACGCTGGAAATGCGCCGCCCCGCCGGCGATGCGGTGATCCCCTCCGCCGCTATCGTCTGGGATGGCGGCATGCCGTTTGTCTATGAAATCCTTGAAGGCAAAGCCGTGAAGAGGGCCGTGGTGGTGGAACTTGACAATGGCACCCATGCCATCGTGCGCCGGGCCACAGCCGGGGGAACCCAAGATTTCAGCCCGACCGACCGGATTGTCCTTACCAACCAAGGGGAACTCGACGACGGGGCGACCGTGCAAGACGCTCCGGGCGAATTTCCACCCGCGCCCTGAGAAAAATGGCGGATTTTCACCAGCAGGGGGGCATCGCCACACTGCATCGGCTGGGCGGGGGAAAGCCCCTCGAACTGGAAGCCGCCTTAAGATCGGCTGCTCGCATTCGCCCACTGGCATTGATTCTTCCGTGCCATGCCCGCGATTTGGATTCCGAGGCCCTGCGCGGCATTGTTGCCGAGTTGGTCCCGGCGGATTTTCTCTCGCAGGTTGTGGTCGGACTCGATGGAGCCGATGAGGCGGCTTTTGCGAGAGCGCGCGGAATTTTTGGCTCCCTTCCGCAGGAGGTTTCGCTTCTTTGGAACGATGGACCCGATGTTT
>CAMCXK010000097.1 GCA_945883435.1 Chthoniobacter flavus | reverse complement strand
GGAGATTGCGGAGGGAAAATGGTAGGCCCGGCCCGCAAACGTGAGGCGGTCAAGCATGTTGCAGAGCGTCTGAAAACGAGCGAGCGCCGGGCCTGTGCGGGTCTTGGACAGCCCCGAAGCACCCAGCGATATCAAGGACGACGCCCGAGCGCCGATGCCGGTTTGATCAAGGCAATGCGGCGCATTGCGCGGCGGGAGACGCGTGCGGGCTATCGCAGCGTGGCGCGGCATCTGCGGCGGCTGAAACGGCTGCCGATTCTGGATGAACACACCCGCGAGTGCCTGGCATTGGAAGTGGAATACTCCATGACAGCCTGTGACGTCATTGGGGTTCTGGAGCGGCTGGTTCAGGAGCGCGGAACCCCGGAGTTCATCCGCTCGGACAACGCCCCGAGTTCATTGCGCAGGCGATCAAAGACTGGATCGCAGGGAAAGGAATCAAGACCCTCTACATCGAGCCAGGATCACTGTGGGAGAACGCCTACGGCGAGAGCTTCAACAGCCGATTGCGCGACGAGTTCCTCAACGTGGAACTTTTCGGCAGCAAGCTGGAGGCGAAAGTGCTGGGCCGTGAGCACCGCGACAAATACCAGCAGAACCGGGGGTCAGCAACTGTCTTAAGAAGCAAGAGAAAAGTTGGGATTTTTTAGGAGGCGGTTGGCGAGGATAATGAGTTTTCGCATGAGGGCGGTGAGAGCGAGTTTTTTTGGTTTTCCTGCGTTAACAAGGCGTTGATAAAGAGCTTTGAGGATGGGGTTGTGACGGGATGCGACGAGGGCGGACATGTAAAGAACGGAGCGGATTTGGAAACGCCCTCCGCGAGTGTGGCGTTGACCGCGGAATTGGCCACTGTCGTGGTTAAACGGAGCAACACCGGCGAGCGAAGCGGCCTGCGCATCGGAAAGGGAACCAAGTTCGGGCATAAGCCCGATGAGTGAGAATGCGGTGATCTCGCCGATACCTTGGACTTCTTGAAGGCGGGAGACTTTGGATTGGAGGCTTGGCGAGGCTTGGATTTTCGCGGCGATGAGTTTTTGAAGGTTGTCGGCCTGTTTTTTGAGGTTGGCCACAGTCTTTCTAATAATAGCGAGGATAAATTGGTCGGAAATGGTTTCCGTCAGATTATTGTTTTGTGTGATTTGGGTTAGGAAATGAGCGCGAAGTTTGACGAGGGCAGCAATTTCTTGCTGAAGTTGATCGGGAATCGAGAGAGGAGAAGGGCGAAAGGTTTGCCCAAATTCGGCAAGAATCTGGGCGTCAATCGAGTCTGATTTAGCCAATCGACCTTTGGCTTTGGCAAAATCGCGAACTTGTCGCGCATTGATGCGGGCGATAGACCGCAAGTGGATGTGGGCCAGAGAAATCAGGAGTGCCTCAAAGCCGCCACTGGATTCGCAGACGATCATGGAGTGCTCGGACAGTGATTTCAGAAAGCCCGTAATGGATTTTTCGTTGTTTGGAATACGACTGGCTTTGCCGTCTTGGTGGATGTCGAGGTGGAGTTTGGCGACATCGATGCCGATGTAAGTTTTCATTTGTTTGATGGATGATTTTGGGTTTGGTTGGTGATGTTTTCGCTTCGACTTGCAATACGAACTCTGGAGGTTCGGGCAACTGTTCAAGTTGGAAACATGCGCCAGGGGAGAATCGAGCTGACCCGCGAACTCCTAGGTTCAAGTGTTCAACGATCTTCTCCCCTGGCGGCTTATTTTAAGCGGAAACTGCGCAGTCCCCGGCATAAAAATCGCTGAAGGGTTTTGAGGCCATTTCAACGATCAAAATCAAGATACAAGTGTTCATTTTCTCCTCTTTTAACAAAGGCGGGCTGCGAAACAGATTCCCTGTTCCGCAACTTGAGAAAGGTTGTCGGCAACCATCCAAGGGGAGGGCTTGGGGATTGTCTGCAAGCAACCTGATGAGCGGCTTCGTGAGGTATTCGACAGGGGATTCCTTAAGACTGCTTCAAGGCCTCTGTTTCGAGCACCTCGCGCCGGACACTCTTTCCGCGCAGGCGGGAGGCCCACAAAACAACCGGTGAAGCCACGAAAATTGAGGAGTATGTGCCGACCACGATGCCGACCAGAATGGCAAACGAAAAGTCCCGCAGCACCGCTCCACCGAAGAAATAGAGCGCTCCCACCGAAAGGAGGGTTGTGCCGCCGGTGAGAATCGTGCGTCCGAGTGTCTCGTTGATGCTGGTGTTCATGAGGGAAACGATCGGTCCCGACTCGCGGTTTTTGAGTCCTTCCCGAATGCGGTCGAAGACGACGATGGTGTCGTTGATCGAATAACCGGCGATCGTCAGGATAGCCCCCAGCATGACCAGCGAAAGCTCTCCGCCGATGAGGGAGAAAATGCCGAGCGTGATGACGACGTCGTGGACCAGCGCCACAACGGCTCCGAGAGCGAATGAAAATTCGAACCGCAGCGTGACATAGAAGAGGATGCCGATCATGCCCAAGCCGAGTGCGATCAGGGCGTTTTTGGCGAATTCCAACCCGATTTGCGGTCCGACCGTGTCTTGGCCGACTGCGCTGAGGCCGTTATCCGGAAAGGCTTGAAGTAGCTTGGCCAGAAGGGCGTCGGACGTTCCTTGCGGGCTGCGCAGGGTGAGCATGTCCTTGGTGCCCTCGCGCTCGAATTGAATCACTACATTGGGATCGTCGATGGCATTGCGGGCCTCGGCGACCGATACGGGCTTGGTGGCGTCGATGATCAAGAGGTCGCCACCGCGGAAGTCGATGCCGAAGTTGTTTCCTCCGCGGAGGGCGAAAACCGCCACCGATCCGCCGAGCAGGAGAAGCGAAACAACCAGCGCCGCGCGCCGCATGCCGAGAAAATCGAATTTGCGCTTCGGCACAAGGTCGAGCATCGAAATTTTGCCCAAGTGGAATTTTTCAACCATCCACCGGAATCCGGTGCGGGTGAAAAGAAGCGCGGAGAAGAGGGACGCAATGATACCGAGGGTGAGCGTGACGGCGAAGCCTTTCACCGATCCCGAGGCTTGCCAGAAGAGAATGAGGGCGGTGATGAGCGTCGTGGCATTCGCGTCGAAGATGGCACTGAATGCTTTGTCGTAGGCGCCGGCGAGTGCGGTGGGCAGCGACTTGCCGGCGGCGAGTTCCTCGCGCAGGCGCTCGTAAATAAGCACGTTCGCATCCACGGCCATGCCGATCGTCAGGATAATGCCGGCAATACCAGGGAGGGTGAGGGTGAATTTGAACATCGCCATGGCCCCAAGGAGCAAAAGGATGTTCAGCAACAAACCGACCACCGCAACGAGTCCGGCAAAGCGGTAGTAGGCCATGGTGAAAAGCATGACCAGGACCAGGCCGCTGACTCCCGCCAGCACGCCGCTGCGAATGGAATCCGCACCCAGAGTGGGCGAAACACTGCGCGTCTCCTCGATTTTCACCGGCACGCGCAGGGGGTTTTCCAGGGCGCTGGCCAGATCGCGGGCTTCCTTGTCGGAGAAATTGCCGGTGATTTGGGCCCGTCCGCCGTAGTGGTCGCTTTGAAGCACCGGCGCGGAGATCACCTCTCCGTCGAGGAGAATGGCCATCTGCCGTCCCCGGTTTTGTCGGGCGACCTCGTCAAAAACCTTGGCTCCCTCGGCGTCGAGTTCCAGCGAGACCCCGTAGCCTTGCTGGTCGAAAAAGGCGAACGCGCGGGTGACCGACTCGCCGGTCAGGGCCGGGCGGCGTTTCACGAGAATTTCCCGGGGATCCGCATCGGGGTTTTCCTTGGAGGGGCGGAAGGGTTTCGCCACCAGCGAGGGGTCCATCACCGCTTGTCCGGCCTTGACCGCTTCGAGATCGGTGGATTCGTCCACGATTGAAAATTCGAGTTTGGCAACGCGTTGAAGCTGGCCTTTGGCCTCTTCGATCTGCTTGGTGTCGAGGCCCGCGATTTGCACCAGAATCCGGTCGGTCCCTTGGGGGGTGATGACGGGTTCGCTCACCCCGTATTGGTCCACCCGCTTGCGAATCACCTCGACGGCCTGGTCGAGGAGGTCCGGGGTGATCCCGTTGTCTGTCTGTGGCACCAGGCGGATCAGAAACGAAGTGCCGCCTTGAAGGTCCAGGCCGAGACGGATTTTTTTGTCCGGCGGGGTCAGTTGCTCGATGCAGAAGGCCGCCAGAAGAACCGTCAAAACAAGACCCAGCCAGCGTTTTCCGGCGGGCCGCTCGGTGGCGAAATACCAACCGAACAGTGCGAGCAACAAGAGACCAAGGGAAAACGTCAAGGCGGGCGTCATAGCGGGAGAATCGGTTGGCTCGAACAGAAGCGGCTCAGGCCGGTTCCTTCTGGGACGGAATCACGGCGGCGACAGCGGCGCGGTCGAACTCCACTTTCACATTGTCGGCGATTTTGATGATGAACGTCTTGTCTTTCACGTTGGCGATCACTCCGTGGATGCCGGCATTGGTCACCACTTCGTCGCCCGTCTTGATCGCTTCGATCAACTTGGCGTGTTCCTTGGCCTTCTTTTGCTGCGGGCGGATGAGAAGGAAGTAAAAAATCACAAAAATAAACACCAGTGGCAGCATGGAAACCAAGGCGTTCGGTTGGGATGGAGTGGTAGCGGCCTGCGCGATCAAAAGGGCGATGGTCATAAGATGAAGGCCGGCATCCTACCGACTCCGGCTTTTTTGGCAAGCGGGGGCATTCCCGGCCGGGCCGCATTCTGTTCTCCCCGGGAATGGCGCTTCGGGGCGGCAAGGCCGGGGGATGGATGGATTGAAAGCCGGCGAAATCCGTCTTCAGCCCAGAGTGACCGCGCGGGCACGCTCGGGAATGATTACTTCGGTGCCGGGGAGTTCGCGGTAAAGGGCGAGTTGGAACCACTCCATGGCCGGAGCATCGCCGTGGACCAGAAGGATTTTTTTCGGGCGCAACACGGTGGCGTAGTTGCGCAGGCTTTCGCGGGTGGCATGCGCGCTGAAGCTGAATTGGCGGATGTCGCAGCGGACCGGAACAGGGGCATGGGCCGGGTCGAGGGAAATTTCATCGCCTGGATTGGCGTGGCGCACCCGGTAGGAGGGAGAATCGGGGTCCGAATAGCCCACAAAAAAGAGGCTGTGCGCGGGATCGCCCAGCACCCGGCGGGCAAAGATATTCGACAGCGTGTGTTCGGTCATCATGCCGCTGGAGAGCGCGTATATCGCCTTTTTGCGGGGGGCCGTGCCCTCGATTTCGCGACCCGAGAGAACATAGGGAGCGAGTTCCTGGAGCAGTTGGAGTTCCGGATGGTTCCGGCGGGCGGTGGTGGCGAGTTGGTCGTAAAGAGTCGTGATTTTGACACTGAGACCACCGACATAAATCGGAATCGAGCCGATCTCGCCGCGCAGACGCATGCTCCAGAGCATGGCGAGGACCTCCTGCGTTTTTCCAAGGGCAAAGACTGGAATGGTGATCGTGGCGCCCCGTGCGAGGGCCTCGCGGACCGCCTTGGAAAACCGCTCCTCTTCGCTGGCCCGGCTGAAACCCGGAGGCGTCGGGGAATCGCCGCGCGTGGTTTCCATCACCAGAACATCCACCCCCTCGGTGGGAAAATCCGCTCCGGTCATGAGGGTTTGGCGGTCGAAATTCACATCGCCGGTGTAGAAAAGCGAGCGCCCTTCGTGGCGGATGAGCACGCCGACGGAGCCGAGGATATGGCCGGCATGAAAAAACTCGAACGTCACCTCGGTGTCATCGTCGCTCGGTTCGCCCCGCAGGTTCCGCCGCTGGCGAAGCGGGCAGGGGACCCAGCACTTTTCCGAAAAATCGACACCCCGGTGGGTGTAGAGGGGATATTCGTGCAGGTTGAGTTCCTCGCGCTGGCGGGTCATCACATTGACGGAATTGTGCAGCATGGCCTCCGCGATTTTGGCGGTTTCCACCGTCATGAAAACCGGTGTGCGCTGGTGCTGTCGCGTCAGGACCGGCAAGGAACCGATGTGGTCCTGGTGGGCATGGGTGACGATGATCGCATCCAAATCCCCGTCGGGCAGAAGTTCGAGCAAGGGAGTGCTGCCGAGACCGTCCACTTTCGGATCCGAGCCGGCATCGAGCACGATCGACTGGCCTCCGATGCGGAGAAGGTAGCAATTCGACGCGATGCCCGGGTGGCGGGTGAGATTGAGAAATTCCATGGCTGCGGCGGAGGTTGGGCATGCCGGAGTGGCATCACAACCTCAATCGGCGGTGCGACTCAGGGACGGCCCTCGTCGGCGTCGATGTATTGAAACATGGTTTGAATGTCGTCACGGTGGGCCAGCCCGCTCTCCGCCTTGCGCGAGACGAGGCGTGCGGAGAGTTCGTCGTTCCAGCCGCGCTTCACCATGAAGTGGTTCCAGATTTCGATCTGTTCCTCCGACGGGCGGGTGCCACGGGCGAAACACCAGTCGAGAATCTCAAGGTCGCTGCCGCCTTGAAGGACCCGTTCGCGAACCTCCGCGTAGGGGACATGAAGGAAACTGGTGATGCGCTCGTCGAAGCCCTCGCCGAGATTCGCATGCAGGTCGGGGTGCAGTGTGCCTTCGTGGAAAAGGCGGATTTTGTCGAGCATGCGGCCGAAGTAAACGATGCCGCCGACTTCTTCGCGGGGCGAGCGGGGATATTTCATGGAGCCAGACTACTTCCGACCCGCCGGGCCGGGCAATGCTGCCGCGGCGTTTTTTTTTCTCATGAGCCAGGCGATGCCGATGCAGACCTCGTAAAGCACATACATCGGTCCACCCATGAGCAGCAGCGTGAGAATATCGGAGGTCGGCGTAATGATGGCGGCAAACACAAAAATGAGGAGCAGGGCGAAGGCGCGTGTCCGGCGCAGGGTCTGGTGGTCGACGATTTCGAGTTTCACCAGCAGGAGAACCACCAGCGGAAGCTCAAAGGCCAACCCGAAGGAAATCACGAACTGGGTGGTGAACGAATAATACTCGCGCACCGTCCATGTCGGTTGCCAATGCATCGCCCGGGCATCTTGGAAAAAGAAAGCCAGCGTTTGCGGGAGAACCACCAGATAGCTGAATGCCGCGCCGAGAAGGAACAACACGGATCCCAGAACCGCCCCAGGCAGGATCAGGGCTTTTTCCCGGGCGTTCAAGGCCGGCAGGACGAATTCCGCAAAAAAAAGAACCATGAGCGGGAATGCCAGGACGACACCTCCGTAGAAGGCGAGTTCCAGCGAGATGGTGAAGGAATCCGCGACACCGAGCGACTGGAGGTTGGCGGCGCGCTGCGGGTCCAGATCGATCAGAGGGCGCTGGACAAAGGCGGCGATGCGGTCCCTGAAAAGGAAACAGCCCGCCATCGCGGCCGCGAGGACGAGGGCGCTTTTGACAAGGGTCGCCCGGAGGTCTTCAAGATGGCTCAGGAACGGCTTGGCCACATCGCCCCGGTTCCTGAAGTCGAAGAACCGCTCGAGCTTCATGGCCGACCGTCGACCCCGAGATGTTCCGACCAGCGGGCGATCTCGGCCGCGACATTTGCCGGAGAGGGGGATCCTGTGGTTTGTCGGAGCTTCATGGCCGCATCCAAATCGAACGTGCCGCGGATGACCTCCGCGCTCAAAACCGTGGAGGCTTCCGCAAAGACCCCGGGCGGCAAGCGGTCCAAGGGAACACCCCGCCGTGCGGCCTCGGCAA
>CAMCXK010000096.1 GCA_945883435.1 Chthoniobacter flavus | reverse complement strand
CCGGATTTGTCGTTACCGATGCCATGCTCGCCCGAGAGCGTGCCGCCCACCGCGATAACGCGCTCCATGAGACGCGCACTGATCGCTTCGACTTTCTCGATGTCTCCCGAACGGCGGGAGTCGAAGAGGAAATTCGGATGCAGGTTGCCGTCGCCCGCATGCATCACCGTCACCGCAGGCAGACCCGCCTTTTCCGCCTCTTCGTAAACCAAGGCCAAGACTTCCGCCAAGGCGCGTTTGGGAATGACCGCATCCTGAACGAGAAAATCCGGACTCACCTGCCCGAGCAATCCACCTTGCGCCTTGCGCGCCTTGAACAAGCCTGCGCGCACCACGGGATCATCACTGAATTGCACATCGTTGCTCCCGGCCTCGCGGAGGATGGCAGCCACCGCTTCGACGCGGGCATCGACCAACGCCGCCGGTCCGTCGATTTCGACAACGAGCAGAAAGTGGTCTTGTGGCAACCCGACAGCCAACGGGCTCTTTTCCACCATGGACACCGAGGCGGGATCCATCATTTCGATAGCGACCGGATAAGACGGGCTGCGCACCAATCCGTGGATGGCCCGCTCCGTCGAGGGCAAATCCGGGAAAGTTGCGCGGAAAGTCCAAGCCTTCTCCGGCCTCGGCGTCAGGCGCAGCCAGAACCGCGTGAAAGCTCCAAGCGTTCCCTCGGATCCGACCATGAAGCGCTTCCAATCCTCACGCCATGGGCCGCGACCACCCGCCGGGCCGCCGAAGCGCCGCAGCGTGCCGTCGAGCAGGACCACTTCCACCCCCAGCACGTAGTTGCCGGTCACGCCGTAGCGGAAGCAGTGCGCCCCTCCGGCATTGGAAGCCACGTTGCCGCCTATCGTGCAGACCGGACCGCTCGACGGATCCGGCGGATAATGCAGGCCTGTTGGCCGCAGCGCCTCATCAAGACTGTTCAAGGTCACCCCGCATTCCACTTCGCACCACAGTCCCGCCGTGTTGATTTCGCGAACGGCCCGCAGTCGGGAAGTGTGAATGATCGCTCCGCCTTGCGCCGCCACCGGCCCGCCGGCGAGCGAAGTGCCGGCTCCGCGCATGCAAATCGGCACACTGGATTCGTGCAACACCCGCACCACGGCGGCCAATTCCGCCGCATCGGCGGGGATCACCACAAGATCCGGCAGAAAGGTTTTGTAGCCCAGCCCATCCGCGGCATAGCCGGACAACTGGGCGGGGGATGTCAGGACCCGGGAGCCGGGAGCCACATCTTGCAACAATTCGAGAATCTTCAAGGGGAGCATTCCACTGCCAACTAAGCCACGCGGCGGTGGAATCGACAAGGAAAAAGATTCCGAAGGTGGTCTTTAATTTTTCATTCCCAGTCCATCTGTTTTTCACAACCAAAAATGGTATTGATTTTCACTCGCCCTGTGGTTGGTTGAGGCTATGAACCTGATCCCTCTCCCTTTCCGCCACATCCTCTTGATTTCTGTCATTCTTTTCTGGGCGATGCCTTCCCACGCAGGGGAGTTGATCATTGTGAAAAAGGGCGACTCTTCCAATCTCTTGCATCCCGAAAAAGGATTCCATATCGATTCCGAGGATGGGGTTGCCGTGCTTCGGGATCGATGGCAAACCTTCGTGGCCAATGCTCGAACCGGCGACGAGTTCACGTTGAAAATCCGCATGGCAATTGAAAAAGCCCACCGCTCCGCAGCCACTGTGGTGCTTCTTCACGGCGAGGAATGGAGCCACTTCGGATTCTCCGGGTCGGAGGAAAAAATGTTTACGCAAGGCAAGGCTTTCACCCGCGACACGAACGCCGCGATCAAGGAGCGGACCACTCCCCAATTCATTTTGGACGGCGACATGTTTGAGTTTGTGCTGACTTATCGAAAAACCGACCCAGGCATGGCGGATCTCGACATCTCTATCAACGGAGAGTCCTTCGTCCACCAGTCCGGAAAGTGCCCTCCCATCGATGCGGTTGGCCTCAGACCATGGATCTCAGATATCCGTGTCGAAGCCATGACCCTCGGCGGCAAGTTCGAACAAGGCGGTGTGAAACCCAAACGCTTTGATCCACCGGAAAAAAAATGAGACTTGCGAGGCGCTCTGCTTTCACATTTTTGGAACTCTCGGTGGCGCTTGCAGTCATTGCCCTGCTCACCCTCCTGTCGATTCCCGCTTACAAAAGGATTCTCGCATCGGGAGCCGTTTCCCAGTCCACTTCAAACCTCCGCGCCATCGCAGCGATGGCCCACGGGTATGCAGCGGAAAACAATGGCGTGCTTCCACCCATGCAAACAGGTGAGGAGGAGATTGCGACATGGGACAGCCTGCTGCTGTCTTATTCCATCGGAACCTCCGAACGCATTTTTGCTGCGAGAGCCGATCGTTTTCCCCGTCCACCCGGCAAGACACCCCGGTCCTACAGCCTCAATCCCAGATTCGCAGGGAAGCCAGTTGTTGCGGTCTCCCGGCCCTCGGTTGTGGCTCTTGTCGTCGAGCGGCATGCCAGCGCAAACGGCGACCCGTTGGCCTATGTCAGTGGTCCACCGGTCAAACCGACCGGATATTCCGATTTCCCGTATGAAGGAAAAACACAGATCGCCCTTTTCGACGGGAGCGTTGCGATGGTGGAAAAAATAGACTGGCTGGCTTGGCATCGCACCTACATCGATCCTGAAAATCCAGACTGGCAGTGAACCAGCGTCAAAAATCGAAAAATGTCTCCCGCACACCTTGACTTCAATTCCGAATTTGGTATTCAAAAACACATGATGTCTCTACTCCCTGCGCGGCGGCTTCTCGCGGCAAGCCTACTTGTATTCCTGTCACCCGGTGTCTCATCCGCCAAAGACGAAGTGGGTCTCGCGGAAAAAGCGGCTGGGAAGGCCTGGGAAAACGCCCCGGAGGAAAAAAAAGCCGTCTGGATGCAGCACAAGCAAGCGCTGAAAATCGTGGACATTTCCGAAGACACCGGCCGGCAGGTCTTCGTGGCACGCGGAGGAAGTGGACCGGAGGACTACCATGCACACCCCACAACTGCCATGCTCTCCGACAACCAGACGATTTTCTGTGTCTGGAACATCGGCCATGGCGGCCATGCCGGTCCGGTGGCTTTGAGCGGGGACGGCGGGTTGACTTGGCAGAGGGTGGACGACCGGATGCCGCCGAATTATGTGAATTTCAAGAACTGCCCGAGCATTTACCGGATCACCGATCCTGCGGGCAAGGAACGGCTCTGGATTTTCGCCGCACGGACCCTTCAAGCAAAAGAAGACCCGAAGGAGATACCCGGCCGGTTCGAAGGCTACATGCCGCGGGTAGTGAGCGAGGATGACGGCCAAACTTGGCGGGAAGAGCCTCCGCTGGGCCCTATGGGGATCGACAGCCCGTTTCGCTGCATCATGACCTTTTCGAGCATGGTCCGGCTCAATGACGGCAGCACCCTGGGCCTGTTCCACCGCGGGCTGAAAGACGGCAGCCTGCAGGTCCTCCAATCCATCACCCGCGATGGCGGCTTCACATGGTCGGAGCCGACCGTCGTCTGCGACGGTGCGCAATTGGAGGGCAAGAAACCCTGCGAGCCCTATGTCTTTCGTTCCCCGGACGGCAAGGAACTCGCCTGCATCATGCGGGAGAATGCGCGGAGCGGAACCAGTCTCGTCATGTTCAGTCAGGATGAGGGAAAAACCTGGTCCAAAGCCGTGGATGCCCCGTGGGGCCTCACCCTTGACCGTCACCATGGTGTCTATCTACCCGACGGTCGGCTGGTCATCGTCGGCCGCAACTCCGCGCCGCTGGCGTCAGCTCACTTCATCGCGTGGGTCGGCACCTACGACGACATCAAGCAGGGAAAACCCGGCGAATACCGGGTCAGCCTTCTTCGCACTTTCAAGGACGGATTTTATCCCGGCCTCCACCAACTTCCCGATGGCACCCTCGTGGCCACCACCTACACCACCTACGCAGCAGGGGACAAGGGGACTTCGGTCGTCAGCGTCCGTTTCAAGATGGAGGATATCGAGAAGTTTGCCTCCGGAAGCCGCTAAAAACAGCCGCCCCCCCACCAGATGCAGCCTCCCCGTTCTTGCCAGCAAAAAATCGAAGTGCTTCTGGCTCTCGCCTTCTTGTCACTTCTTGGCAACGCCTTAGCCGCTGATCCTCAAGCTTCCGCAGATGTGGAGTCACCCGGCTTCGGGCGTGCGGCGGAAAATTTCGAGCGCCTGAAGTTTCCCGTTTTCGACTTTTCGCGTCCGGCGCGAGTGACGCTGCCGACCGAGGAGGAAAAAGCCCGGCAGCGCGAGGCCGGGGCCCGTGTCGCAGAGGAAATCGCTGCGGCTGCTGCCAACGGTGGCGGTCGCTATGTCGTTCCTCCGGGCGTTTACCGGTTTGCCGCCGATGTCATTCCCGTCTCTCTGGTGGACAAGGCCGACTTCGCAGTCGAAACAAAAGGCGCGGAATTTGTGCTCGAAGGCACGCAGCCGGCGGTGCGCTTGGAGCGTTGCCGAAAAATTGCCGTGCGGGGCGTGACGGTGGACCGCGATCCATTTCCCTACACGCAATTCGAGGTGGTTTCCTTCGACTCCGCCGCCAAAAAACTGAAGGCCCGTTATATGGAAGGTTACGACCCGAAGTCGGTTCCCGACCCGAAGGGCCACCTGCAGTTTTTCAAGCGCGATGGCACCTGGGTGGAACAAGTTTTCATCCACTACACAGCCTTCCGCATGACCGATGCTGCGGAGCGTTTGATGGAGTTCGAGGGCGTGGAAACCTTCGAGCCCGCGCCGTGGATGGAGCCGGGAGTTCTTGGCGTCACGACGATCCGCGGCGGATACCACTGCATCCGCACCATTGAGTGCGCGGACATCACGGTGGAGGATTTCGTCAACTACGGCGGCATGCAGATTATCTTCGGCGAACTGGGCGACGGGGACTTCTCCTTTCGCCGGATCAAAAACATCACACGTCCGGGCACCAACCGCCTGCTCGGCGGCGCCTTCGGACTAATGACTTGGGTTGGCGGCAACATGCTTCTGGAGGACAGCGTTTTCTGCCGCTCGAACGACGACGCTCTCGACATGGTCTCGTGGAACAGCATCGTCTATCGTCAGGAATCCCCGACCGAAATCATCGCCCGCCCGATGTGCGACACACCCTACCGCGTCGGCGACACGCTGCAATTCCACGACCGCACCACCTTCAATCTGCTCGGCACGCCGAAGATCCTCGCGGTGGAAAAAATCGCCGATGCCGCGATGTCCGCCGACGCGGCCTCCGTTGCCCGCCAAGCCGCAGGATACCTCGGCGGGCTGCATGATTTTTCCTGCGTGAAGATCACGCTCGACGCCCCCGTCGCGGTCAAGCCGGGCGATACGATTGCCAACGACACGAGCTTCCGCTTGGAGAGCTTCACGCTGAAGGGATGCCTTTTCCACGACATTTTCTGCCGGGTGCTCATCCACGGCCTTAAGCGCGGACTGGTCGAGGGCAATGTCATCCTGCGCAGCGGCCTTTCCTCCATCTGCGTGGACAACGAACAGCAGGACTGGGCGGAAGGACCGTGCAGCCGCAACGTCGTCATCCGCGGCAACATCATCAAAGACAGTCCCTGCAGTCCCTACATGAACTACGGCAGCCAGATGTCCGGGGCCATTTCCGTGGGCCTCCAGCAATATTACAAGAAAGACCAGGTGCCGAACACCGAGCAGTCCACGCGCGATATCACAATCGCGGGCAACCGGATCATCAACCCAATGTATGCCGGCATTCTTGTTAAAAACACAGACGGCCTGCACATCGTCGATAATCTCATTGTCAATCCGGTAACCAAGGCGGCTACGGCACGCAAAGACAGCGACCCGGCCGAGGATTACTACAACAGCCCACAGGATGCGGCGATTTTCCTCTACGCCTGCCGCAACGTCACCCTGCAGGGGAACGTGGTCAAAGACCGCGGCCCTTACTGCCGGCGCGAGGTCGCCATGATCCCCGGACCGGCCCGGGAAAAAGTGGACGCGACGCCCTCCGTGGCCTCGGTGTTATCGTCCCCGGTGAAGGGTCTGCAAGTGACACTCGACTGGAACGTCGCCGCGACGCCGCAGCGCGATTGGCGACAATTCCTCCTCCTGGTCGACGCGGCGGGCGAGGTGCGCGCGCAGGCCGAGGAACCGATCGCACCCGGCACTTCGACGTGGAAACCCGGCGAGGTCGCGACCGCTCCGCTCGATCTCGCCCTACCGCGCGGCTTGCAGGGCACCTTCGACCTTCGCGCGGGTCTGTGCCGTGACAACGGGCGCGCCGAACTCGAAGGCCGCGGCAACCGGGAACTCTCATACTTTGTCGGCCGCGTCGACGTGGCCGCCGACGGCCGCGTGAATTTCACCGGCGCGCAGAGCGACAACGGCGTTGTGGAGGCGGCACCGGCCATCAAGTCGATCGCATCCGTCTCGCCGAACCGCTTGCGTCTCGCGTGGGACTGGAACGTGGGAGCGCGGCCCAACGAGGATTGGACGGTCTTCGTCCATTTCACCGACGCGAACGGGAAGTTGAAATTCCAGGGGGATTTCGAGCCCGATCCGCCGACTTCCTCATGGCAACCGGGCAACGTTGCGCCGAGGCCGAGCGAGGCGGGTTTCGCCGAGGGACTGGCCGGCACCTTCGACATCAAAGTCGGTCTGTATCAAAAGGGTGGCACCAGCGCGCGCCTCGACGGCCCGATGGATGCCGAAAGAAAAATTCTCGTCGGCCAGGTGAAAATCGAAGAGGGCAAAGCCAAATTCATACCCGCACAATAGTCAACACAACCAAAAACCCAGACCAACATCATGAAACTCCGCATGTCACAAATCACCGTAGCACCCCTCGTCGCCTCCCTGGCCATTTTTGCGAGCACGTCGCGGGTGGCCGCTGCCGACCGGAAAGAAAAGCAGAACGCAACCGCCCAACCGAGCGACAACGGCGTTGTGCAGGCCGCGCCGATGATGAAGTCCGTCGAACTGATCCCACCGAATAGCCTCCGCCTCGTTTTGGAGTGGGATGTGGCTTCCCAACCCCATGAGAATTGGCTCGTGTTCGTCCATTTCTTTGACGCAAACGGGGAAGCAAAATTCAACGGGGATTTTGCTCCCGATCCTCAGACGTCCTCCTGGAAACCCGGAATAGTCGTCCTCGCGCCCCGCATGTTGAATCTCCCGGCGGAGTTGACCGGCACCTTCGACATTCGTGTCGGCTTGTATCAAAAAGAGGACGCAGGCTCGCGCGCCGCGCTGATTGATGGCATGACAAGCAAAGCGGGGAGGTATGTTTTGGTCGGACAGGTGGCCATCGAAGACGGCAAGGTCGAATTCATTCCGGAACGGTAGTCAGCACAACCCCGAACATGAAATTCTCCTTCCTTCCACCCATGGCGACCATTGCGGCCATTTTGTCCACCGGCGCGATCGCCGCGGAAGTCAAGCCGCCCCATGCAAACGAAACCCCGCAAGAGCGGGACACGCGCATGGGTTGGTGGCGCGACGCGAAGTTCGGCCTCTTCATCCACTGGGGCGTCTATTCCGTGCTCGAAGGCAAATACGGCGACCGCGACGATTACGGCGAGTGGATCATGTATTCGAACAAGATACCGATGTCCGAATACAAGAAGCTTCCCGCCA
>CAMCXK010000095.1 GCA_945883435.1 Chthoniobacter flavus | reverse complement strand
GGCAACGGGCTCTCCGGCTTGCTCCCCGTCCTCCTCTTCAAGCCCCCCGCCGTCTTCAAAATACTGCGGCGTGACGATCCGATCCTCCTGGGGCCCGGCCCAGCGTGTGCGGAATTCCGCCTCCCGCACTGTCAGGACCGTTTGAGCGGAGACTTCACGGGCAAAAAAGACAAGACAACCGACGGCGATGGCTGCCAGCAACGAACGCAGGGGGGATGGGGGGAACGTTTTCAGAAGCTCAAGACTGGGGATGGCGAAATCGACGAGACACTTGGGTTGTGCGCGCAGGCGCAAGGCGTCGAAGTGCGATGGTAACGGATGTCAGTTGTCACGCGGATATGGGTTTCGTGAGCGGGGAGATTCAATAGGGAAATAGATAAAATCCGTCGATTATACTTTAGTTTAATAGGCGAAAGTTATCGCGAAGGGGGTTAGGCGAGAATTTTGATATAGGCTTTTTGACGGAGCGTATCCAACCAACGCTGCTGGGATTTCATGCGTTCCTGCTGCAGGAGGCTTTGTTCGATTTGTTCGCGGACTTCCGAAAGCGGTTTCACCGAAGCTTCACGTTTCGCCTCCACTTGGAGAATGTAGTAGGAGTCACCGAGGCGGAGAACTTTGCTGAAATCGCCGGGCTTCAGAGAGAAGGCCACGCGGGTGAGATCCTCGTTCAAAGTATTCCGCTCGACCCATCCCCAGTCACCGCCGGCGTCACGTGTGGATTCATCCTCCGAATACATCTCGGCCATCCGGTCGAACGCGGCACCATCGATCAGTTTTTGACGGATTTCCTCGGCGGTCTGGTTTTTGTCGGGAGCGCCGCCGAGATCGTCGGATTCGCCGTTGCGCAGGACAATCATGCGAAGTTTCACCTGCTCGGGTATCGAAAATGCGGCTTTGTTTTTTTCGTAAAATGACTGCACCTGCCTGGGAGACACCACGACGTTGTCGTTACCCTTGGCTTGTCGCATGGCTTGAACAATGATTTTGTCCCGCTCGATCTCCTTGAAGCGGGTCAAGGTGTAACCTTGGGCCTGAAGGGTGCGAACAAAAGCTGCGCGATCGCCTCCGAACTCCTCGCGAATGATGGTTTGCACGCGGTCATCCACGACGTAGTCCGGAATATTGGCGCCTTTTTCCTGCATTTTGCGGAACTCTTGCAGGATCAGTTGGCGATCCACGAGATCCTTGAGAGCAGCCAGCCGCATTTCCTTGATTTTCTCGACCAGGTCGGGGCCGGCATAGGCCTCGCGCAAAGCTCTCTCTCGCGCGCCAATCAACTCGCGCACCTGGGAGATGGTAATCACATCCTCGTTGACCACCGCAGCCACTCCGTCGATGACCTCGGCTTGTTGGGCCGAAGCGGGTGTGAGGAATGTGGTGAAAAGAAGGAGACTGGCGAGTAAGGAAATCCGGCTCATGGGACTGGCAATTTTTCGAGGAATTCGAGCAACTCGCGCACCTTAGGAGTCGCTTCGGAGAGGGTCAAGCGGGGAAACCGCCCGTCAATTTGATGGTAGCCACCGCGTCGGGTCAGCATGATTTTTCCATCCTTGACCTCGACGGAGAAAATTCTCCGCCGCGCAGCCTCGATACGGATCGCACCCAGAGACAGCGCATTTTCGGCAAACTCCGGGAGAGGCCCGAACCGGTCACGCCAGATCGCCCGCAAGGCGTCAAGTTCCTCGCGGTTGCCCACCTCGGCCAGGCGACGGTAGGCCTCGATGCGCCAGCGGGAGTCGGGCATGTATGAAGCGGGAAGAAATGCTCCCGCCCATTCCAAGCGATCGCGAAAGCGCGCCTCTTCGGTCTCGACAAAGTCCAACCGCAGCACAACCGGCGAGGCGGGGCGGGTGCGGGATTTCACCGACTCGACCGCCCGCCGGAGCATTTTGCAGTAAAGATCGAATCCCACCGCGATGATGTGTCCGCTTTGCTCGGTTCCCAAAAGGTTGCCGGCCCCTCGGATTTCCAGATCGCGCATGGCGATTTTGAAGCCCGACCCGAGTTCGGTGTATTGCTTGATCGCGGCCACTCGCTTGCGGGCGGCCCCCACAGCCATGAGTTCGCGGGGCAGGAGAAGGTAGGCATAGGCTTTGACTCCCGAACGGCCGACACGACCCCGCAGTTGATAGAGATCCGCGAGGCCGAAGCGGTCGGCCCGGTCGATGACGATGGTGTTCGCATTCGGGATATCCAGTCCGCTTTCAATGATCGTGGTTGAAACCAGCACATCCGCCTGGCCGGCAACAAAACTTTGCATGACCGACTCGAGCTGTTTCTCCTCCATCTGACCATGGCCGACAATCACGCGGGCGGACGGGCAGAGTTCGTGAATGCGTTGGGCGACGCGCTCAATGGTTCCGATGCGGTTGTGGAGAAAGTAAACCTGACCCCCGCGGGCGATTTCGCGGCTCACGGCATCGCGGATGATCCGCTCGTCGTAGCCACAGATAAGGGTTTCGACAGGCAAGCGGTTCGAGGGGGGGGTCTCAATCACCGACATGTCGCGGGCCCCCATGAGCGAGAGGTAAAGCGTGCGGGGAATCGGCGTGGCGGAGAGCGTCAAGACATCGACCAGGCGGAACTTCTCTTTCAGCGAATCCTTGTGTCGGACACCGAAACGCTGTTCCTCGTCCACCACGACGAGTCCCAGGTTTTTAAAAACCACATCCGGCGAAATCACCCGGTGCGTGCCAACCACGAGATCCACACTCCCGTCCGCAAGCCCGCGCAGAACCTCCTTTTGCTCCGCTGCAGTGCGGTATCGACTGAGGAGTTCGATGCGGACGGGATACTCGCTCATGCGCTCCCGGAAATTTTGCCAATGCTGTTGCGCCAGCACCGTGGTCGGAGCAATCACGGCGGCCTGCCTCCCGCTGGTCACCGCTTTGAAGGCGGCGCGGATGGCAACCTCGGTTTTTCCGAAGCCCACATCGCCGCAAATCAAGCGGTCCATCGCGCGGGTCGATTCCATATCGGATTTGGCATCCAAAATCGCGCGTGCCTGGTCGGGGGTTTCGGTGAAGGGAAACGAGCGCTCGAACTCCTGCATCCAACGCGAATCGGGAGGGAACGCGTGTCCCTCGGCTGTCTCGCGCTCCGCCTGCACTTTGAGCATTCGGGCGGCATATTGGTAGATCCCCTCACCCGCTTTTTCCTTGGCTTTGTTCCAGCGCGCGCCCCCCAACTCGGAGAGGTCGGGATTTTTTTTCCCGAGGCCGACGTAGCGCGCCACCTGCCAGGCGTGTTCGATGGGAACGTAAAGCCGGGCCTCGTTGGCGAATTCCAGCACCAGGACTTCTCCGGGCCCGTCGGGTGAGGCTTGCATTCCCTCGAAGCGGCCGATGCCGTGATCCAGATGCACCACCAGGTCGCCGGCCTCGAACTCCGAAAAGTCCATGCCTCCGCGCCCCCCGCGCACGCGTTCCCTGCGGAGGGCGGCACGCTGGGCCCGCTGGGTGGCTGAACGTCCGAGGACCTCGGCCTCGGAAAGAACCGCCAAGCGCCACTGCGGGCATACGAAGCCCCGTGTGGCACGATTTTGAAGAAATCGGACTCCGGAGACATCCAGATCGAAATCGCCCGCCATCTCGGCAAACCGCTCCGCCTCGCCCTCGCGGGCACAGGCAAAAACAATCGTCCACTCCGCCGCGCGCCAGGCATGCAGTTGGTTGAAAAATTGATCCCGCTTCGCCTCGTTGAGCACGATGTCTCCAGCTCCCAAATCACTGAAGGGAGCGGGATGAAAAACAGGAAAGCCCGGCCGGGCCTCACCGCCCGATCCCACCCAGCCCAGACCGGCGGAGGATTCCAGCGTCTCAATATGCAACACCGCATCGCCGGGCCGGCGGTAGCTTTCCAGTGGAACATCCACTCCGGCAGAGCGTGTGGTCAGGATTTCGACCATTTCCCGGGAAGTGATCGAACACTGCGAATCCGGATCGAATTCACGGATCGAGTCGATCTCCAGATCAAACCATTCCAGGCGGAACGGTCGCGGAGCCTGCCACGAAAAGACATCAACGATGCCGCCTCGAATCGCGAACTGTCCCCTTGCGGCAACCGTTCCACACCGCTCATAGCCCGCTTCCAGAAGGGTCCTTGCGACCAAGGCGGGATCGATCTCCTGTCGTTGTTTCAAGACCAGGAGGTGGCGGCCGAAGATCGCCGGTTCGGGAACCTTTGAACTCCACTGATCGGCATGGATCACCACTACTTCCGAGGAGTCAATCTCTGGAGAGGCGAGCGTGCGCAGCAACTCGAGGCGCTCGGAAGCGGTTTCCTGGTCGGGAAGCGCGCCATCGGGCGGAGCCTCCGCGTCCGGGAAAAGCCTCACCCGTCCACACCAGGACGCCATCTCGGCAGCAAAATCCTCCTGGGATTTCAAATCCCGGCAAACCACCCAGGCACGCCCGGTGATTTGCCGGAGAATCAAGGCCGCGAGAAACGGCTGGGCCGCCTCCGCCACCTCGGGAAACATCCCAGTGTCCGCGCCGGACGGGAGTGACCACTTCGACAAAAAATCCTCAACCGGCAAAAATGTCATGAAAGTAATTCGTCTGGAACGCACGCACGGATTCGATTTCCAAGGGACGCCCATCGAGTTCGGCCACCGGGCGTAGACCAATGCGGCTGCTTGTGAGAAAAGCGGCCCGACAGGAGGCGCACGCCGCCGCATCGAGAAAATCCTCCCCGATTCCCCGGGAGCACATCACCCATTCCCTCACCGCGCCGGGTCTCGCCCCGCTCTCGAGGCAGGGCGTGCTCCATCCACTGTCAAGGAGGAGAAAGATATTGGCCATCGAGGCGCCGACGAGCATTCCCGCCGGATTGAACACCAGCGCCTCATCGCAACCCGAACGCCTCGCGGCGTTCCATGCATCGATGTTTTGCCAGTAGTTCCCTGATTTCCAACCGCCGGGCCGTGGAAGATACGGAGCCGCGCTGGAGGCAATCCGCACCGGTGCCAAATCCCACCCCACCTCCGCAGATTCAAAAAACGCGTAGACCTCCCCGCAAAAAGCATCCCCGGGACCGCCAAAGCCCGCTGTGGCGTAGAGGCGCAACAACCCGGAGGCGCGCAAAGGAACGGCCACCTCCGGAATCGCGGGCAACCGTCCTCCACAATCCGCAACCGCTCGCGCAAGACGCTCCACATGCCCGGTCCAAAAAAGCAACCGCCCGTGGGCCACGGCCACGGTTTCAAAAACGCTCATCCCGTAGCGGAACCCCCGGTCGCCGACAGGAAGGGAATCCACGGGGGTCCACAAGTGACCGTCCAAACGGCGCGCGAAGATCACGATACCTAATCCTCCGGCACTTCGAGGTCCTCCGAGAGGCGCTCCAGGCGCTTACGGAGTGTGGCGCGGGTGATGCCGAGAAGCTTGGCGGCTCGGACCTGATTGTCTCCGGTTTTTTGCATCGCCTTTTTGGTGAACTCCCGCTCGATCCAAGGGAGGAGCGGCACGGAAGAGTCCCGGCCGGCGGTTTCAAAAAGAATTTCCATGGCATCCCCCGGAGACAGCATGCCGGCGGCGGGGGCCGGGGGCAACTCTCCGGAACCGCCCGCCCCGGCCTCTCCCTCGGTGACGCCGAGAGGGATGTCCTTGGGAAGAAGAATGTCCGCGGTTGTGAGAACCGCCGCGCGTTGCAGGGTGTTTTCCAGTTCGCGCACATTCCCGGGCCAGGGATACGCCTCCAATACGCGGACCGCCTCCTCGGAGAGCTTCAGCGGCGGGGAGTGCTTGTGGTTGGCAATGCGCTGGAGGAAATACTCGGCCAGAAGCCGGATGTCCTGAACGCGCTGCCTCAGAGGGGGAATATGGATGCGAACGACGTTGAGCCGGTAGAACAAATCCTCGCGGAAGGTTTTTTTCAGGACCTCCTCTTCGAGGTTTTTATTGGTCGCGCAAACGATGCGGACATCGGCGTGCAAAGTCTGGTTGCCCCCCACCCGGGAGAACTCGCCCTCCTGAAGCACCCGCAGAATCTTGCTTTGCACTTGAAGGGGCATTTCTCCGATCTCATCGAGAAAGAGTGTGCCCTTGTGGCATTGCTCGAAGCGGCCAATACGCTGCGTTGCCGCACCGGTGAAGGCGCCCTTTTCGTGGCCGAACAATTCGCTTTCCAAAAGATTGTCGGGAATTGCAGCGCAATTGATCGCCAGAAAATTCTTCGAACTGCGGGCGCTGTAGTTGTGGATCGCGCAGGCGACGAGTTCCTTTCCCGATCCGCTTTCGCCCGTGACCATCACCGCCGCATCGCTTCCGGCCACGCGGCCGATCATTTTGAAAACCTGCTGCATCGCCTCCGAGCGCCCCACGATCTCGTCCCGGTGCTGCTCCACCGTGAGCTGGGGCTGAAACGTGTTGGCCGACCGCAACTCGCGCGCCGCCTGCAGGGCGGCATCGACCACAACCTTGAGATTGAAGGGCAGCTGTTCCTTGCGGACAAAATCGAAAGCTCCCATCTTCATCGCTTCGATCACCGATTGGGTGGTGCCGAACGCGCTGGTGAGGATAACCAGGGCGTTGGGCGAGTGTTTCCGGATTTTTGCCAGCAACTCCGCGCCGGTGAACGGGTGAAGATTCATCTCCGCCAAAACAAGGTCGGGCTCCTCGAGGCAGAATGTTTTATATCCCGAATCCGATGAGGATTGCGTGAGCACGCGCATGGACGGTCCCGCCAGTTGCAACCTCACCCAATCGAGAAAATCCGTTTCCCTGTCCACCACCAGAATCGTCTGCTGCTTCGCCATATGCCCTGTTTGGGGAACATTCAAACCGAGCGCGGCGCCCTGCGAAAGGGATTTTTACAGGGGGCTTGCATCAACCGGCCACCGGGGGTTGGATACGTGCGCATGAGATTTCGGTTGTTGTTCCTTCTGGCAGCGGGTATGGCAGGCCAGGCTGCGGCATCGGTCTGGAACGACCTTGACCCCGCACAGCGCCAGTCGGTCAAGGGCGGCAAACAGGTTTTGATCGAAGAGGCGGTGGAGGGCCAACCATGGCCCAGAGCCCGCGTCTACCGCGTGGTGAATGCCTCTCCGGAGCAGGTGGCGGCCGTTTTTTTCGACTATGCCGAGGCCAAGACCTACATTCCGGATGTGCTGTCCTCGCGCGTCAACCAACTGGTGTCCCCTTGCGTGGCAGAGGTCGAATACGAGGTGGATGTGCCGATTCTTTCCGACGAGGTTTATGTCGCGCGCAACGAATTGCGCCAACTCCCCGATGAGACCTACGAAATTTCCTGGACGCTTCTGAGAGCGCTTCAAACCAAGGCGGCCAAGGGAAACCTCCACATCGAACCCTTCGGCGAAAAATCCATCATCCGCTACACGAATCTCGTCACGCCAGGTTCCGGCATGGCAGGATTGCTTCGCCATCTCGCCATGGGCCGCATGGAGCAAACCGTGGAGGCGATCGGGCGAAAAGCCGAGAGCCAGCGGAAAAGCCATCCGGCCGCGCTCGCCTCTCAAGTGGAAAAGCTCCGCGAAGCCCTGGCCTCCTCCGGCAACCGGGAGTGCGGTGACAACTAATCCCCCTCCGGCACCCCGCGCCGCGCTGGGGGTGATTTTTTTCACGATTCTGATCAACATGATCGGATTTGGGATTGTCATCCCCGTGCTGCCGTTTTACGCGCGGCGGTTTGGAGCAAACGAATGGGAAACGGGATGGCTCTTTGGCATTTTCTCGCTGCTTCAATTCGTGGCGTCCCCGCTCATG
>CAMCXK010000094.1 GCA_945883435.1 Chthoniobacter flavus | reverse complement strand
TAATCGCTTAATATTATTACAAACCAATACTTTACAGAAATTTGGAGTCCAATCCTAAACTTCCCCCGTTTTTCCCTGCTGGGCCTCCTCTTAGCCTTGGGAACAGCACTTGCGGATGATATCCAAAAGGCGAACGCACGGTTGGGCGTCGGCGTCAATTTTGGCAATGCACTGGACGCTCCCCGAGAGGGCGAGTGGGGTGTGGTGCTAGAGGAGGAGTTTTTTGATTTGGCAAAGGAGGCTGGCTTCGAGTCGATTCGCCTGCCCGTGCGCTGGACCACGCACGCACAAGCCGAGGTTCCCTACACCATCGACCCGGATTTTTTCGAACGGGTGGGTTGGGCCGTCGATCAAGCCACGCGTCGGGGATTAAACATCATCATCGATGGCCACCACCAAACCGAGTTCAACGAAAACCCAGAGGGACAACTGGATAGAATGGAAGCGATCTGGCGTCAAGTAGCAGGCCGCTACCGAGATTGCGGCCAAAATGTGTATTTTGAGCTTCACAACGAGCCGCATGGACGGTTGGACTCAGTGGCTTGGAATGCGGCGATCCCAAAGTTGCTCGCGGCCGTGCGGGAGACCAACCCCGATCGTCCGATCATCATCGGCCCCGTGGACTACAATGGCATTTCTGCGCTGGAGACACTCGAACTTCCCGCCGGAGACCGCCACCTCATCGTCACAGTTCATTTTTATGACCCCTTCCACTTCACTCATCAAGGTGCGGAGTGGATCGAGGGTTCCCCGGAGTGGATCGAGGGTTCCCCGGAGTGGATCGGAAAAGAGTGGGAAGGGACCGACGAAGAGCGGGCGTTCATCACAGCCCGTCTTGAAAGGGCCGCTGACTGGGGGCGCGCAAAAGGACGCCCGATTTTTCTCGGCGAATTTGGAGCATACTCCAAAGCCGATGAGGCTTCGCGTGTGCGTTGGACCCGATATGTGGCGGAGGAGGCCGCCCGATTGAAAATGAGCACTGCGTATTGGGAGTTTTGCGCAGGCTATGGCCTCTACGATGCCGAAAAAGAAACTTGGCGTGATGACCTCAAAGCGGCGGTGTTAGGAAACGCCAAGGGTTCACCTCCTTCTAAATGAGCGAATCTTGGCCATCACTTACAGATTCGATCTACAAATGACTCCTCCATCCCCCATTCGCCAATGTGGAAAGACAACACATTGCAAAGCTTCGCCCCAGGAACTCCGGGATGCCGCCACCGATTCATTTTCCGCATCCGGCACAAGATTCTCGGAGAAAAGCGCCACTCAAGTCAGGATTTTGGAATTGCGGTAGAGAAAAAAAGGACTCATAAATAGAGGTTGCGTCCTTTGCCGGATTCACCCCTTCAAGAGGTGAAACCTGGTTTCTTGCCGACGTAGCACAGTGGTAGTGCAATCGATTCGTAATCGATAGGTCACGGGTTCGAGTCCCGTCGTCGGCTCCCCTCTTTTAGCAACGTCTTACGTCTGCGAAAGCGCTTGTTTACTGGGTTTGCGGGGTTTTCTTGCTTGGTGCTACTTGTTGCTCCTCGGTGTTACTTGTGGATTAAAAATTGCCTTTCCATGGCAACGGTGGCAACAGGTATGGCAACATGAAGACACACAAAGCGACGAATGTTTCGGTCACGGTGACGGAGTTTACTTTGCGGGGTAAAAAAGTTTGGCGGTTGCGGCAGCGGATTGATGGGAAGGTGACGCGGCGGTTTTTTGAGACTTGGATGGAGGCGGAGCAGGCGAGGCAGGCGATTTTGGAGCAGTTGGAGGCGCGGGGGACGGAGTCGTTCAAGGAGGTAAAGGGCGTGGCAGTGACGCAGGCGGTAAAGGATTTTTTGGCGGCGCGGCGGGAGAGTCTTCGGGGAAATCATCTGCGGCTGGTGGAGTGGTGGCTGGGGGAGTTCAAACAAAAATATGGAGCGATGGATTTGGGTGCGGTGTCGGCGCGGGCCATTGATGCGTTCCTGGCGAGGAGGGGCTGGAGTGGGACGACGAGGGCGCAGGGCTATGTCTACCTGCGGTTGTTTTTCAATTGGCTCGTTCGGTATGACTACATCGAGAAGTCGCCGGTGCTGAAGGCGGAGAGCCCGAAGCGGACGGGGCAGCATCATTTGCTCTCGGTCGCGGATGTGCGGCGGTTGCTGGATTTAACGGCGGAGGATGACCGGACGCGGGCTTGGCTGGTGCTGGGGGTGTTTGGCGGGATGCGGCAGAGCGAGGTGGGGCGGGCTTTGCGGGAGCATGTGGGGGAGCAGGAAATTTTGGTGCCGGTGACGAAGTCTACGGATGCGGTGCCTCGGCGGCGGTTCGTGCCGATCCAGCCGGCGTTGCTGCGGCATTTGCCGGAGGAGTGGGACTGCCTGGATGAGTGGCATGTGAAGCGGCCTCGGCAGCGGCTGGTGGAGGAGATGGGGTGGAAGGAGTGGCCGCAGAATTGTCTGCGCCACACAGCAGCCTCGATGCATCTGGCGATGTGGCAGGATGCGGGAAAGACGGCGTTTTTCCTCGGGCACTCATCGCCGCAGATGGTCAACAAAACCTATGCCCGTGCGGTTCCGCAGGCGGATGCGGAGAGGTTTTGGGGGCTGTGATTACTTGAACAGCCCAGGATTCTGCTTGGCGAATTCCAACGCAGCGTCTGGATCGGTGTAGGACAAACGAAGATAATTTTTTTCCGGTGCGGTGAGAGGCCGCTTCAAGGTTCTCTCTTCATCTTGAATCGCCTCTTCAATCTCGGCTTCGGTTTCGCCGATGATGCCTTCGCTGAAGTCTGCCGGGAATCCACTCATCGTTTTGAATAATCAAATACACCCTTGTCGAGGGTGAGTCTAATGATTTCTCGCCCGTTGGGGGCTTGGCCTTCGACATAGGCTTTGGATCGGTTGGCGAAGGAAACCCAGTCGCTGGCTGTGCCTGTGCGGCCGAATTCCTTGAGGAAGTTTTTCGTGAGATCAAGGGAGGAATGACCGACGGCCTCGTTCTTGATCGCGTTCCATGTCACCCAGTGCAGCCCGCCTGGATCGGCGTGGTTGCCGAGGTAGGCTTTGAGTTCTGGCGAGGCATTGATGGCGGCCTGTGCGGCTCGGTCGATGCTGTTGTAAAGTGCCAGGCTGAATGCCGGGTTGTCATTTTCAAGGGTGCCGTAGTTTTTGTAGATGCCGACCGGGTCTTCTGGAATGCGCTTGGCCTCGCCTGTGTATTGGAAAAAGTGCTGATGGCTGGGAGCGCCGGTCGCCCGCATGACGGGGTCCATGTAGAGGTCCACGAAACGCCAGCGGTCGAGCACGGTGCCTTTGATGCCGAAGGTGAGGCCAATGAATCCTTGAACTTTGTTTTTGATGCCTGTGGCGCCGTGGCCGAGGCCGTTGAATCGGGACCGCATCTCGATGGCATTTTTTGAAGAGTAGAGGTCTGCCACCTCGCCCCATTTTCCGTTGTGGTTTTTGAGCATCAAGTGGAATGAATTGGCGTTGGATGTGGCATTGTTGCCGAGCTTCTCGTAGCGGCCTTGGGTCGCACTTCTCGCGTTGTCTACAATCGCTGGCCACTCATCTTTTGAAAGTGAGTATTTCCCTTCGATGGAGTTTTGAATTTGCTGGATGACATCGGGATTGACGACGAGGCGCATCCAGAGGGCTTCCTGGTCAAGAGGCGGGAGTTGTTTGGAAAGCGTGCCCCACAGGTGGTGCAGGGCTGTGACAAACTCGGTGGGTTTTTTGCCGATGACATTTCGCATCTCCACAACGCTATCCAACCCAGCCATGGCGGCGTCGCGTGTGCCGGGGACGGTGCGCGGGCCGTGGAATCCTCCATCCAGCAGGGCGATGAAATCCTTCGGGCGATTGAGCATCATCTCAATGCCGCTCGGTGGAACGAGGATGTCGCCTGTGACACCCGCGTCACGCATGATCTCGGCATAGCCTTTGGGGTTTGTGAATTTTGCCGGGTCGGAATCAATGATGGATGTGGCCTTGTCGATTTTCTCGATGGATGCGAGGGCCTGCGGTTTGTTTTTGAGGGCGGTGCCGACGAGGTCTTTGTTGGTGATCGCGTAGGGAGACTTGGCGATTTTGAGGTTGGGAAGGGGCAGCATGAAGTCGCCTGGCTTAAATTTCTTTTCGGTGCCTTCCACGACTTTCCATGTGGTGTCTTCTTGCTGTTTGCCGGTTCGGTCCAGAAGTGGCTTGCCTTCGGCGTCGAAGAGTTTTTCTCGGAATGCCGCGACCATCTTGGGGACGGACTTGGCTTGCGGAATGGTGCGCGGGATGGCTTTGGCAGCGGTTGTGTAAAGTTGGGTCATCGACCCTGCTGGCATCTCCACGCCGGCATCCGGCACCGCATCCGGCATGGCTTGGCCTTGGCTACTTGACTTGCCGCCGTCAGGCTTTAAGTTTCTCACATCTGGGGTGCCGACAAGACCAACTTGGTTGACAGCATCCGTAGGGCCCGGTGGTGGGTTGGTTCCATCACGCAGAGGTGACTCTGCCTGTGCGGGCGGAGGTGGAAGCAATTCCACTTTTGCTGCCCCCTTGAATTGCTTTCTTGGCAGTTCAAGGGGGTATTGCGTTACGAGACCGGAATCGAAAGCTTCTTGATCCAAGAAAACTCCTTCCTTGGTTGTAACAACCATGTGGGTTTTGTTTCGGTAGTTTCTAAAGTAGAGAATTTCCGAATCCGTGATGACCCGCACGGGTGCATTGCGAATGGTTTCTGGAGTGTTCACCAACCATTTGGCTTTTTCAAAATCAAGTTCACGCTGATTTGTGCCAGGTTTGATCTCACTGCTCGTGACATGTTCTGCACGGTTTTTAATTGGGTCTTTATAGCCGCCTCTTGTTTGAGGGTTGGCTAACAAAATTTGCCGACCTTTCCGATCTGCTGCTGTTTCGGTTTCAATCAAAAATCGAGCAGCAGCTTCTACAGTTTGATCTTTTGAACGGCTGACTTCCATCCAGATCGGATCAACCTCTTCATAGGGCAAAAATTTTTTAACCTTGTTCCAATTATCGCCATTGCGGACATCGTCCCATTTTTTAACAACTCGCCCTCCAGGCATGACGACTTCCGGCATGGCTTGGCCTTGAGGCGTTGGCAGGTCGCGGGACAAGTCTGGGAGGGGGGTGGCGACTTCGGGGAGGAGGTTGCCGTTGGCTTTGTCGTAGTCGAAGTGGAAGCCGGTGCGGCCGGTGCCGGCGGTGGTGTCCACGCGGTCGAGGCGGAATTGTTTGATGGCGCTGCCGGGGCCGCCGATTTTGCCGGAGAAGGGATTTGCGGCGCGGTTGATGTCGGTGGCGATGCCGACGAGGGCGTTGATGGCGTCGCGTTTTTGGGCTCCGATCTTGGTGTCGCCGGGGAGGTCGGCGCGGTGGTTGTCCATCCACTGCTTGAGGGTGGCTTCGACTTGGGTCATGTCGTTGCCGAAGAGGAGTTGCATTTGGGGGTTGCCGTCGTTGATGGCGCGGAGGGCGCGGTTGCGGAACTGGGTGAGGTCGAGCATGGAGGCCATGAGGTTGCCTTTGCTCGTGAGTTCCCAGCCCCAGGGGATGACTTCGCGGGTGATGGCTTCGAGGTTGCCGAGGTTTTTGATGCGGAAGGATCCGGTTTCGCTGGTGCCGATGGCGTGGTAGCGAACCTGCATGGACTCGCCTCGGGCGGCGTGTTGCTCGAATTGGCGGGCGAAGCCTCGCACATGCTGGGCGAATCCGCTTAGGAAGTCGAACTGCTGGGGGAGCTGGCGGCCTCGGATGGTGACGCGGCCGTCGGCGGTTTTCTTTGGGCCGAGGTTGGGATCGGTGGCCGGGAGGAGCTTGGAACCGACGAGGGAGCGCATCTGCTGCTGGCGCTTGGTGGTCTCGGCGTTGATCTCGGCTTGGCTGCGGAGCATGGCTTGACCGGTGGCGGGATCGAGAGTGGCGAATTCGTTTCCGCGAACTCCGTTGCCGAGGTCGTGGAAGGTGACCTGGGGATTGTTGGCGAGGTCTTGGGGTCGGGCGGTGGGTGCTACGCGGACGCCTCGAGGTTTGGTTTGCTCGGGGTGGTTGACCCACTGCCGGTAGTTCTTGATGTAGGTGTCGAGATTTTTGACGAGGGTTTTGTCGGCGGCAAGAACGGGGTTGTCGCGGAAGAGGGATTGCGGGGTGTCGATGGGTGCGCCGGTGGCTGGATCGATGCGGATGCCGGAGATGGAAAGGGCGTTCGCATGGCCTCCCAGGATTTTCTCGAAGCTGCCGAGCCAGGAGCCGTCGGCGGGGAGCCCGCGACGGATGGCGGCGAAGTCGAGATTTGCGGAGGCGGTGCGGAATTCTTCGGCGAAGAGTTCGTCGCGGGCCCAGTCGAGGGTGTCGAGGTCGCCGCGCAGGAGGCCGGACTGGCCGAGTTCGTCGAGCTTGGCGCGGATTGCGTCGGGAGAGATGGGGAGGTTTTGTCCTGGGAAAGCTTTTTCGTTGGCTGCAGCGATGAGGTTGCGGGCGTATTCGGTGGCGCGGGCTTCGACGCCGGCTTGTGTGTAGCGGCGGTTGACATTGACGCGGATTTCGGCGGCTTGCGCTCCGCTGAGGGCTCCGCTGGAGAGGAGGGCGTGGCCGAATTCATGGAGGGCAACGCCGTCGCGCTTGGCGTCGAGGTTGACAAAGACTCGGGCCTTTCCGCCCGCAGGGGCTTGGATAAACATGCCGGCAGACCCTGCACCGCCGTTGGCTTGAACATTGAGGTCGTAATCAACTTGATTCAGCGGGACGAATTCGACGCGGTTGCGGAAGATGCCTTGCATAGCGGCGAGGTCGCCAAGTTGTTGCGGCGAGTAGGTCTGGGCGAGCCCGGCGACATCGCCTCCGGCGAGTTCGACATCCATAAGCATGCGGCCGATATCGCTGGCGCGGGCTTCGTCGCGGCGTTGGCGGACGCCAGTGACGCGGTTCATGGCTCCGCCTGCAGCACCGAATGCGGCACCCATGCCGAGCATGCTGGCTGCGGCTTTTTCCTCTTCGGCATTGAGAGCGAGGGCAACGAATGGCGTGTTGGCAGCGGCACCTTTAATGGCACCACCGGCCACGGCACTGGCTCCGCGGACACCTTGGACAACGAGGGGATTGGCGAGACCTTCCATGACGGCGCGGGTCTGTGGACCGAGGCGGGGATCGGCGGCGAGGCGAGCGGGGGTGGATTCGATAGCCCGGAACCGGGTGGGGTTTTCGAGGACTTCGCGGACGGGGGAGAGTTCCGGGAACGCGCCGAGCTTGGTGGCGACGGATGACTGGGCGATGGCGTCGAATCCATCGGCGGGGTCGGCAGCGATGCGTAGGACGGTGGCGGTGGGTCCGGCGACTTTCTGCACGGTGCGAAGGGTGCCCAGGCCGAGCTTGTAGCCGACATAGGCACTGCCGATGAATTTGGCGGCGTCTTGAACTTGAGATACTCCTGGCACTTCGGATTCCAAACCGAATGCCGCTCCCCCTACCCCACCAGCTGCGGACCACTGGGCGATTTTGGTCTGGGTTTCGGGCGTGAGGCGGGTGGTGCGTTGGATGAGGTTTTGGAAACGGGCTGCTCCGGTCTCCATTCCTTCGATGCCTGTCTGTGCGGCATTTTCCAGCACGCGAGCGGTGCGAGAGCCTCCTGCTTTGATCAACCGGGAAAAACCGATGGATTTTGCGCCTGCGGCGAGCGGCACTCCCATGGTGGCGATATTGGTTGCTTCAACGAGGCCTCCTGCGATGTCGCTGGTGGCCTGCATGGGTTGCTCGGTCTGGTCGCGGCCTGTAAGGATTCGATGCAGGGGGTTTGTGCGAGCGGTGGTGCTGTTGACCCATTCTTCGAGTTCTTTCTGGCGCTGGCGCTCGCCCATGAAGAAGTCGTAT
>CAMCXK010000093.1 GCA_945883435.1 Chthoniobacter flavus | reverse complement strand
GGACGTGGATCCTCGGCAAAGGGCGCGTTCTTGAGATTCAGGGTTCCAGAGGCGGTGAAGGCCGTGCCATTGCGGGCGAGGCGGGTTGGCAGGACGCAATCGAACATGTCGACTCCACGGGCGATCATGCCGAGGATTTGCGGCGGGGTGCCGAGTCCCATCGCATAACGCGGCGCACCGGCAGGCAGGTGGGGAACACTGTTCTCAACGGCCCGGAACATTTCATGCTCGGGTTCACCGACGCTCACTCCTCCGACGGCGTAGCCATCGAAGCCGATGGCCACGAGTTCACGGGCACTTTTTTCGCGGAGTTCGGCGTAGGCGGAGCCTTGCACGATGCCAAAAATCAACGGACGTCCGTCCACCGGCCGGGCGTCCCACCATGCGCGGCAGCGCGCAGCCCAGCGGAGGGTGAGATCGAGACTCCGGGAGGCATCTTCGAACGAGCAGGGATGCGGGGGACACTCATCGAAGAGCATGACGATGTCGGAGCCCAGGTCATGTTGGATTTGCATCGACGTTTCGGGACCGATGAACGTGGGAGTGCCGTCGAGGTGGTTTTGAAAGTGCACTCCCTCCTCGGTGATTTTGCGGAGCCGGGCCAGTGAAAAAACCTGGAATCCGCCGCTGTCGGTGAGGATCGGGCGGTCCCACGACATGAATTGATGCAATCCACCCATGCGGTGGATGAGTTTTTCACCCGGCCGCACATGCAGGTGGTAGGTATTCCCCAGAATGACACGGGCGCCGAGAGTCTTCAATTCAGCCGGAGTCATGGCTTTGACTGTCGCCTGCGTGCCCACCGGCATGAAAATGGGCGTTGGAATATCACCCCGCCGCGTGCGCAAGGTCGCCGCCCGCGCCGCACCGTGGACTGCTTCAATCGTGAAATGGGGACTCAAAACAAAAAAACGGCCGGTGGGGAAAAACACGTTCCCCGCCGGCCGCTGGTTGAAGGTTACTTTTTGGGAGCCGCGCCAGCGATGGCGAGCGAGACATTGATCGTGTCCGAGACCTTGTCGAGGGCTTCACCGGCCTTGATACCGAAGTCGCCGCGGTTCAACTGGAAGTTGGTGCGCACCACGAGAAGGTCGCCTTGCATTTGACCATTGGTGCGGTCGGCCAGGCGTCCTGGCAGGTAGGTGACTTTCGCCGGAACAGTGATTTCCTTGGCCACGCCTTTCAGAGTGAAAGTGCCTTTGATGTCGGCAGTGCCTTCATTGCCTTGTTTTTTCGGGTTCAGGACCTCGGTGATCTCGAAGGTGATTTCGGGATGCTTCGCGGTGTCGAGCCAATCCGCACCGAGCATGTGCTCTTGCATGACGGGGTTTGGCACGGAGAGGGACTTGGCATCCACCACGATCTTGCCCTCGATTTCCTCGGGTTCGTTCGGGTCGGCCGAGATCGTGCCGGTGATGCCGTTGGCGGTGCCGCTGATCGATTCCAGCGGGGCATCCATGGTAAAGACGATGTGGTTGACACCTTTCGGGTCTTTGAAGTCGAAGCTGAGTTCCTCGGCTTGGACAGCGGTGGCCAGCAGGGTGCTGGCGAGCAGGAGACGTGTGATTTTCATAGTTTGTGTTTGCTCCAGAGGAGCGGGAGAAAGCTGGCGGCAACGAGTGCGAATGACAAGCCGCATCCGGCAACCAAAAAGTCCATCCCGGGAACAAAGCGATCTTCGCGGATATCGTAGGAGATGCCGGTGACCTCATCGACGGCGGAGCGTGTCACGTAGGTCTTGGTCCAGCCGCGATCGGCCCCGGCAAAAAACCACCAGGCGACACAAGTGGTCAAAACGAAAAGGGCGAGGAGCCGGAGGATCAGGCGAAAGAGATTCATGGGGGAGTTCCTTCGGGTCGAATCGTGATGTCGTCAAGCGAGGAAAATTCGAGGACAAAACACGAAAGCGTCACAACCCCCCACTGGAAAGCCCCGCTTGAACCCGTGCCGCTCCTTGCCCACTATCGGCGCATGCCCACGACCTCGACCGACCTCATGGAGGAAATCCGCGCGCTCAAAAAGGCCCGCAACGCGGTGATTCTCGCCCACAACTACCAGATCGCCGCGATTCAGGAGGTCGCCGATTTCGTGGGGGACTCGCTCGGCTTGAGCCGCCAGGCCGCCGCCACCGGGGCCGATGTCATCGCATTCTGCGGAGTGCACTTCATGGGGGAAACCGCAAAAATCCTGAATCCGTTAAAGACGGTTGTCATCCCCGATCTGGAAGCGGGGTGTTCCCTCTCGGATTCCTGCCCCGCTCCCAAGCTCGAGGCGTTCCTCCACGAGCACCATGGGAAGAATTATTATGTGATCGCCTACATCAACTGCAGTGCGGGCGTGAAGGCCCTGGCGGACGTCATCGTAACCAGTGGAAATGCCGCTCGCATCGTGGAGGCGGCACCCGCCGACCGAAACATCTTGTTTGTTCCCGACCAGAACCTCGGCGCGTGGGTCACCGAGCAAACAGGCCGGAAGATGGATTTGTGGCAAGGCCATTGCTACGTCCACGTCGAGTTCACAAGGGAAAGCATCCACCGCATCAAGGCCGGGCATCCCGAAGCTGTCGTCGTGGCGCATCCCGAGTGCACGCTCGCCGTGCGGCTTCTCGCCGATGAGGTGTGTTCCACCGAGAAAATGGTCACCTTCTGCAAGGACCACGCCGCGCAGACGTTCATCATTGTCACCGAGAGCGGCATGTTGCACCGGCTCGAACGGGAGATTCCCGGGAAGACATTCATTCCCGGGCCGACCGACCACTGCGCTTGCGCTGATTGCCGCTACATGAAAATGAACACGCTGGAAAAGTTGCGCGACTGTCTCGCCAATCTGGAGCCCCGCATCGAGATTCCCGAGGATGTTCGCCGTCCCGCCGAACGTTCGGTGCGGCGCATGCTGGAACTCTCCGCCTGAGGTGCTCCTGCCCGGTCAGGAGGCCGGGCCGCCGCGGGGTGTCTTGGGCTTCCCGAAAACGTGTTTCGACAAGGGGTTCAACTGGTCCTCGGTGAACCGGGCGAGGCGGACAAAAGGAAGACCGATGATGAGATACAAGGCGGCCACCAAAAGGCCGGCGCCGAAGTAGTCGAACGTCTGGGTCGCGATCTGCTTGTAGGCTCCCGTGAGATCCACCAGCGTGACCATCGACACCAGCGAGGAATCCTTGAGGAGCGAGATGAAGTCATTCGTCACCGGTGGAAGAACCAGGCGGAACGACTGGGGAATGACCACGTGAAACAAGCCCTGGCGCTGGGTCATTCCCAAAGCGCGGGCGGCCTCCATCTGGCCCTTTGGAATCGCCAGAAGCCCGGCACGGTAGTTTTCCGCCTCGTAGGCGGCGTAGTTCAGCGCCAAGCCCAGCACGCCGGCGACGAAAGGCTCGAGTTTGATGCCGATATTCGGCAGTCCGTAAAAAAGAATCAGCAGCTGGATGAGCAGCGGCGTGCCGCGGATGAGTTCGATGTAAAGCGTGCTCAGCCACTGCAGCGGGGGCGGACCGTAAACGCGCAAGATGGCCAGCGCAAAGCCGAGGAGGACAGCGCCCAGCATGCCAAGGATGCTGACCTCGATCGTTAAAATCGAGGCTTTCAGGAGCAGAGGCCAAAAGCGGGTATAGCCCCAGAGACGCTCGAGCAAGCCCGGTTTTTCCGCACCGGCGGCAATGAACGCCTCGAACTCGGTGGGCTCACAAGAGGGTTCGACCGGCTGGTTGAAGGCTTCGGCGACCGTCGGGGTCCAAAGCCCCCAGCGCGAGAGGATGTCCCGCATTTTCCCGCTGGCGATGACCTTCGCCAGAGCGTCGTTGATGGCCGTGGCGAGACTGGTGTTTCCCTTGACCATCGCTATGCCGTAGGTGACCGATCCAAACGGCGTGGTGTTGAACATGAGGTTCGGATTTCCGGAGGCGTAGAATTTCGCAATCGGGTAATCCAGCAAGACCCCGTCGAGCCGCCCGTGCTCGATATCGGCGAAGGCGTTGAACTCCTCGTCGTAGGTTTTCACCACGATGCCCGGCGTTTTTTCCAGCATGTGGAATGCGGCGGTCTGGCTGAGGGTGCCGATCGACTTGCCCGCCAGCGCGTCCAACGAGTCGACGCTTTCGGAACCTCGCGGCAGGACAAGTTGCTCGAACGTCGTGTAGTAGGGGTTGGAAAACGTCACCTCCGCGCTCTTGTCGGCAGTCATTTCAATGCCACAGATGACGCAGTCGTAAAGGCCGCGGGCCAAGCCGGGGATCAGACCGTCCCAGTCATTGGGAACGAACTCCGGGGTGCGTCCCATTTCGGCGGCGATGGCCTGGATGACTTCAAATTCGAAGCCCTGAAGGCGGTTGCCCGGCCCGTAAAAAGCGTAGGGGGCGTTGCTGTCGGTGGCGGCGGCCCAGCGGAGCACTGCACGTTCCTCCTGGGCGGCAAGCGGGACGAGGCAGGCGAGAAAAACAAAAATCAGGCGGAGCAGAGTCATGACATGAAGCGTTTGAGAAAGCGGCGGGTGCGTTCGTCCTTGGGGTTTTCAAAAATTTCGTCCTCGTCGCTGATTTCGATGATGTGGCCGCCTTCCATGTAGATGATGTAGTCGCTGGCATCCCTGGCGAATCGCATTTCGTGGGTGACAACGATCTGGGTCATACCCTCGGCATCGAGGGCCTTCATGACATGCAAGACCTCGTCCACGAGTTCCGGATCGAGGGCGCTGGTGGGTTCGTCGTAAAGCATGACCTGGGGCTGCATGGCGAGGGCCCGTGCGATGGCGGCGCGCTGCTGCTGACCGCCGGAGAGGTTCGCCGGGTAGCGGTCGGTGTGGTTGCCCAGGCCCACCTTCTCGAGCAGGCGACGCCCGTTCTTTTCGGCCTCCTCGCGGGGAACTCCACGCACCGTCATGGGCGCCAGCATGGTATTTTCCAGAAGGGTGCGGTGCGGAAACAAATTGAACTGCTGAAAAACCATTCCGACCTTTTGGCGGAGGGCGTGTGCGTTTTTTTCAAACGACCGGTCGAGGGGGGTTCCCGGTTGGCGCGAAATCGAGGCCCCCGCCGCCTTGATGCAGCCGGAATCGAGGGTTTCGAGTCCATTGAGGCAGCGGAGCATGGTGCTTTTGCCACAACCCGAAGGACCAATGACCGAAACGAGATCGCCCTCCTCGATTGCAAAGCTGACACCTTTCAAAATCGGCGTGTCGTCGAAGCTTTTGTGCAGGTCGACCACCGAAACGAGGGGTTGGACATTTTCCATGTGCGAGGAGCGATTAGGGGGAAACTCCCGGCAACTCAAGTGCGGAAAATCAACACTTCCGCAACCGGCCCAGATGATATCCACTAAAGGCCCGTGCGGGAGAACCCCGGCAGGCGGCGACGGAGGGCGGCAAGGCCCGTGGCCGAACCATCCGGCGGGTAGAAGCGAACGACTCCCCAAGCCACAAGGAACGACAGTGTCACGGACACCATGACGTCGGAGGGATGGTGCGCTCCCAAGGCGATGCTGGCCCAACCGACCAGACCGGCACCCGCCAGAGCAAGCATACCCCACGCCGGCGATGTCAAGACCACCACGGCGGCAAATCCAAAAGCGGTGGCCGTGTGGCCGGAAGGAAACGAATTGTAGGCGGGAACCCCGATCAAAAGCTTTCCATCATGAACCGGGCCGTAAAACCCTTGGGTGATGGCGGGGCTCTCGCGTGGCCGGGTGCGGCCGGTGGTCAAACGCGAGGCGTTGGCCAAGGCTCCCGCAATCGTCGATGCCAACATCGCGGCGAGAACGATACGGCTCCACCGAATGCGCCCCCGGGCGCGGCAGGCGACCACCAGCAAAGCGGCCCCTGCCATGATCGGCGGCCAGTCGCCCCACCGCCGGACAGCCGAATAAAACGCTTTTTCGGAGGATTTCTTCCATTTCGGCCCCTGCGCCTCGACCAATGCGGCACGGACCGGAGCGTCGAATTGAAATGCCATCCAGGAAAGCCCCCCCCCGATCACGGCCACCAGAATCGGAAATGCCCAGCTTTTCACCGCACTCATCGCGCGGCGACCTCCGGCGCGAAGTAGGACAAAATCACATCGGCCCCTGCCCGCTTGATGGCGATCAGCGACTCGTCGCGGGCGCGTTCATAATCCAGCCATCCCTGCCGGGCTGCGGCATGGATCATGGCGTATTCCCCGCTGACCTGGTAAGCCGCCACAGGGATGTCCGAGGCATTTTTAACCATTCGAATCACATCGAGATAGGGCCCGGCTGGTTTGACCATCACCATGTCGGCCCCTTCGGCCGCATCCAATCGGACCTCCCGAAGGGCCTCCCGGCAGTTGGCGGGATCCATTTGATACATCGACTTGCAAATGGCGTCGCGGCCGATCTTGCTGCCCACCGCATCCCGAAATGGCCCGTAAAACGCCGAGGCATACTTGGCGGCATAGGACAGAATTCCGGTATCGGTGAACCCCGCCGCATCCAGGGCCCGGCGGATCGCTCCAACCCGCCCGTCCATCATGTCCGAGGGGGCGACCACATCGGCCCCGAAACGCGCTTCGAGCACAGCCATGCGGCACAGGGCATCCACTGTGCGGTCATTGTCCACGGTGGACTCGCAGGCTGACAACAATCCATCGTGACCATGGGAGGTGAAGGGATCCAAAGCCACATCGGTCACCACCACCAACTCCGGGAAGCGCGCCTTGACCTTGCGCAACGTTCGAAAAAGAAGATTTTCCTCATCGGTGGCGCCGGATCCCTCGACATCCTTGAGCGAGGCGTCCAAACACGGAAAAAGCGCGACCGCGGGAATCCCGATTTTCAACGCCCGCTCGCAGGCCCCAAGAAGCGACTTTTCGCCCAACCGGGAAATGCCGGGCATCGATTCGATCGGCAGATCCTCCGCAAGATCGTGGAAAAACAATGGCCAGACAAAATCCGAGGCATGCAGGCGCGTCTCCCGCACCATGTCGCGGAGTTTCGCGAACCGGCGGTTGCGGCGGGGGCGTTCGGGCAAATCGAGCAGCATGACGGAAAGACTGCGACCCTCCGGGCAACCCGTCAAGCGGACACAAAAAAACGCCCCGGCCGAATCGGTCCAGGGCGTTTTTGAGAGGAGGGATGGGTTTTTAGTGGGAAGCGGGTTCGGACGAGGCGTGGCCAAGTCGGATGCGCCAGTGGCCTTCCGGGGATTTTTCGAAAATCCCGAGCTTTTTGCCTGTGCTGCTGAACCAAACTTGCACTTGATTAACGGGCTTCTCAACGCGGTGGGCCAGGTCCTTGGCCGTCATGCCGATGTGACCAGCCTCATGCAGAAGTTTGGTAATTTGCTCTTGCATGAAACCTTTCGGCGAGCGGGGTTTCTTGGGGCCTTTGTCCGCGCTGTTGCGGGAACTCGAGCGACGGCGCTTGCCGGCGACTTCCCGGAGGATGCGGGTGGCCAAGTCCACTTCCCCGGAGGAAAGCGCGACAACTTGCTTGTCGATCTCGGCAATGCGTTTCGTAAGGCGTTCTTTTTTCTTTGCGAGAGAAAGAAGAACATTCAGGGTTCTACTATTGATGTCGGTAACTTTCATCGCGGGAACTTTGAGCATGGCAAATTTGGATCGCAAGCTTTTTTTTGAAAATTATCCGACATCGCTTAGATGCGCTGTGGATGCCGGGTTCATTCACTTGTGGAGGGTTACGGGCAGTTCAGCACACTGCCAATTGACATCCGTAGAGGCCCAAATGGCCCAGGCGATTCCGGGCGAAACAAGCAAGAGGAATTTTGTGCTTAGTCGCTGGGCATTGCGATTATTGACGGAAATCTACACGGGCACCAGGCCGGAAGAAGAATTTATTTCCAAAGGGATGCATGGGAAACCCCATTTGCGCGACTTTCCCGATCTGCACTTCAGTCTGAGTCACACGGTTGATGAAGTGGTTCTCGGCCTCGCCAATCAACCCCTGGGCTTGGA
>CAMCXK010000092.1 GCA_945883435.1 Chthoniobacter flavus | reverse complement strand
GCCGCCAGCCCCCTCGGGGAAACTGCCGTCGACCGTGTAGTAAACAAAAGCCCTGTAACCGGCCCCGACCGAGTTGCTTTTCGCCCAGACCACAATCTCATCTCCCGCGTCGTCAAATTGTTTGGGCGGAGCAGCCAACCCTCCCACATCGACCGAGGGATCATGGTAAACCCAGGACGCCTGGTTCCCGCCATCCGTGCCATAATTGTTCGCTGCCGCAGGGCCGTTGTTAATCACCACATTTCCCCCGGGGATTTTGACGTAGGTTTCCGCACCGGGCGATCCCGTCTGGCAGCGGGCGGTATCCTGCGCCGCAAATTTTTCCGCAAACTGGCGCTCGACAAAAAGCGGCTGCTCGTAGCCCATCCAGACATCGCTGTAAATGCCGGGCGGATGGTCCCGCTTGGCAATTTCATCGAGATTCCCAAGACCGATGTGAGAGTTGATGTCCACCCCGCCGTCCAACTTCAGAAGAATGTTTTCAGCCGAACCATCCGCGCGGGCGACGATTGTGAAGTTGCCGCTTTTCACAACAGGAATTGTGGTCTGGTAGGTGTAATCCTCCGGGGTGATTCCGGAGGGATACCCCCGATTGGGAAGGTTGGAGGGATTGAAGCCCTTGTCCCCGTCCGGTCCATCCTTGCGGGTCACGGTGATGCGGGGAACCTGCCGGCCGTTTTGATAGAGCGAAACCGCCTCCTGGGGCCACAGGTTGGATAGCTCCGGCGTGCGCCATCCGAATACGTAATACCCCCCGGGAGGCACCACGACTCCGCCCAACTCGCCCGCGTATTTGTAAAAACCACCCATGTAGGAACCATTCGGACCCTCGGCATATTGGTAGAGATAGGCTCCCGGTCCAAAGCTCGAGGTGATCGGACGGGCTTGGCCTTGAGCCGTGTTATCGTTGAACATCGCAACCATTGTGATTTCCTCGGACGCGATCCCACTCCGCGCGTTTCCAAAGGGATCGCGATTGTCGCGGCGCTCGAACGCCAAATAGTCCCCGTCCGACCACCGCCCTTGCTGCAATCCCCGCGCAAAATCATTGTGCAGCCTGAGAATGTTCGGAATCCGGGGATCGGCAAACTGCCCGAGAAAATTTGTGTTGGCATGCCGCGGAAACGCCCCGCCGGATTCACCGAGCGTTCCAGCCTTGTAGTAACCGTCGGAATAGATCAGGCCCAATCCCTCGCGGAGCATGTAGTAGGCGTGCTGCCATTCCTTTTGCGCCGCGTAGTCATTGTCGTGGCTGTTGGCATGTGTCACGCCAAGCCCGGCGGGAAAGCCCCCCGCGCCGGAGGAATCGAGCCCGGCCAGCGTGCCCCAAGGATTCCCCAGCACTCCGTTGAGCTTGGAGCGGAGGTCGTTGTCCACCAATCGCATTCCAGAATCCCAATAGCCCCCATAGCCCGGCGGTTGGCCGAGATGCTCGCCGAACATCATGGCATCATCGCGGCCCTTTTTTTCGTCGAAGACCGAGTCGCGGTGGTTGGGATCGCTGAATCCCCGGGAATAATTGAACTGCCATTGGGCCCCGCCGAGATAGCCTGCGTCCGAAGAATCCTTGTTGGCCCCGGACATCTGGCCGTAAAAATAATCCGGCACGTGCTTGACCGCATCCAAGCGCAATCCGTCGATTTTCAAACGGTCGATTTTATAACGCACCGCTCGGATGAGATAGGCACCCACATCCTCGACATAGGCCGCACGGTTGTCTTTGAGATATTGCGTGGCGTGGGCCCGCAGGTCCTCGGCGCTTGCATTTCCGCCCAAGGCGGCCCGGGCGCGGTCGATCAACCATCCGAAGTAAACAGGCTTGCCGTCCTTGTCACGGTCGTAGTGCTCGGGGCGGTTGAGATCGCGCACGAACGAGTATTTGGGATGCGTGGCCCCTTCGCTCGGGCCGTGGTTCGCGTTTGGAGTCTCGTGGGCGATATCGATGAGGTCCGAGAGCCCCAGATTCTGCACCTGCCAGGCACTGCCCCAGTCCCGGGTGTTGTCCCATTTCCGGTAGAATCCATCTTCTGTTTTCCGCAAATGAAAGTCCTCCGGAACCATGCCCGGATAGAGTTCGGTCTGTCCCTCTCCACCCGTGGGCGTGTCTTCGTTGTAGCCGGGAATGTCGAACGCCCGGTGGTTCATGATATTGTCGAAGTAGATACGAATTCCGAAGCGGTGCGCCACCTCCACCATGTGAATCAATTCGGCCTCGGTCCCATAGCGGGTGCGGACCGTGTTGCGCTGGTCCTTGGAGCCGAAATCAAAAGGATCCCAGAGATCATATCCCACCGAGAGGCCTCCACTGCCCTTGGTCGGCGGCGGAAGCCACAGTGACGTGTAACCCGCCTCCGCCAACTCCGGCATTTTGCGGGCAATTTCCGTCCAACCGGTATTGAACAATTGCAACATCCCCTCCCCCCGGAGCGGTGCGGCACAAAGCAGGCCAACAGCCACAAGCCGCCAGCCAAACCGCAGGGTTGATCTCAAAAAACTCATCTCCGGGGAAAATTGTTCTCAAACGTTACTTGACATCCCCTCAATTTTCCACTCGCGAAAAAAAACCTCTGTGATACCGTTCAACGGCATCCCTCCCCTCCCCATGGCCAACCCCAACATGTCGGATATCGCCAAGGCCGCCGGCGTCGGCAAAGCCACCGTCTCGCTCGCCTTGCGCAACGACCCCCGGCTCCGGGCCGACACCCGCCTGCGCATCCAGGAGCTGGCCACCACGATGGGCTATCGCACCAACGCCGTGGTTTCCCATTTGATGGCCCAGCTCCGGGCGAGCCGCAACCCGCGCTACAAATCCACGATTGCGGTTTTGAACGCCAACACCTCCCGCAACTGGCTGGAGACCAATCCCACCTTCCGCTCGATGATCAAAGGGGTGCGGAACCGCAGTGCGGAACTCGGCTATGGAAATGACGAGTTCTGGCTGCACGATCCCGCCGCGAACCCCAAACGGCTTCGGCAAATTCTCCGGACGCGGAACATCCGCGGCGTCGTGATCGCGGCGGTCTTCGACCATCATGAACTGCCGCCCGCCTTCGATTCCCTGTGGTCCGATCTGGCGTGCGTGGTTGTGGGAATCCGCCCGGACCGCCCGGCGTTCCATTTCGCGTGCAACGACCAATTTTCCACGGCCATGCACGCCGCGGCCGCTTTGCGGAGCCTGGGATATCAAAACCCGGGACTCGTGATCGACCCGCTGATCGAGGACAATGTCGATCACCGGTTCACCGCCGGATTCCGCACCGGTTGGCACAAGGAGGGCCCCGCCTTGCCGCTGTTCGACTACTCTCCCGGCGGGGAAAGAGGGTTTCGCTCGTGGATGCTCCGCCACAAACCCGATGTGGTTGTGTGCACCCATCCCGAAATCCGAGATTGGCTGGACCATATGGGTCTTCAATGCCCGCGCGACGCGGGACTCGTGCATCTCGACCTCTCCCCCGATCTGGCGGGCTGGAGCGGCATGAACCAAAACAACGATCTCGTGGGAGCCTTCGCTGTGGATTTGGTGATCGGCCAGCTCCACCGCAATGAATACGGAATTCCAGACCGCCCGATTTGCATGATGAACGAGAGCGAATGGATTCCGGGCCGGACAGTGAAAAAATCCGCCGCGGGACGCCGGAAATCCGCTGCCGAAACCGTCTGAACCACCGCCCCGCGATCACGGCGGGCTGGACAGGCTGCGCGACAACAGGGGACCGGTCCGGATCAATAAAACGCCCCCGGCCAGAGCACCGGCGGTGTCGGCGATCCAATCGGCCAGGCTTAAACCGTCGCGACCGGGAACAAACTGCTGGTGGTATTCATCAGCGGCTCCGAGAAGACTCAAAACCAGCGTCGCCGCAAAAACAAGCGGCCAAGGCCGCAGGAGCGTGGTCAGCCGCAGAAGTGCTGCCAGAACCACACCACCGCCGGAAAAGAAGACAAAATGAAGGACCTTGTCCTGCTGGGGGAAGGCCTGCTCCTGGCCCGTCGGGGGAATCCGCATCGAGACCCACACCAACAAAGCCAGCCACACGAGAAACGCGGCGCTCCAAAAAACGGGGCGCTTCGAAAATCCTTCCATTACAGATTGCAAAAATCGGGTCATATCGCAGTGGCGGATGTTCAAACTTTGTCAGGGAAGTGGCTAGTTTTCGACAGGCAAATGCGGAATTTCCTCCAGCGCCTCTGCAAACAGGTTGGCACGGTGTTTGCTTTATTTATTTCAAAGAGCAGTCCGGCCGCAGGGACAACGAGCCCGTCACTTGGGGGAGGGATTGGGCTCCAGGGCGGCCGGGCTGCTTCTTTCACTTTCCCAACGTTGCAAAAAGAGGTCGAGGGGGCTGTTGGGCGACGGGGAGGTCTCGCGCCGGAGTTGCGCCAGGCAACGGGACAGCCGCTTCGCTTCACCGGCCCCGGAAAGAGCCTCAAAGAGGGGCGCACCGAGGGTCGTGGCAAGCTGCCCGCCGGCGGCGGGCGCACGGTTTTTTCTCAATTGCTTGAGAAACTCCGCAACGGCGGCGTCCCAATCCCCGGCGGCAAGAAGCTCGTCCATGCGGTCGGCCGCGGATGCGAGCGCCAGGTCCATGCGTTTGCGGCGGTTCTGGATTTCCATGAGCCGCTCGAGCCGCCCGGCCTCGTCGATTTGTCCGTCCTCCCGCAGGAGGCGGGCTATTTCTTGCTGGTGGGGGATACGCAAATCCGGGGACGAGGCGAAACGCCGGGCGGCATTCGCATGGTGGGCCCGTCGCACGGTGGCATTCGCTCCCGAGGCGGCCAATGCCTCCGCCCGCATGGTCCACGCCGCAGGATTGGCATCGCAAAGCTCAAGCGCAATATCCACCAGTTCGGAGGCGCGCCCCTGTTCTCCGCTGGCCGCAAGGATGCGGGCCGCGGCCAGTGCATTTTGGGAAAAGCCAAATTCCCGCGAACGGCGGGTGGCCGAGGCGAGCAATTCCAGCTCATGGTCGTTGATGGGTTGCCAGGTTTGCGGATCCAACGCCGTGCCGGTGTGATAATCTCCGCGCGAGTAGCGTCCCGCCTCGAGATTCCAGCGATTTGGCGATTCCAGAAATCCAAACCACGCATGCCCGCCATCGGGGCCCTGACCGGTAAAGAAGAGGGTTGGCAACCCGAGGGCCTTGCCAGCCTGGGCCGCGTAGTGGGCCTGGTCGACGCAGATACCCCCGGATTCCCGGATATTTTCAAGAGTGTATGGGGTGCCGCCGGGCCAGTCATATTCCCGGCGGTCGATGCGTTCGTTGCGGTAGCGGATTTGGAAAAACGCGTTCTCAAAGCGGCTGCGCGCGAGGCGGATGTTTTTCCGTGCCCACCGCACCTCGTCGAGAGGAAGAAAGCCATCCACCACAAACTTCAGCTGCGAAGGATGCAGCGTGCGCAAATCCGCGAGCAAACGCCGTTCGTCCGAGGCGCGCGCCCAATCCGAAAACACCTCTTCCGCCGAGGGTGCGGAGCCCGGAAGACACTCGCGGGGAACCTGGCCATGGGGCCAGAAACCGGGTGGCGGCGAGTCGCGCACCACCGCGATTGCGATCGTCAAAGCGGGATGGTTCTCCCAAGCCACCGGATCGTGGGCTTTGAGGCGGGACAGAACATCCAGCACTGTGGAAAAGTCATCCGATGGCTGCCAGGTTTCAAACAGCAGTTTTGTAAACGATTCGTTGTCGATCAGCCCGCCGAGCATGGCCCGGTGGCTCTCCACGGTTGCGGAAGGCAGCATGGCAAGCCGCTCGCACCACTGGCGTGTGCCCAGCCACTTGCTGAACTCCACCGCATCCGTTCCCGAATCGCGGAACCAGGCCCGGGGATTCCATTCCTCCAAAAGGGCTTGATCCATCCTGCGGGCGGCTTCAGCGGGACCGGTGGCGAAAATTTGGCCGGATTCCGGGGAAGAAAGCGCGAGGGCCGTTGAAACCCCGAGCCACCCGCACAGCACCCACTCCCATCCGCAGCCCCGGCGGCGCATGTCACTTCGGCGGAGCGGGCTCTTCTTTTCGGGGACCGACAAAATATTTCTCCACCAGATAAAAACACGCCGGCACCAGGAAGATGGCCAACAAAGTGGCCGCGAGCATTCCACCGATCACGGTTGTTCCCAACACCCGGCGGCTGACCGCACCGGATCCCGTGGCAACCGCCAGCGGAATGGTTCCCAAAATGAAAGCAAACGCAGTCATGAGAATCGGGCGAAGGCGAAGCTTGGCCCCGGCCAGCGTGGCGTCGAGAAGCGGTTTCCCCTTCTCATATTCATCCTTGGCGAATTCGATGATGAGAATCGCGTTTTTCGCCGCCAGGCCGATGAGCATGACCAAGCCGATTTGGGCATAAAGGTTGTTTTGCATGCCGCGGAGCGAGAGTCCCGCGAAGGCGCCGAAGACCGCCACGGGCGTTGTGAACAGCACGCTGAACGGCAAGCTCCAGCTTTCGTATTGGGCGGCGAGAATCAAAAAGACAAACAACAGGGAGAGCGCAAAAATGGCCGTGGGAGGGACGCCTTGGGCCGCCTGTTGCTCTTGGAAAGACATGCCAAAGTAGTCGTAGCCCATGCCGGCGGGCATCGTTTTGGCAAAGACCTCTTCAAGGGCCTTCATCGCCTGCGCGGTTGAGAAGCCCGGAGCCACGGAAGCGTTGATTTGCGAGCAGCGGAACATGTTGTAGCGCATCGTGAATTCGGGCCCGAACCAATCGGTCGCTTTGATAAACGAATTCACTGGCACAGGCTCATTGTCCTTGTTGGAAAGGTAGAACATGCCGAGATTGTTCAGATCGGTGCGGTATTCCCCCTCGGCCTGCACGTAAACCTGCCACTGGAGGCCGAAGCGGTTGAAATAGTTTACAAAATAACCACCCAGAAATGTTTGCACCGTTTGGTAGGCTTGGTTGAGGTCGACGCCCTGGATCATTGCCTGAGCCTCATCCACCTCCAGATGGATCTGCGGCACGTCCCAGAGAGAGGTGGTGAAGAGCGTGGACAATTCCGGACGTTCCTTGGCGGCAGCCATGAATTTCTGGGTATTGTCCGCGATGAACGACACCGGTCCACCGGTGCGGTCTTCGAGCATGAACGTGACACCGCCAGCAGTGCCGATGCCCGGAATCGCAGGCGGAGGAAAGGCAAAGGCCGCCGTCGGATCGGCCATGGCGCGCAACTCCGCGTTGATGCGGTTCTGGATGGCATCCACCTGAAGTTCGGGTGTTTTACGCTTGGCCCATTCCTCGAGGGTGATGAAGAAAAATCCGGTGTAGGTGCTTTGAACGGTGCTCAAGAGGTTGAAACCGATAATCGAGGTCACGTATTTCACGCCCGGCGTCTTGAGGAGCATGTTTTCAATTTGCTCGGATGCGGCCGTGGTTTGTTGCAGCGAGGAGGCACGCGGAAGTTGCACCACCCCGAAGAGGTAGCCTTGGTCCTCCTCGGGAATGAAGGCCGTCGGCATCGTGCCGCCGATACCACCCGCCGCCAGGGCCAGGCCGAGCAGCATGAGAACAGCAATCGCGAGCTTCCGGATCAACCCCCGGCAAACCGCGACATAGCCGTTTGTCGCCGTGTCAAAAAAGCAGTTGAAGCCACGGAAAAACGCCCCCAGTGGCCCCCGGGTCTCCTTGCGGGGGCGCAGGAGAAGAGCGCCCAACGCAGGACTGAGAGACAGGGCGTTGAAAGCCGATATCAGAACCGAGACGGCCATCGTCACGGCAAACTGCTGATACATGGCTCCCGTGATGCCCGGGATGAAAACCGTCGGAATGAAAACCGCCGAGAGGATGAGGGCGATCGCAATGACGGGACCGGAAACCTGCGACATCGCCTTGATCGCCGCATCGCGTGGCGAAAGGCCCTCTTCAATGTGGCTCTCGATCGCCTCGACCACCACAATCGCGTCATCCACAACCAACCCGATGGCCAGAACCATGCCAAAGAGGGAAAGCGTGTTGATGGAGAAACCCAGCATCGGGAAGAGGGCAAACGTTCCGATCAGCGAGACCGGCACGGCAATGAGCGGGATC
>CAMCXK010000091.1 GCA_945883435.1 Chthoniobacter flavus | reverse complement strand
GACTAAAAACCCAAAAATGATTTCTGAGAATACACTGGCAGGATTGGCTCTTGATATAATGAATAAGAAAAAATTACCTCTCTTATTGTTAGGGGTAAAAATAATAATTACGGATTAATTCACATACATTCTCTTGTCAGTTTTGGAGTTTAATGAAACTCAACGAGATCAGAAAAAAACAGCTTTCGCGCGGACCAAGATCACTTGCTTCCCTACACCAACAAATCATGAAAATCCGCAAAGCCTTCGTCATGTCGGTCAACCCCGGCGCCGAGGAAGAATACGAGAAGCGCCACAATCCGATTTGGCCGGAATTGGAGAAGGTGCTCAAAGATCACGGCGTCTCGAACTACTCGATTTTCCTGCACCCCGAAACGCGACAGCTCTTCGGCTACGTGGAGATCGAAAGCGAAGAGCAGTGGGTATCCATCGCCGCGACCGAGGTCTGCCAAAAGTGGTGGAAGTACATGGCCGACCTCATGCCGGCGAATCCGGACCAGAGTCCGGTCAGCGCGCCACTGCGCGAGGTCTTCCATCTTCCATAGTGTTTCGGAAAGCCGATGCAGCAGGCACGCATCCTCTAACCATTTCAGGTAACAACTGTGTGTGTTAGTGTTCAGCACAAACGTTGTTGCAAAAACATTTGACCTGTTATTTTTTTAAGATATGAACTGATGCGTATATGGATAAACAAAACACCAAACATTCCAAATTGCGCGATTCTATCTTGGGGTGTTGGATCGGCAAAAACTGCGGGGGCACACTTGGCGCGCCTTTGGAAATCGCTTATGGTCAAGAGGAGCCTTTCAACATCGCGTGGTATCCAAAGATTCAGGAGGGTGGATTGCCCAATGATGATCTAGAAATCCAGTTGGTGTGGCTAAAGGTCCTTGAGGAAGTGGGGTTGGACTTTACGGTGCAGGACCTTTCGCGCTACTGGCTGAACCATATCCTTTACAATCCAGACGAGTATGGCCTTCACAAGCGGAACCTTGCTTTGGGGCTGTTGCCCCCAGTCTCCGGGTATTACAACAACCACTTCAAAGACTGCATGGGCTGTCCGATCCGCTCAGAGATTTGGGCCTGCATCGCGCCAGGGCGCCCGCGGCTTGCGGCCCGATTCGCCATGCGTGACGCGGTGGTGGACCATGCGGGTGGCGAGAGTGTCTATGGTGAACTCTTCAACGTCGCGATCGAGTCAGCGGCATTCGTAATCAAAGATCGGGCGGCGCTTCTAGAGATCGGTTTATCCTACCTCCCCCCCGAATGTGAAACACGACGCGCGGTCCAGGCGGCGATAGAGGCTCACCGCAAGGGTCAAACTTGGTTGCAGGCAAGGCGCGCGGTGATGGGAAACTCCCCTCACATCAACGCACAATATTCCCCGACGAACATAGGGTTCCAAGTGCTGGGCTGGCTTTACGGGGAAAATTTCGCCGAAGCACTTTGCCTCACGGTGAATTGCGGTTACGACACGGACTGCACGGGAGCAACGGTCGGCGCGATCCTCGGCATTGTCGGCGGTGCCTCGTCTCTGCCGGCCAAGTGGACGGCGCCGCTTGGTGACGGAATCGCAGTGAACGATTGGGCCCTCAATCGCGGTTTGCGCAACCTCACGGACGGCCCGAATCCCATCCCGGCGAACCTGAACGAATTGACGGAGCGCACTTTGCGCATCGAAGGGATGGTGAGGGCGCGCTTCGGGGAACCAGTGGAAGATTTTGACCAAATGCTGGCACCTGCCGACCTCCTCATGTTGCCATCTCCTACTAAGGTCTTCTTTCCTGCCGACGATTTGGAGCTATCCGTTGAATATCACGGCAGTCCCCAAATCGCGCGCCCGGGAGGGAAAACCCTGACACTGAGTCTGCGCAACCCTAACCCGGTGCCGGTGACCGGTCGTGTCGAGGTTGTGGTTCCGGCTGGGTGGAGTTACTCACTTCCAGAAGCCGAAACTACGATCCCGGCATGCTCGGAAATTGAGCGCCAGCTTTGTCTTGAGCCAGGCAACTCAGCGGCCTTTGGCAATCGGAATGTCTGCTGGTTTGGCTGGCGAGACGACCAACGTCCGTTTCGAAGTCTGCAACCGATCGCTCTGGTCGGGGCACCCGTTTGGAGGATGTCCAAGCCGCATGTGCCATCGGATCGGCCGAGCGATGAGTGGATCGATTGGGTTGGGGTGCCGGAGGAACAGGTGGGTGCTGCCGAGGATCAAGATGGACGGAGGGGCCTGAACAGGCGCATCTACGCCGAGGGCTTCGATTTGGGTTTGGATAAGCATCTGACCGCCCCCGGAATCATCTATTTTCAAGGCTTTCTGCGATCTCCGCGTGAAAGGGCGATCTGGTTTCATCTAAATCCTCTCGGCCCGGCGGCCGTTTGGCTCAATGGCAAACGCGTGTTCCATTCCAACTTGCGGCGACGTTTCCGACCGTCGCTCTGGGGGACAGATGAAGGTGGGTTGCATGGGGAGGTTCAGTTGCGCGAGGGTTGGAATGAGATACTCATCAAGGCAGTGCGGCTCCCTGAGATGGATGAAGCCAAGCTGCATTTCCTTTTTAGTGAACCTCCCGTAGACGGATTTATCGACGGCTTCGCTGCTGTAACCGAACCCGAATGGACGGCTTTTCCTTGGGAACAAAGTGTAATCAGAGGGCCTGCATTGCGGCCTACCCCGGAGTTTCACAACCATGCTGCAGCGGTCGGTGAGCCATGATGGCCGGTGCCCAAACCCCATTTGCCCGATTATTCAACTAACCAAGAGAAACCGAAAAACGCACCAAACCAATGAAAACCGAAAAACCCATCAAATACGCGGCGGTTACCCGTAACGAGAAGAAAGTCAACATCAGCGTCGAAGTTGTCATTGGGCTCCTTGACCAGAGCATCGCAAAACTTATGGCACTGGCGGACCGTACTCTGCGCAGGTTCAGCGAGACACGCTTGCCGCGCCGCCAAGCAAACCCAGCGCCGCCGCAAGCAACCCGCACACCAGCACCCACAAAAATTGCGCCGTGGCGAGAAGTCATCTCTTTATTGAAAGGGCAAACGGCACCATTAGGGCATAGTCTCTGGGTTCTCTTGCTCGGTTCGTTTATGCTTACCGCACCGCTGTCGGTTCGCGCCTATGGTGACTTGTTGCCGCGCGGATTCGATCGGTTGGCAGTGGAGAGTTCGTGCGGTTATTCCTACGGCGTTGCCGTTTTCCAGGATGAGGTCTACTTTACCGACTTCAACGAGGGGACGGTGTCGCGCGTGCGCGAGGGTAAACCCGAGGTTGTGCTCCGCGGCTATCCGGGTGCTTACGGGATTGCCGGAGCAGCCGACGTGATCTACTTCGCGACGGACGGCGACGATCAGAATGCGGTCATCCATCGGTGGACGCCCGGACAAAAGCCAGAGGCCATCGTCCGTGGCTTGACCCGTCCGAGACAGCTTTTTGTCGATCCCCGTGGCCAACTTCTCATTGCGCTCGAGACGGAGGGGGAAATAGTTTGTCTTGACCCTGCGAGCGGAAAACTCAGCACGGTAGTTGAAGGAGTGCCGACGGCGCAGGCTGCCGTAGTCGATGCAGAAGGCCGCGTCTTCTTCAACCAATACGGCACAATGGGAGATGCTGGCGAAGCCTCCGCTGCTGGCCAGACGGTCTTGCTCAAGCCTGACGGTGGGCGCCAAACTCTTGCGGAGGGCTGGCGCACGCGGGGCCTTAGCCTGTTATCCAACGGCCATCTGGGAGTGTTCACTGAGGCCAACAAATTCGACCAAGGCAACACGGCTATTTTCCGTGTGGTGGGTGCAGATGGATCGGTTCGGCAGACAATTGAAGGCTTTGACTATCCTGAGTTCGCGGCTCGGGATGCCCGGGACAACGTCTACACGACTACGCCGCGTGATCGCGTGGTTTGGCGTGTCTCGACAGCCCCAACGCTCGGATCGGAACAACGGGCTGACTTGGGCGCGGGGTTCGTTGGATTTGCGACCCTCCACGGACGCTTTGCTCCAGCTGAGGAGGAAGGACAAGATGTGAAGGTGAACGGTGGGCGAACCGGGCCCGTGGCTTTCAAGGTTCAGCCCGATGCACAGGGCCGTTTTGTTGGCTGGATCCGTCTGCCCCTTGAGGAATTTCCGGACGTGCCCCGGGGCGAACTTGCCTATCCGGATGCAGTGCGCAAGATCTACACGCCGGGGACTTATGCGGTGCCCGAGGTCCAAGTCCACTCCGGCGGCCGACTTCGCTCCCAACATGTGGTTTGCCAGCGGTCGCAGGCCGGATCTCGGTGGCCCATGACAAATGTGGGAACAGCTCAGGAGGAAGCAGCGGCAGGATTTTCTGAGCGTCCCGCAGCCTATTTGCTCTTCGTTGACCTGGAGTTTTCCCAGTAATCTTTACTTCCCCCCATCATGTCAAAAGCTGATTCTAGCACGGCCGGTTTGACCATCATCGAACTGCTGGTTGTGATGGCGATCTTGGCTGTTCTTGTCGGCGTAGGAGTGCCCGCCTTGAGTTCATCCCGTGAATCGGCCGCACGGAGTCAATGCGCCGCAAATCTGCGCACCCTGACCTCCGCTCTTCAAGCGTATGCAGCGGACAATTCGGGTATGTTTCCGGTTTCCGATCAAGGCGCACGACAACCCAGCAACTGGCTGGTGGCCCTCTTCAATGGCAACTACATCACCGTGGAAAACTCCAAGCGGCCATTCGCCGCAAACCGCGGTAAGAGCTGCCTCTACTGTCCATCAGCCGTTCGGGTAGCTCCGCCAACGGGCGGGAATTGGAATACTTATGCCATGAACGTGTTTGCCGGTGGCTGGTATCAGACAGCAGGAACAGCTTCCGCCTCGCGCAACGTGCGTGTTACCCGCCCTGCTGAGACGGCGCTGATCATGGATGGTTGCCGGATCGACAAGGACTATTACGTGACTAGTGTCGGCCGTGAGGGTTGGTTCCCGGAACTGGTCCACCCGGGAAAACTGTTTGGGAAAACCAGTCATCCTGATCGTGGGGCTAACGTTGGGTTTATTGACGGTCATGTCGAATTCAGAAAGGCGGCCGAACTTCCAACCGACACCACGAATGTTTTCTGGAGTGGGCAGTAAGACTGTTTGTGCTCTCCGCTAGCCCCAGTTTTAAAGCAAGGTAATCCCGATGTCAGCCGTTCGAGTTGAAAACCTGGTGAAAAGTTTTGAAGCGAGTCGTGGGCATGCCCCGAGGGACGTGGTCAACAAGGTAAGTTTCGAGGTAGCCGACGGCGAGTTTGTCGTGTTGGTCGGTCCGTCGGGATGCGGGAAGAGTACCATCCTCCGCATGATCGCCGGGCTGGAGTCAGTCACCTCTGGCTCGGTCCTCCTTGGTGGTCGGTTGGTCAACGACATCGCGCCGAAAGATAGGGACGTGGCCATGGTGTTTCAAAACTATGCGCTCTATCCGCACATGGACGTCGCCCAAAATATGTCCTTTGGGTTGCGTCTGCGGGGCATGCCCCGCGACGAAATCCAGCGTCGTGTGGACCGAGCCGCGGCCGTGCTCGGGCTTGACCAGCCGGAAAACCTGCTCGGGCGACGCCCAAAGGCACTCTCGGGCGGACAACGGCAGCGCGTGGCTCTGGGCCGCGCGATGGTGCGTGAGCCTGCCGTGTTTCTCTTCGACGAGCCGCTCTCGAATCTCGATGCCAAAATGCGGGTGGAAATGCGAGCGGAGATCATGCGGCTGCATGCCGAGCTGGGGGCGACTATGATTTATGTCACGCACGACCAGATTGAGGCCATGACGATGGCTGATCGCATTGTGGTCTTGTGTAACGGCGAAGTGCAGCAAACAGCCGCACCGCTGGAAATCTATCATCGCCCGGCCAACATGTTTGTCGCCGGTTTCATCGGCTCGCCGGCAATGAACTTCATCCGCGGTCACTTCATTCTGGAAGGGGGGGACATGGTTTTCGTTGAGAACGCGGATAGCTCGTCGCCGCATGTCATGCGTTTACACTGGGCCGGTGGCATTCCTAGACCGCCAGTGGAGCTTTTCCGTCAAGTGGTGCTTGGCCTACGGCCTGAGCATTTCCATGAGGCGGCGCCAGATGGCGACGCGTCAATTTCCTTCTCGGCCGAGCTCAAGTCGGTGGAAAATACCGGGCCTGAAGCATCTCTTCATCTGCGTACGGCGGGGCATGAGCTTACGGTGCGGGTGAGGCGACCACCTGGTGCAGGCACGGATGCATTGAGATTAGTGGCGGATCCTGCGCAGGTTTCCCTCTTCGACCCAGCCTCGGGTCGGCGGCTCAGCTGAGTCGCCTCAGCCTTGCGGAGCGGATCCGGAGCTTTCACGCAGGATGAGTTTGCTAGGCAATTTTTTGACCGTTGGCTCTGAGGCGCCTTGTCCGTTGATCCGCTGGCACAGCATCTTCACAGCATGAAGCGCGATTTCGCGAACGGGCTGGGAGATGGTCGTAAGGCTGGGAGTGATGTATTCGCATAACGAAATGTTATCGACGCCGATGATGGAAAGGTCGCGCGGCACGTGTAGGCCTGCCTCCTGTGCTCCACGCAAGGCCCCAAGGGCGCAGAGATCATTCAACCCGACCACTGCCGTCGGCCTTTTATTGCGGCACTTGGTGATCAAGCGCTGGAAGGCGGCCCGAGCTCCGGCCAAGGAATGGTCGGAAGACTCCGCAGAAACATCGACCCCCGCAAAGCCCAGATCAAGCTCGGCAGCAATCCGGAAAAAGGTCTCTTGGCGTAGGTTATCGCCCTGATTTTCGGCCAGAGCGCGAATGAAGGCAATGCGGGTATGGCCTTTCCGTTTCAGATAGGAAAGTGCTCGGCGCAGACCTCCATCAACATCCACCGTAACCAGATCGACCGGCAGGGGTTGGCGCCCTTCAGGGCCTGCGACGACAATTGGGACGCCGAACTTGAGCTGCTTTTTTAGCACGTCGGACTGAAACGGTGGATCCATGAGGCAGGCGATGATGCCATCGACTTGGCGGTCGAGAATGCTTTCCAAGCAATGCACTTCGCGTTTCAAATCCACGCGGCTGTGCTCAACGACCAGATCACATCCCCGTGCCTCGGCCGCCTGTTCGATTTGATCAGCAAGGCTCGTAAAGAACGGATTGTTCAAATCAGGCACAATTAACCCGAGTGTATCAAAGCGCCCCCGCTTGACCGCCAGAGCGATACGGTTCGGCCGGTAAGCCAGTCGCTGGGCCGCGGCAAGGACCCTTTTGCGGGTGGTCTCCGAAGCCCAGCAATTCGGGCGGTCGTTCAAGATCATTGACGCTGTGTTGATCGCTACCCCAGCTGCGTTGGCAACATCTGCCAATTTTGGTCGACGGACAAGGAGATGTGGCCCCGCACCGTCGGCCGAGTGTTTGTTTTGTTTTTCCGAGATTGCCACGCAATGACTCTAAATGCTTCATGCGCTTCTCGTAAACGCAATCTCCCACTGTGTGTGGCACGCGCGCCCTTGACAGCCACGCTCTGTCATGCTCAGTTAAGTATATGAATCATTTCATTCGCTCAACCTTGCTTGTTGTTTCCATGGCGGCGGCGGCGTTGGGCTCGACCAGCGAACTAATCACGAGTGGCGACTGGACCAACCCAACTCTTTGGAGCCCTCCGGTTGTGCCGCAGTCTGGGAACGATGTGCTGGTCCGGGACGCGCGGTGGGTGGTGATCTCAAGCAACGTGGGTGCCGTGAAGTCTGTTTCGCTGGGTGGAACCAGCGGAGAGGGGGCGCTTAACTTGCATACTGGAGCGGCGCTCCAAGTACTCAACTCTGGTGCGGTGTCTGTTCTGGTTGCCGGCCCGGCCAATCCCTACCCGAGCTACTACAGCCATGCGGCTGGAACTCTTGACGCAGAGGGAGACTTCGTCGTCGGCGGGAGTGGTCTGGCCGGTGACGCGTTTTTCTCCGGCGGCGCGTTGTCGATCGGGGGCACCTTAAAAGTCGGCGCGGCCTCGGGTTCCAAGCCATCCACTTTTCGTTTCAATGGAGGCGGTGGAAGTATTTCTGCCGCAGCCGTGCAGGTTGGTGCCGCTGGTCTGTTGGAATTCAATTTTCTCGGTGGTAATTCGCTGAAAACCGTTGCCGCAACCGGCGCGGTGACTTTATTACCCGGATCCGGCCTGATTGTGACGAATGCCACAGCGGTCGGGCCTGGGGCCTACACTCTGATCGACGGTGGGTCGCTTTCCGGCGTGTTCACCCGCATTGAGTTATTCGGCTTCACCAGTGGTTCGCTGGCCGAGGTCGAACATGATGAGGCCTCTGGCAATGTGAATCTGGTTGTTTCCGGGTTGGATGCAGTATTCGACAACTCCACAGGTGATGCAAATTGGTCCACAGGAAACAACTGGCTGAGTGGCGCGCCGCCAAGCCTGGAGGACAGTGGCTTGGTGGCGGGAGACCTGGTCGTCAACACGATTGAGGAAGCGCGCTATCTGACGGTCGGTGATAGCTCTAGGAACGCTGCGCTCAATCTTTATCCAGGAGCCGCCCTTACCCTGACTCGTCCGGGAGTCTCCCTTGTTGTGGGTGGCGTTGCCAACGGTCCAGGTTATCCGAACTACTACTCCCACTCAGACGGCGCGCTGGTAACGGCTGGTGATTTTGTGCTTGGGGCCAACGGAGGAAAGGTTGATGCGCAGTTTAGCTCCGGATCGATTCAAGCCGGGGGCGT
>CAMCXK010000090.1 GCA_945883435.1 Chthoniobacter flavus | reverse complement strand
TCCGCCGGGGCCTGGCATGAATCGCCCTACGGCAAAATCGAGAGCGCGTGGAAACGCGAGGGCACCAAGCTCACCTGGAACGTGACCGTTCCCTGGAACACGACCGCCGCCGTGAAACTTCCGGGGCTGACCGGCATTACGGTCAATGGCGAAGGGCAGAGCAAGGACACCTTCGACCTCACAGCCGGGAAATGGGAAATCGTGGCCGAACAAAGGACACCGCAGCCGATTCAATAGAAACTCCTGTATATAAAAAATACCAGTTGCGGAATATATCAATAGTCTGCTAAAGATGGAAAGCGGTTTAACCAACGAAAAGAAACTATGAATCCAGCCTTAAAGTCGATGATGATTTCCGGGGGAGCACTTACATTGTGTGGTCTCGCTGTAGGATTTCTTGGCACGGTCATCGGAATGATGCGCAGTTTCAATACACTCGAAGCATCAGGTATTGCATCACCTGAAAAATTATCGGCAGACATATCCATCACAATGCTTTCCACTGCCGGAGGAATCGCGGTGGGATGCATTGGCTTGGTTGCATTTCTGGCCGCCTTGATTGTTTGGTTATGCACCCGCGCGAAGACGCCCCCAATCGCCCCATCAGGTAGCATTGTGCAGCCTTGGTCTCCGTAAAAAAATAGGCGAACATTAAAGGGTGTAGCGGAGGCGGGTAGTGCAACAATTCGTCTGTAAATTGCAGACATCACCGAATCTCATTCCTGAGTGGCGGAAGACCGAGCGGAGCGGAGTTTTCCGCAAAGCACCCACATGTCAGGAAAGCGGATGGTTGAAGGCAGCCGGCCACAGCTGGATACTGAAGGTGCTTAAATCAAAAGTAAGAGATCCGGCCGGCCAGGCTCTCGAACGATTGCCTCAAAAGCTCGCCCGTGGCCGACCCAAAAACCAGAAACTGCCGGCTGCGTCGACCGGCCCAGCGTCCTTCGTCGATCACGCTGCGCAATACCTGAAAGAGTTCCGGCACCCGCTGGATTTCCTCCAGAATCACGAGCCTGTCCGTTTAAACGCTGAAATAGAGTTCCGGCTCGGCCCGTTTCGCACGATCCGAGGGGGACTCCAAATCCAGATAGACCGACAGTTGCTGCCGCGCGATTGCTATCGCTAAGGTTGTCTTGCCGACCTGCCTCGGTCCGAGCAATCCCACCGCAGGATGTCGGCCAAGCAATACCGTCAGAAAATTTAGCTCCCTCCGAGGATTTATCCGCGCGAAACCAACTCTCAGTGGTAGAAATGCAAGGATTAATAGACTGGGAGATGCCAAAATTTGGAGATAATCAGAAGCTGCTCCAGCCGAGTATGCCTTGATCAGACTGAGCAAGGATAAAAAAAGTGGATATGTATTCCGATTTCGGTATTTTTTAAAGGATGTGCGCTCTGAATACTTGGACATCCGGACACGGGGTGGAGATTGCCGTGGCCGGAATTCGATCGTCTGTCATTCTCCCGTGCCAGAGGCCTCATTCGGGATCGGCGTCGCGCACACGCGCTTCATCCGCCTTCAGTCTGATCGAAATTCTGACCGCTCTGGCGATTCTGGTTGTGCTCGCAGCGCTGGCATTTCCCGCACTGATGCGATCCATCGAAAAAGCCCGTCTGGCGAAAGATTCCTCAAACCTCCGCCAAATCGGTGCCGGGTTGCTGTTGTTCGCCGGAGACAACCAGGGGAGGTTGCCGGAGGCCGGTGGAGCCGTTCCCTGGGGATCGACAAGTCCCAAGGGGCTTCCCTCCTGGACAGAACAAATTTCGATCTATCTCGGCAGCAACCGGGAGCTGTTCCTGTCCCCGATCCACAAGTCCCGCAAGCAAGACCCCGGATATTTTCTCGGAACCCGGCCGGCCATGGCCTCGGACGGGGCTTTTGGCGCAGTCGTTCTGAGCCGGATGGAGGCTCCTTCCGAGACCATTTTGGCTGGCACAATCGGCGCACCCGAAATGTTCACACCCGGCGACTGGGATCCGGACGACTACACTCAGAGCCCAGCCTTCGATGGGAATAAAAACTCCCGTTTGAAGCCCTTCGTCAACATCCTCTTTGCTGACGGCCATGTGCGGGCCTGCACCACTTTCGACACCAACTCGATGACCACGGAATACGGGAGGGGGCGCTGGTATTCGTTCTGAAACACTTCTGAACAACGCCAACAAGCGAGCCGTTCACAAAATTAACAATTCCAATTGTGGAATTCCATGGTAAGCTCAATTCGATGGATTTTTCAACCCTCCCCCGCCTTGTGAAAGTCATTTCGTTTTTCGTTATTCTCGCGCTTTCGGCGCTGAGCGGACTGTCGGCCGCGCCCTCCAAACCGAACATTGTCTTTCTCCTCATCGATGACATGCCCTACGCCGGCATGAGCCTGACCGGCAATCCCTATCTGGACACCCCGAACATGGATCGCATCGCCAAGGAGGGGATGTTTTTCACACGGGCCTACTCACAGCCGGTCTGCGGTCCGAGCCGCGCCGATATCATGACCGGGCAAACCGCCGGTCGGCACGGCCGCACCGACAATGTTCCAGGCGTCCATCCGCATGCCCTCATGCAGGAACCCCTCGGCCCCGCCCCAACGAAGCCCGGATTGCCCTTTGATCTGGTCCAATCGGCGCGGCTGCCGGATGCCGTCCGGCCCGATACCTATACCGTGGTGCGGGCGCTGCAATCCGCCGGCTACAAAACAGCCATCTCCGGAAAGTGGCATTTGGAGGAGGGCCATCTCACCCCCGCGCAGGCGCGGGAGTTGGGTTTTGATTTCTGCAACGAGTCGGCCGACCGCACCCGCCCCTACCGCGACACCCAACGATTCACCGACGACGCCATCCGCTTCATGCGGGAAAACAGGAGCCATCCCTTCTTCCTGTATCTGGCGACCGTGGCCGTGCACGGACCACACATCGTGCCGCCGGAGGACAAGGCTCGCTGGGCGGAAAAGTTTCAAGGCAAAACACCGGGCATCCCTCCCGATATGCTGGCGGGCCTGGAGTTCGTGGATGCCTCGGTCGGGCGCGTGCTGGATGCCCTGAACGAACTCGGCCTCGCGGACAACACCCTGATCGTCCTAGCTTCGGACAACGGTGGGGTGGCCAAGACACGTTACTCCGAGGCCAACCGTCCCTTCCGCGAGGGCAAAGGCACGCACTACGAAGGCGGGGTGCGCGTGCCATTAGCCATCCGCTGGCCGGGCCACATCCCGCCCGATTCGAGTTGCGATGTGCCGGTGCAATTCGCCGATTTCCTCCCCACGTTTTGCGAAGCGGCCGGGGTAACCCCGGACTCCGCCCACCCGCTGGATGGCGTGAGCCTTTTTCCCCTCTTTGCGCAGGGCACCCTGCCGGACCGCTCCCTCTTCCTGACCTTTCCCCACTACATGCGGGAATACGCCGCGACCCCCGTGCGAACCGTCATCCAAAACCGTTACAAGCTGATCTGGCACCCATTCGATCATATCGAAATCGACGGAGACAAAATTTCCGACCGGACGCTGCGTTATGTGGCAGAGCCCCGCATCGAACTTTTCGACCTGCTCGAGGATCCTTCCGAACGCCAAAATCTCGCACAAAAAATGCCCGGAAAGGTCGCCGAGTTGCAGAAACTTTATGAGGAGTGGATGGAAAAAATCGGTGCCAAAAATCCTGTGCCCAACCCTGGATACGACCCTGCCGATCCCCTCTTCAACGCCCGCGACGCCGAACTTAAAAAACAAAAACGCTCTGCCGAATGAAACCTGTCTTGCATCTCCCCGCCGCCCTTGCTCCAGCCGCAAATCCCGACGCGTGTCGCATCCAATATGGTCGCCCTTGGTGCAGCGAGGCCAGTGACAAGCGGCTGCAAAGCCCCCCGATTTATGCGAGCCTCGCGAAAATCGGGATCGCGGCCGTGCTCGCACTGGCCCTGTCCGCAACCACCGGCCGGTGCGGGGAGAGCCCGGAACTCCAAGATGTCCTTTCGCAAATGCGTCCGTATGACGGCCCCCACAAGACCGGCGTTGACACCACAACGCTCACGGGGAAGGTGATGTGCGGCTACCAGGGCTGGTTTGCCGCCGAGGGGGACGGATCGGGGCGGGGATGGGTTCATTACGGGCGCGGCAGGGAGTTCGGCCCCGGACATTGCACGATCGACCTTTGGCCGGACATGAACGAGATGGAGCCGGACGAAAAGTATCCCACACCGTTCAAGCACAAGGATGGCAGGGCAGCCGATGTCTTCAGTTCCTACAATCCGAAAACGGTCCTGCGTCATTTTCAATGGATGCAGGAGCACGGGATCGACGGCGTCTTCCTGCAGCGCTTCGGTGTCGATTTGCGGCACCCCAAAGACTACCACCACCGAAATGTGGTCACGGCGAATGTCCAGGCTGGCGCGAACCGCACCGGGCGGACATGGGCCATGATGTATGACCTCTCGGGCCTCGGCCCGGGCGAGATCGAAACGACCGTCATCGAGGACTGGAAGCGTCTCGTCGACCGGATGAACATCACTGCGGACCAATCCTATCTGCACCACGGCGGAAAGCCGGTGGTCGCGGTGTGGGGAGTGGGATTCAACGATGGGAGAGGATACACCCTCGACGAGTGTGAGAAATTGGTGCGCTTCCTGAAGGCCGATCCGAAATACGGCGGCAACACGGTCATGCTTGGCGTGCCCACCTATTGGAGAACCCTGGACCGTGACGCGGTCCGCGACCGCACGCTGCACAAGATTATTTCCCAGGCGGACATTGTGAGCCCATGGACGGTTGGGAGATATAGCTCGCCTGAGCAAGCGAGGCAGCATGCGAAAAGCGTTGTCAAACCCGACATCGATTGGGCAAATCGAAAATCCCTCGACTATCTCCCGGTGGTTTTTCCGGGTTTCAGCTGGCAGAACCTGCAGAAGGTTCAGGGCCGTGAAGCCAAGACGGAGCAAATTCCCCGCCTGGGAGGAGAGTTCTTGTGGTCCCAGGCAACGGCCTTCAAAGACGCGGGTGCGCGGATGCTGTATGTGGCGATGTTCGATGAGTTGGATGAGGGCAGTGCCATTTTCAAATGCACCGATGACCCGCCCGTTGGCGAGAGCCGGTTCCTCAGTTTCGAGGGCCTTCCCGGCGATCACTACCTGTGGCTCACCGGAAAAATCGCAGCAGCCCTTCGCACCAAGGGCAGAACCAAACCGGAAATCCCGGTTCGGAACGTCGATAAACGAAACGGCTCGAAGGAAGCAGCCACCGCAAACGACCCGTGACGATGTGGAAACAAGCACGCGAAGTGAAATCCATCCTCATGGCCTTGTCTTTGTTCGGGCCGCTGGCTGCACATGCCATCGACCCAACCTCACTCAAAACCGAGTTTCTCGATAACCCGCTGGCCATCGATACAGCCGAACCCCGGTTCTCATGGATCGTCGAGGACACCACAGCTGGCGCCAAGCAAACGGCGTATCAAGTGCAAGCGGCTTCCTCGCCGGAGAAGCTGGCCCTAGGCAAAGCCGATTTGTGGGACAGCGGAAAGGTCTCTTCGAATCAATCGCACTTGGTTGAGTATGGCGGCAAGGCCCTGGCATCGCGCCAACCGGTCTGGTGGCGGGTGAAGACGTGGGACGAAGACCACAAGGAAAGCGGGTGGTCGTCGGCCGGGAGTTTTGTTGTGGGTCTGCTGGCGGAGGAGGACTGGAAAGCGCAGTGGATCAAGGCCCCACTCAAGCCGGAGAACAACGATGCGGCTCAAACTTGGGTGCGGATGACCACGGTGCCCGTGGTGACGGAAAACCTGACCTTCTCGCGTCCGAATCCTCCGGCTTTGCCCACACCCGAAGAGGCTGCGGCCATGGAGAAAAAAAACGCAGAGACTCTTGGGGCGGCCCTCGCCCCTTGCCCGATGTTGAGGAAGGAATTTTCCGCGCTGGGTGGAATCCGCCGGGCGCGCGCCCATGTGGCGGCACCGGGTTTTTTCGAGCTGCGCATCAACGGCAAAAAAGTGGGGGATCGTGAACTGGAGCCCGGGATCATGCCGTTTCGCGAACAGATCCTGTATGCCGTGCACGATATCACGGAATATCTGCGCGAGGGGCCCAATGCTCTGGGTTTGATTCTGGGCCATGGGTGGTTTGCTTCCAGCGGCCTCAGCCACTGCCACCCCACGGGAGACGTTCCGGTGGTCCGGGCCGAGTTCGAGATCGAATATGAGGACGGGAGCCGCGAGGTCATTTTGACCGATGGCGGTTGTAAATACGCGGCCAGCCCGATCTTGAAAGACAGCCACTGGCTGGGCGAGTGCTATGATGCCCGAGGGGAAATCGCCGGATGGGATCAGGCGGGATTCGATGAGAGCGCGTGGCCGAACTGCTTGCCGACACCCAGCCCCACCAAAAGACTCGCTCCCGACCTGGTGCCGCCCGAGCGCGCGGTGCGCCGCATTCCTGCCAAGAAGCTCTACAGCCCTTTGGAGGGTGTCTGGATTTATGACATGGGTGAAGCCTTCTCCGGCGTGGCGGAGCTGAATGTCAATGTGCCGGCAGGCACGAAACTCACCTTGCGCTACGCGCAGCGCGCTTGGGCACCGGACCAACAGATCGGCTCCTTGCTTCACTATGACAATTTGGAATCCAAGGAGCGCATTCCGGGATTGATCGCACCCAGTTACGGCAGCATGGGTGTCGGCGGGGGGTTTCCCTCCGGCTGGAGCTTCCTTGCTTTCACGCCGACGGATGTTTACGTGGCCAAGGGGGGCGGAAAGGAGACGTGGCGTCGCAAGTTCGGCTACAATGCCTACCGCTATGTGGAACTGACCGGCTACCCGGGCAAGCCACCTGAGGATGCGGTCACCGGCGTCGTGGTGCACACGGACCTGCCGCGCGACGGCTCGTTCTCCTGCGGAAACGAACTGCTCAACCGGATCCATGAAGCCGCGATGCGTTCCTACCTTTCCTGCACCCATGGTTTCACCCAAGACAATCCCTCACGGGAAAAACAGTTCACGGCAGGGATGGTGGCGGGCTATGCCCGGGCCGCCTCGACCCTGTTTCCCCAGCAACCTCTCTGGCGCAAGTTGGTCGATGCCTCCGTGCTCACGCAGGACCCGACCGGCCATCTGGATACCTTCTTGAATTTCCGGGAATACTACGAATGCATCGTCAGCGAGAGCGGGGCGATCGAGTTGGCCCATTTGCTCTGGAAATACCAGGGGGATGACCGTCCCCTGCGGCGGAGTCTGGACGCTTTTGCGGCCTATTTCGATTACTACTATGACAACCCCGACAACCGCCGCGCGGAAAGCCTGAGCCGGTGGCCCCAGTGCGAGAAAGCGGCCGAGGATCTCAGCCGGGGGGATTTGCGCGGGGGTTGTTACACATTCGATTGGTATGACGGAGACACGGTGAAGGATTTGCCTCCGGGAGAAGTGAGGCTGCCTCCCCTTCCGCAGCGCAAGCTCATGTGGGGAACAGGAGTTTCGCTCGAAAATCTCGGTATGTTCAATGACATGGCACGCCATGCCGGGCGCACCGACTTGGTGGAAAAATACCAGGCTATGTCCAACCGCTTGCGCGAGGCGCTCCACAAGGAGTTCTACGATCCCGCCAATCACACCTACGGGTGCCAGGCCAATGATGCCTTGGCTCTCTCGGCTGCGGTGCCGCCCGAAGAGGATCGGCAGCAAGTGGCGGCCTCGATCGCAAACGACATCACGCGTTTGGGAGGGCGTTTCGTGGCGGGCACTCCGGGCTTTCCGCGGATCTTCGACGCCCTGTCCGCGCACGGATACGAAGATGTTGCCTATGCCGTCGCCACCCGCGAGGGATACCCCGGATTGGCCAATTTGCTGGAGCCGGGCTATGGAACATTCTTGGAAACGTGGGACACTTACAAAACTCCGCACGGCGCGGTGGGCGGCGTGATCCAGAGCGAACGCGGGCGCATGGCGTTTTGGTTCGCCGAGTGGCTCTGCGGCATCCGGCCCGATCCCGAACATCCCGGCTTCCAACATTTCCTGCTCGGACCGGTGTTTCCCGAAGATTTGGCCTGGGCCAAAGCCGAGGTCCCCTCACCCTATGGCAAAATCTCCAGCGCGTGGAAACGAGAGGAAGGTGGGATCCGCTGGGATGTCGTTGTTCCGTGGAACACGATGGCCACAGCTAAGCTTCCCTCAACATCGAAGATCGCCGTGAACGGAAGGCCGCAGGAGCAAAGTGAATTTCAGCTTCCAGCCGGAAAATACGAAATTCTCTTCAAACAATAAGCGGAATGCCCCCCGGAACGAGACCCGTAGAACCATGAAAAACTTCCCCACTCTCTTCGCCGCCCTGCTGCTTGCGCCGCTGGGTGTGCTGCACGCCACAGATACGCCTGGCGCAGAAACTGCCCCTCCCTGCGCAGCGGCCTTCGAATTTGATTCCTTCCGCTTGGGCGGCGTCTTCGGGCACCGCGCGGAAGCCATGATGAAAGGCAACCTCCTCCAGCTCGACATGGAGAAAGATTTTCTCGCCCCCTTTCGCCAGCGAAAAAATCCCAAGGCGGTCTACGTCGGGCTGGGCAAGACGTTGGATGCGGGTGTGCATTTTGCGGCGCTCACCGGCGACCCGGAGATCACCGCCTGGAAAGACCAGTGGATTGCCGAGACGATCAGCACGATCGATCCCGAGGGATATATCGGGATCAGCCCGCGCGGCGCGCCCTACGCATGGTCGAAGTTCGGATTTCATGAACGCGGTCCGATCATCCTCGCGCTGGCCAACAACTACCGGTTTTTCGGCGATGAAAAATCTTTGGAGGCGGCCCGGCGGATTGCCGATGCCATGCTTGCCGAGTGGCCCGAGGACATGCACTCGCCGCAAAAATTGCTCCTCTGGACGGTCGAATACCCGCTCATTCGCCTGTCCGAAATTTCGGGCGATCCGAAATACACCGACTTTGTCCGCACCCGGTTTTTCCCCGGCGACAAGCTGAACAAACAGTGGTCGTGGGTGACCCTGCCCATGATGGGCCACGTTTACGACTGGTGCGATGCCAACATCAGCATGTTGGATCTGAATCGCCATCACCCGCATCCCACCCTCACCTCCGCCTGGCCGCAAATGATCGATTGGCTGAAGGACGGCGGCTCGGTCCCCACGGGCGAATTCAACGAGACCGAGCGCTGGACGCGTGGCCAAATCACCCGCAACAAAAGCGCGGAGCCGGAAACCTCGGAACCCCTGCTGCCTACCAAGTGCGGGGAAAGTTGCGCCAAGTTCTATGTGGTCCAGCTGCTCGATCGCCTCAACCGTTCGAAGCCCGAAGCCTTCAACTCCGAGGTCATCGAACGCACTTTTTACAACGGCCTTTTTGCCGCCATGTCCCCGGAGGGCCGCCAGCTTTGTTACAGCCTGAGCATCGAGGGCACACGGAGCTATTGGCACCTCGACACCTATTGCTGCCCCGGCAACCTCCGGCGCGCCTTTGCCTATCTGCC
>CAMCXK010000089.1 GCA_945883435.1 Chthoniobacter flavus | reverse complement strand
CTCCCGGAACCCGTAAAAAATCAAGCCGCAAAATCATCCCAAAAGGGTCTTAACTTAGCGCCATTCGGGTCAGGGTTCATTTTCTCCTCTTTTTCCGAGAAAAGACTCCACAGCTCTGCGGGGACTCTTTTCTCGATCCGCGATCCTTCCATGCCATGAATGACCCGGCTCACATTGGCCGCCTTTTTCATGCCCAAATGCTCGGCAATCCACGCTTGGGAAACGGTTGTCCTTTTCCACAGAAGCGCTGCGAGCAAGACCTTTCGAGGCTCCGTGCAACGATGCCCGGCCAGTTCGTCGGCGCTCAGATTCGCCACACGCAGTCCCTCTTCCAAAAGTTCCAGCGCTTTTTGCTCACCATGAGCCTGCCTCTCGGGGCTTGCGTCATAGCCCCGCGCCTTGCGTTCCCGAGCAAGCGCCCCTTTGCCCAGCTTCATCAATTTCTCGGCAAATGTCTGTTTTCCCCAATACCAACCCCGTCGCAAATGGCTTCCGCGCCTGTCGACCCCTGCCTCCACCGCCACAAACCCGCTTCTCTCGCGCTCCTCCGCCACGCGTTTGTCCAAACGCTCCACCAACATTTTTCGACCCTCGGCCGTATCCTCCACACCCATCGTCGCCAACCCCGACTCCGCCGCCAACCACTTCGCTCTTTGATGCGGCATCAAGGCATACCCGCCCGCAAGACTGCTCCAAGGATAATCCAAAACACTCTGCCCTCGCGTCACATCCACCAGTCCCGCACGACCCGGATTCAAGTGAATGTAATCCCAGAGCGTCTCGTAGTAATAGCGGCTTTCCCCGTCGACCACCACCGCCTTGTAGCGATCCCCAAACAACCGCCCCCACTCGCGATGCCGCACGTTGAATCGCCGCGTCACCGTGTTTTGGAACCACTTCATGCCCTCCACCAGATTCGGCTCGGGCGTCTGAATGAAAAGATGGTAATGATTATCCATCAACACCCATGCGTGAACAAGCCACCCCGTTCTTTCACAGACATCGGCCAGACATTGCAAAAAAAACCGCCGATCTTGCTCATCCACAAAAATCGGGCCCCGCCGGTTCCCCCGAGCCATCACATGATAAAAAGCTCCCTCAAATTCCAGTCGGATACTTCGCGCCATGGCGGAATTTTCTACATGCTTAAAAACACAGTGCAAGCGGAAAATTAAAGAAAATGAACACTGACCCCCAGTTTACTCACATCGCCACCTTCTTGCCACGCCTCCATCGTGGAGTCATCCACACCGGCAAACAACCGCCCGTGCCGACGATTGCCGAGCTTGAACGCCGCATCGACCGGCTCGAGGCAAAAGTTCAAGACCTCGCGCCGGACTCGCCGGAAGCAATGGTGCTTTGTGAACTTCAAGCTTCATGTCGTGCCGCTTTCGGAGAAATCCAAAGAAAAGATCGTCCTACCTGAGTTTTTTAACCAACAACAACCAACCTCTTCCTATGACACCGCTCATCGTCATCGTCGGCTTTCTCGGAGCCGGAAAAACCACCTTCCTTCAAAACCTCGTTCCCGCCCTCGGAGCCGAGGGACTCAGCCCGTCGCTTCTGATCAACGACTACCAAAACGCCCGAATCGACGCCGAGAGGTTCCGCGGGGTCATCGACGAAGTCACCACGCTGAACGGTGATTGTGTTTGCTGCGGGTCGCGCGACGAACTCCTAACGGCGCTGGAGCAATTCGAGCACCGGACCGGCCGCGTGCTTCTCGTCGAGACCAACGGCACCACGGATTCCGAGCAACTCCTCGAGACTCTTGCCTTCCACAAGGACCTCAAGCGCTTCACTCCGCCGATTCAACTCTCGATCATCGACGGTCAGCGCTGGCAACGCCGCTTCTGGCACAATGCCCTCGAACGCGATCAAGTCCGCACCGCGACCCATCTTTTCATCTCTCGCACCGACATTATCCCGCCGGAACGCCTCGCATCCGTGGAAAAATCCCTCGAGGCCCTTGGCATCGACGCCCCCGTGACCGATCCGGCATCCTTCGCCAAGGAGATCACCTCGCTCCCCGAGTTGACTGAATCTCCCCACAACCACAAAGCCCATTCCCACGGCCACGAAACTGAAGACCACCACCATGGAGAGGGACCCCATCACCACCACGCGAAACACCACTTCGCCTCATGTGAAATTCCACTCCCGGCATTCGTGTCCAAGCGTGCTTTCGAAGAATTGCTGAATGCGGTTCCCAAGGAGGTTCTCCGCGCCAAAGGTCTCGTCGTCTTCCGCGAAGACCCCGGCGAGTTTCAAATCTTCCAAAAAGTCGCGCACGATGGCCCTGTTCATTTTTTCCCGATTGGACAGCACCCGTTGATACAAGAACCAGTCGCCCTTTTTATCGGCCCACACCTTCCTGTGGATTTTTTGAAAGCGCGAATTTCTGGTTTGAAAAGCCGCAGTTAAGCGACGGCAGAAACTGGGCAGAACTGGGGATCAGCAACTGTCTTAAGAAGCAAGGGTTCATTTTCTCCGATTATGCTACAATTTTTGGGCACAAGAGGCCTACTTTTTTTCCCAGCGCTCGAGGGATTCCTCGTGGAGGTGGCGGCGCTTGAAGTGGCGGGAGATGATGCCGTATCGGGGGCTGAAGAGGTAGGCGAGGAGGAAGAGGAGTCCGAGGATGAGGACGATGGCGGGGCCGGAGGGGATGTTGGCCCAGAAGGAGACGAGCAGTCCGGTGACAGCTCCGAAGGTGCCGAGGGCGGCGCCTCCCCAAAGCATGGTGTCGAAGGAATCGCTGAGGAGGTAGATGGTGGCGGCCGGCAGAATGAGCAGGCCCAGGGAGAGCAGGACTCCGACGGCTTGGAGGGAGGAGACCATGGCAAGAACGATCAAGAGGATGAGCATTCCGAGAAGCATTCCGACCGGCACGCCTTGGGTTTTTGCCACGGAAGCCTCGAAAATGGTGAGCAGGAGCGGGCGTTGGAAGGCGACGAGGAGGAGCATGGCGACGCAGGTGATGGCGTAACTCGTCCAGAGGTCGCTGTCGCCGACGCCGAGGATGTTGCCGAACAGGAAATGGTCGAGGCTCACTTTGACTCCGGCGTATTTTATCAGGGCGATGCCGATCGCAAAAGCAACGATGTAGAGGGCCGCGATGGCGGTTTCTTCTTTGACCCTCGAGCTTCGGGAAATGAGGTGTCCCCCGAGGGCCACAAAGACCGCGGCGAGCAGGCCGCCGAAGAGGAGACCGAGCGGGGAGAGGCCGATCAGGATGGCGGCCAACGCAAGACCGGGGAGGAGTGAGTGGGAGAGGGCGTCTGCCATGAGGGCGAGGCGGCGGATGACCACGAATGCTCCGAGAAATCCATTGGTGAAGCCCACGAGCACGCAAGCGAGAAGCGCGCGGCGCATGAAGTCGTATTCGAAGGGCTCGAGAATCCAGTTCATGCGTGGTGGTGCGCGTGTCCGCTGAAAACATGCACGGCGTAGGCGCGGTCAAGATTGTCTTGGGTGAATGCCTCGACGGTGGGCCCGCAGGCGACCAGTTCGCCGTTGAGGAGAAGAATGTGGTCGAACAGGGCCTGCACGCTTTTGAGATCGTGGTGCGAAGCAATGATCAGCTTGCCCGCCTCGCGCAGGCGGCGCATCGCTTGGGCGAAGGCTTCCACGGCATTGCGGTCGAGTCCGGTGAATGGCTCGTCGAGCAGGTAGATATCGGCCTTTTGGGCCCAGGCACGGGCGAGGAAGGCGCGTTGTTGCTGGCCTCCGGAGAGAGCCGAAATCTGGCGGTCGGCGATGTCTTCCAAATCGCAAATGTGCAGCGCCTCCTCGACGGCGGCGTGGTCGCCGGCACCGAAGCGGCGCCATTTTCCAAGTGCGGGATAGCGACCCATTTCGACAAGTCCGCGCACCGTGACGGGAAAGTCCCAGTCCACCGCCTCGCGCTGCGGCACATAGGCGATCTCGCGGCCGGAGGTGCCCTCGAGTTGGTGTCCGCGAAATTCGATGCGGCCGGTTTCAAGCGGGAGCAATCCGGCGATGGCTTTCAAAAGCGTTGTTTTTCCCGCCCCGTTGGGTCCAAGGAGCGCAACGCAGGAACCGCATGAGAGGGTTGCGTTAAGATGGTGCACGGCGGGGATGCGGCTGTAGCTCACGGTGACATCCTCAAGGTGGAGTTGGTGGCTCATGGTGTCGGAAGGGTGACCACATCCTCCACAAGACCGGCTCCCCAGAAGGTGGAATCGGCAAGGATTTTTCCGGCGAGGCGGACCTCCACACGCACAGCAGAGTGACCGGCTGCGTGGTCGAAATTTCCAAAAATAGCGAGGTCCTCCGGCCTGGCGGCGTTCATCGCAAAGGAAGCGGTGAGCGAGGTAACCGGGACAGTCGATTCCACAGAAGGTTGGTTGGCCACGCGAACGGAGAGTCGCGCCGGAGAAGAGGCGGTGAGCAAAATCTCGAAAACCTCCATTTGCTGTGGTTCGACAGGTGCCGCCACGGAAGCCGCCGCAGGGGGCGCGGGGCGGGTGAGAAGCCAAACCGGAATGCTCAAAAGCGCGAGGCCGATAGCCACGAGGATCAGGCGCAGAAGCGGAAACCCGCGCACGGCTTACTTCAGCGCCTCCACGATGGTTGAAACATTGTGGCGCATCATTCCCTCGTAGGTCGCCGCCGCTCCGTTGCCAAGTCCATCCGCATAGAGCACGCCACCGGGTTTCGCACCGGTTTCGATGGTGATTTGCTCAAGGACTTTGGGGTTTTCAATGTTCTCGGCGAAGATGGCTTTGACCCGACGGGCTTTGATTTCCTCGATGAGGTGCTTCACTTTTTGGGAGGATGGTTGGTCGGATGTGGAAACACCCTGAACGGCAAAAATCTCAAAGCCATGATCCCGGGCGAAGTATCCGAGAGCCTCGTGGGAGGTCACGAGGATGCGATGGGCCTTCGGGAGCGCGGCCAGTTGGAGGCGAACCCACTTGGCAAGCGCTGCCAGTCGGCTCTGAAGCGCATTGGCATTCGCCTCATAAGAGGTCTTGCCAGCCGGATCGGCGGCGATGAGTGCGTCGCGGATTTGCGACGCCACGGCCTGAACGTTTGAAATGCTGTGCCACCAATGCGGATCGTTGGGGCCGTGACTGTGATCATGCGAGTGGTCGTGGCCTTCGTGAGCGTCGCACGCGGCCTCGATGGGTTTCACGACATCACCTCCCACCACGAGGCGGACGCCGGCTTTTTCCAGACCGGGACGCAACTTGTCCAGATAGCCTTCAAACCCGAGTCCACTGGCGAGAAGAATCCGGGATTCGGCGATGGTTTTTCGATCCCCCGGCGTGGGTTCGTAAATGTGCGGATCGACTCCGGGTTTGACGATTTCGGTCACCTCCACGCGTTCGCCTCCGATTTCCCGGGCCAAATCCGCCATGACTGTGCTAAGCGACGCCACCCTCAATGGCTCCGCCATCACTGATACCGCCCATCCGCTCAAGAAAACCCATCCCAATAGCCATCTCATGCCGCCAATGTCTCTTGAATCTAATTTGCAAGTCAATTGCAGAAATTGCGAGGTATGGATTTGCCAACCGGAGTTGGGGAGGGCAGAGTGTGAGGTCTTATGGCTGATTATGATTTGATTGTTGTGGGCGGAGGCCCGGCGGGCTACGTGGGTGCAATCCGCGCGGGGCAGCTTGGCAAAAAAGTGGCTGTGGTGGAAATGGACCGCGCCGGAGGCACGTGTTTGAACTGGGGATGCATTCCGACCAAATCGCTGCTGAAAAATGCCGAGGTCTACCAACTCATCAAGCATCACGCGGGAGACTTTGGATTGAAGGTGGAGGGCCTTTCCTACGAATGGGACAAGGTCATCGGCCGCAGCCGCAAGGTGGCCGACCGTCTCGCCGGCGGCATCGAAATGCTCTTCAAGAAAAACAAGGTCGACTACCTGCGCGGGGAGGCCTCGATTCCCAAGGCCGGGATCGTGGAGGTGACCGCCAAGGACGGGCAAAAGTCCGAGCACAAGGCAGCCAAGATTCTTCTCGCCACGGGTGTGGTGAGCCGGGAAATGCCGGGTTTCCCGTTCAACGGGGAAACGGTCATCGGCAGCCGCCAGGCGATGGTTTTGCCCAAGCAGCCCAAAGACATCATTATCATCGGAGCCGGAGCCATTGGCATCGAGTTCGCGTATTTTTTCAATGCCTTCGGCACCCGGGTGACCGTTGTGGAAATGATGCCGAACATCCTTCCGGTCGAGGACACCGAAGTGAGCCAGACCCTTGAAAAATCGCTCTCCAAGCAAGGCATTCAAATTCTGACCGGCACCAAAGTCGAAAAAGCCGAGACGACAAAGGGCGGCGTGCGCCTGTCGGTCAGCGGCAAGGCGGCCGAGACTCTGGAGGCCGAGATCGCATTGGTTGCGATCGGCGTGTCCCCCCTGTTGCCAAAGGGTCTCGCCCTCGAAAAAGACGCCAAAGGCTACCTCAAAACCAACGACGCATACGAAACCAGCGTGAAGGGTATTTATGCGGCGGGCGATATTGTCGGACCCCCTTGGCTTGCCCACGTCGCCAGCTATGAAGCCGTGCAGGCGGTCGAAGGCATGTTCGCGGGTGCCAAACCGAAAAAGGTTTCGATCTTCCCAGGCTGCACCTACTGCCAACCGCAAGTCGCGAGCGTGGGCCTGACCGAGCGTGCCGCGAAAGAAAAGGGCATCGCCGTGAAAATCGGGAAATTTCCCTTCATGGCCAGCGGGAAAGCCCTTGCCGTGGGTGAAAGCGAGGGCTTCGTGAAACTGATCGTGGGTGAAAAACACGGCGAGGTCCTTGGTGCCCACATCATCGGGGCGGACGCCACCGAGATGATCGCCGAACTTGGTCTTGCCATTCAGATGGAGGCGACCTACGAGGAAATCACGGCCACGATTCACGCCCACCCGACGCTCAGCGAAGCCGTTCACGAGGCGGCCCACGCAACGCAGGGTCACGCCATTCACTTCTGATCGCGACTGCGCACCCTCGCGCAGGCGGCTTGGTCCCGTCCGCGCTCTTTGGCGATGTTTGAGACTTGGGCGGCCTGGCTCGGAGAATCGATGTTGTGGATCGAGCGCACCGGTCCATTGGGGTGGGTGGCTTTTGTCGTCCTTTACATCGTTTCCTGCGTGCTCTTTCTGCCCGGTTCGGTATTGAGTCTCGGGGCCGGCGCAATCTACGGGTTCTGGGGCGGCACGCTTCTGGTGTCGGTGGCTTCAGTGGGCGGTGCCTTGGCGAACTTCCTCTCCGCCCGCTATCTTTTGCGCCGGTGGATGGAGCGGAAGTTCGAGGAATCCCGGCGTTTCCGGGCTTTGAACCACTTGGCGACCCGCAATGCCTGGCAAATGCTCCTTCTCACGCGCATCTCACCGATTTTTCCCCACAGTTTGGTCAGTTGTGCATTCGGGCTGTCGCGGTTGGGATTCTGGAAATTCACGTTGGCCTCGTGGGTCGGTTTCCTTCCGATCAGCGCTGCTTGTGCCTACGCGGGCGCTATTGTGGGCAGCGCCGCAAAATCCGGATGGCCTGACAGTCCCTGGTCCTGGGCGCTCCACGCGGGCGAGATTGCGCTCACCATTGCTGTCTCGGTCTGGATCTCACGAATCGCCCGCGCCCGCCTGCGCGAAATCCGCGCGGCCGAACCCGTTTGATCATCCGCCGGCGCTGATGCGCAAGAACTCGAACCGGTCGTTTTCCTGAACGGGCGCAGTTGCCCATTCGCCACGGAGCAAGGCGCGGCCATTTTGCTCGATCAACAGCGTTCGCGGTTCCAACCCCAAGCGGCCCACGAGCTCCTCGACTGTCGAGGAGTCATCCACCGCTGTCGCTTCGCCATTCAAAAAAAGAGTCATGCGTTCAAGTGGCGCAATCCATCAAGCCGGCATCCCAATCTTTCCAAACTGGGTCGAGTCCCAACGATGCCAACCGCTCCGCGACGGTGCGCGGGCTGCGCTCATCCGATATCGAAAATTGTCCGGTGGCGGGTCCTGCGGGAATGTCCGATAAAATCCGGTTGCGTGCGCTCAATCGAGTGGCTTCGTGACCCTGTCCGGTGTAGCCGCCAGGCTCGGTGTGACTGCCGGCGCTCATGTGCGTGACGCCCATGGGGGCCATCACATCCCGCAAATCCTCGGGCTCCCGAGTGCTCAGCACGAGACCGATGCCCGGGAACGTCAACCGCAGAGCGCAGACCAACTGGATCAATTCGCGGTCCGGCAGCGGATGTCTCGGCTCGAAGCCTCCTGCGGCCGGACGCAATCGCGGCAGGCTCACCGTGACCTGCGCTTTCCAGCAGACCCGCAGCAAATGCTCGATATGGGCGGCCAGTGCCAGCGCCTCGTCCCGCCAGTGCCAGAGGCCGAAAAGTGCTCCCATGCCCAGCCGGCGGAACCCGGCCTCGTAACCCCGCTCCAAGCTGTCGAGACGCCAGAAAAAATCTTTTTTCGGTCCCCCCGTGTGGACTTCCGCGTAAGTCGGGAGGTGGTAGGTCTCTTGATAGACCACCAATCCCTCGGCACCGGCTTTGACGAGCGGGGCATAATCGGCGGTTTCCATCGGCGCCACTTCGATGGCCAGAGACGGAACCGACCCGCGCAAGCGCTCCAGGCACATGGTCAGATACGGTCCGGAGACAAATTTGGGATGTTCGCCGGCCACGAGCAAGATGCTTCGGAAGCCTTGCTCCGTCAGGTGCCGCGCCTCGTTGGCGACTTGCTCGACCTCCAGAGTGACACGCTGAATCGCATTCTCCCGGGAAAATCCGCAATACGTGCACGAGTTGATGCACTCGTTCGAGAGATAAAGCGGGGCAAACAAGCGCATGGTCTTTCCAAACTGCCGGCGCGTCAGGGCGGCCGATTCGCGGGCCATGCCCGACAGTCGCCGGTCATCCACCGGCTGCAGCAATCTCTCAAACGCTGTCAAAACGCGGGATTTCCCCTGAAGCGCCCGTTCGAAAAACTCAGAAAATCCCATGAATCAAGAAAGGCCCCATCTGGCCTCAAAGCCAAGCTTCACGCAAGTCTTCTTCTACAGGCTGCCCGGTGAAAAATGCGCCGCACGAAAACGGCTTCGAATGAGCGCTGCCGCGACCCCCGCGAAATGGAATGGAAGTGGCAGAAAACGGCGAATGCCCGGCCTTGTTTGGTCGACTGGAATAATCTTTGTCAGGGTCTCGGCGAGGGGGGGCTTCGGCGGCCTTCCACGAGACTGCGCAGTTGGTCGAGAACCTCCGGTGCGGCTGTGAGGGTCTCGGTTGGACCGTTTTGAGACTTTTGAATGAAAGTGCCTTGCCCGGAGCGGAAGAATCCGAGGACGAGCAGTGGTTTTTCCCCGGCGGACTCTTCCGGGGTGTTTTCGCTCAGGTGCGAGAGAAACGAGACTTCGTAAGCCGGCGTGGACTCGCGCGGGGGCTCTCCACCGGGTTCCACCCGGCAATGGACCAGGAGATTGAAGAGGGCCGTGACGCGTTCGTCTCCGACATTCCAGCGGCCATCAACGCGTTCCCATTGAACGGTGGCGCCGTCCGCCCTTCGAATGCGGACGAGGTCGACGGTGTCGGGGTTCAAGCGGGCCAGCGAGCGGTCCCGCAGGGCATCCAAGTCGAGCGAGAGGTCGGTGTCGGCTGCGAGGCTGCCTTCCACGGAGCGGGGGTGGAGGTGAACGACTCGCGATCCATCGGCGCCGGGGTTGGCAAAACGAAGTGTTTCCACAGGATCTCCCGTTTGGCCGTGGAGGGTGATTTCCAGCGCTCCACGCGGCTCCTCCATTTCGAGGCGGGCATCCGGTCGGTCGGCGATTCCTGCCAAGCGCGCATCCAGGAGCTTTTGAAGCCAC
>CAMCXK010000088.1 GCA_945883435.1 Chthoniobacter flavus | reverse complement strand
AAGCGATTAATATTAAGGTGCAATAAAAAATTAAAAAATGATGTTCATGTGTTGATCTACTGTCTCAGACCTTCTTTGAAATCTTACTTCAAATCTAACTTGTTAGAAGCTCTTTAATAATTGCTAGGAAACGAGTTGTTAACCTTTGGGCACTTTAAAAATCTTTGCCCTCCGCTCTTCGCCCTCCCGAATTTCTTGAATCAAGTCTGCCGGAGGGGCAAAATCTGAGGGGAATGGTCTTGTAAAATCATAAACTTGAATTTGTGTCGCGCTTTTGTAGTATGCGGGCAGACGCGTTTCAGCATCGACCAAAACGAATTGTGGGATGTTTTCAAGATCTTTTAATTGGAAAATTTTAGCAGCAGGTTTCTTACTTGGAATGAATACCCATTTGAGTCTGCCTTCTAACTCGATCTGCCCAGCAAAATTGCTCTGCCCTACCCATTCCAGACCCTCAAATGCAAATCGAGGTATTGGCATTAGTTCTGGATTTGATGGAAGATTGTCACTTTGCCAATCCATAGTGTATGCGGACCAGAATGACTGACCCTTCGGTTTTAGGTAAAAAACTTCACCGATTTGCCATTTTATCGAAGTTGTTTGGTCAGCATGGTGAGATATTTTACAAATAACATTTTTAAGTTTCGTTAAAACAATTTTTTTAGCAACTTGCTGGTTTGAAATTTGACTGGATTGAGTAAATTCCAACCTTTCCAATGGTTGGATTACAATCTCCCAAATCGCTTTTTCTGGAAAAATGATTACCGGATCAGACGGGGGCGAAATTCTTGGCGAATTGGTTTCTTGATTTTGAGCAAATGCGCTTGAGGGAGCGAAGCACAACAAAATTGCAGAAATAGAACTAATAAATAAATAATTGCAAAATCTCATCTTAATCAATAATATACTCGATTTGTTGATCTACCAGTTTTCCAGTAAATCGATCGATCGTGAGGTGCACCCAGCACCTCTTCTCTCCCTGGACCATGAATTTCGACGAGACATTAGAATCGCTTGCAAGCTTTCCACATTGTGCCACCACATCAATTAATAAATTCCAGACACGCGTTTGTCCTGAGTCTATTAGTGGACGGAGAACTGCTTCTCGAAACCGCTGGATAGATGCGGACGATTGCGGAGACGAAGCAAAGACACTCGCATCAATAGCACTACTAAGTCCAGAGAAAGTAAATAATTTGGACGCTGTTGAGGGGTTGCGACTCGTGTATTGATAAACATGCCCTGTTGAGCCAGATGGGGCAGTGGTTGAAAATTTTCCCACCAACTCACTACGGTTGGTCAAAGGGCCAAGCCAAGAGTCCGAAGACGAGGTCATTGCTAGAAGTTTTTCAGCAACATTTCTTGCTTCCACGGCATTTATTGGCGGGATTTCCCCAAGCTCATCACGTGCTGCACCTATGAGTAAAGATTCGATAATTTTTGAGTGGGCGGTATTGAGATTTACCTTGCCTGCGACCGTTGTTGATGGCGGCACTTCTTCAACGCAAAAAACATCTAACAATGCAGAGTCGCCACTTTCCGGTGTAAAAAAATCAATATTCTTCCAAGGTGAGCCGCGAAAAGCATACGACATTTCCGACACGCTTCGAAATGGTCGATGAAGCAAAATTGGGCGACTCTGACTTTGCGAGGTCCTTGTTCCCAACCCATTGTTGAAGTCGGTCGTTGCTGTCGCCAGCGGGAGTCCAAGTGTTGATGTTGCATTTGTTCCTCTACCCACGGCGCTTCCTCCTGAAGATGTGTAGGCACCCATGGCACGTCGACAAATTCCATCTGGGTCTTCATAGTAATTCTGGACTCCTGCTTCCAAAGTGATGGATGGATTATTTTGACTATACAAACCGCCATAGTTACCTCCTTGATTAGAATTACTAGGAGAGTAAAATCCTTGCAATCTCGTATCTGAGCCAGCGGGGTTTGTCCAAGTAAAATATTGCCCACGGGAGGTGGAGGGTCTTTGGGTGGCCATTAAAACAAAGTTGCTTTCGGTCACCATCTGGTTCTCTGAAGCCGTGAGACTCGCGGAGTTGTTTTTCATTGTAATGGCATCCAAAGTCGGGTTTCCATTTAATATTGGGTCATCTTGAGTAAAAAATCCATATGAGGGCGTTGAAAAGCGGCTTGTTCTTGGATCATACAGACCGCCTCGAGGAACACTAAGAGCTGTCCCTCCGAGATACTCCGTAAGGGGATTTGCATATTTTTTGTTAGGCCAGTCTAATGGATTCACAAAAAGGGGAAAACCCGGGACATCTTGCATCTTTGCTTCGGAAAATACATTCTGGTATGTTATCCATTGTCCTGATGGGGATTGATACTGCATTCGGAAAACAATGTTGTCATTAATACAACTACTAGGACCGGGCTCCGAAATTCCTCTTTGTAGCGCAGATGTTTGACAAATGTAGGTGCGATTACCCAACGTGGCGTTCCAGGAAACAGCAGTGTCCCCAACGAGAATTCCAAAGTAAGTTTTCCCAGACAGAGAAGAAACCTCCGTTCTTGAGACTCCCGAGAGGCTGACGCCTGTTGGGATGTTATTGCGCCACAAAAGAGTTGGTTCTCTAAATGCTCGTCCATTACTCGCATCCTCAAACCTTAATGAGGCATTTGTTGCGTTCAGTTCAACAGGGCTTGACTTAGCCGACGATGGCGGCTTCAGAGCGTCAATCCAATTAGCACCATCGAATGCCTCCGCATTCATCTCGGGTGCAGCCTTGATTTTCCAGTATCCTAAGGTGCCTGTGGGGTCGGTCGTCTCAGCAACGATTCGAAACGATGACGGCCCAGAAACTTGTGCCGTGTTTGCGTCATGCGGCTTCCAAATCTGGGGTATTATCAGGTAAGAAGCACTCCCACCATCAATCAATTCTCCCTCTCGCATCCTGTATCCAGTTTGAGTTAGGTTTCCATTTGGCAAGGACACCACATCTGCATTGCTCAACAGCGGGTTGGGTAAACGTGTGGTAACGCTGAAAAAGTGCCAGTTATAGAAATAAGGAAGGTCTTGGGTTCCGTAAACTGCCAATGTGGAGGGCATATTGTTAAATGGAAGAATCGCAGTCGGATAGTTGTCAGGTTTAACTTGATCTATGAGATTTGCCATAATTTGCAAAATCTGACGGTCTCCGGAAATATCTAAGAAATACGAGAAGTTTCTACCTTGATTGGTGGAGGCACCTTTGCCAAGTGAACCTGCATGAATCGCAGCCTTGAGAAGTTCAGCAAAATCAGGCTCACGATTAGCGGTAGCAACTTCATCTAACCGCATAATCCGATTTGAATTACCGTGATTGTAAATCCATGGTTCAGATGGGTTGGATCGGAAGATGCCAAAGCGGGTGTAGATCGGATCGGTTGGAGATCGGGAGGCTGTGGCATTTGTCGTGACTCGCGTCAAATTGCTGAGAGCAAAACGTGTTTTAACGAGTGGTTCCCCTGGGATGGCCGCTGTGCCATTCAGGCGAGTGAAAGGGCTTTGGACCCGCACGGAGAGGAAGCCGCCATTGGCCAGGTTGATGGTGTCATCATCGCCGGCGTAACTATTATTACCTCTGTAGGAAAATGGATCGTCAGGGGGGGCTTTTGTAGGCGTAATTCTTGGCCGATCAGGATGGGGAATAAAAGAAGGCTGTTCCAAAGCGCGGGAGTAGTGGGTCAGGTAGGGTAGTGCGTTGGTGAGAACGGTGCTGTTGGTGGATTGGGCGTAGCGGATAAGGTCTTGGCGGGTGGTGAAGAAGTTGTTCAGCGTGGTGGAGTTGCTACTGGCGTTTCCGGAGGAGGCATTGATCGTGAGAAAGCCGCGCTTCTTGGCGTCTTTCACGTAGTTGATGTAATCAGCGGGGGATGAGGCGTAACCTGGGTTGCGGAATTGGATCAAATCATTGATCGCGGTGACGGCAGCAGTGGAATTGCCCAGGAGGGCCGTCAGGTCGGCTCCGGCCAGGGTGTCTTTGATTTCTTTCAGGAGCGTGGAATTTGATGACACACTGGTCGGGCAGCCAGCGACATTGGCGTCGAGGAGACCGCCGATATCATAGACATTGTAGGCGAAGCGCCCGACGACCGCGTTGGCGGAGAGGGTGGTGAGATTGCCGGTGGTGCCATTGCGCGTGATGTAAATCCACTGGGGAAGGGTGTTGTTGGCAGAAAATGTTCCCGGCGTGGAGGTGGTGTTAGAACCGTTGAGAAGAAGGGGCTTGCTCCAGGCGGTGCTGGTGATGGATCGTCCGTTGGCAGCAGGGGCGGCTGTGCCATCGGCGTCGGGTTGGGCGGAATCGGCCGGGCCACTTTGCCGGACAAGGTTCGTGAAAGTGGCATTTGAGGTCATGGATGTCAAAACCAGCCGGCGTTGTGGAACCGCATTGGCGGGGGTGAGGGGACGGAAGATGGTCGTGCCATTGACAGTGGTGGCATTGGACCCCGCGGCGATTTCTTGAAGAAATTGGCCCGTGACGTGGGCGGCGGCGGTTTGGGCGAGTTGGTCGGCGAGGACCTCGTTGGCTCGGGAGGATTCGATCGAGCGGTTCGAGGTGGCGCGGGAGAAAAAGGCGACGGCAGCCACGGTGACCAACACGACCAGCGAGAGAGTGATCACAAGGGCCATGCCGTCGCGGCGTCGGAGAAGGAATGCCTTTTTCATGGAGCGGGCAGGGATTTTTTTTGGATGCGAATGCCGGATTTCACTACCGGCGGGATATTCGTCGCATCATCGATCGTGGTGCGCCATTCGGAGGGAGTCTTGGCGCGAAGAGTTGCTATGAGGGAAGCGAGTTGACTGGAGCTTTGTAAAAGGCGGAGGTTTTGCGGGTCGATCGAGGCGATCCAAATTTCCAAGGCGCGGGTGCGGTTGGTCAGGCCGCCGGCGAACGAGGCGGAGGGCGTGAGAAGGGCCTTGAAGGCCGATGGAATGGCAAGGCCGTTGTAGGAATTCGTGGCCCAATGGGCGGAGGCGGCATTGGTGACCGGGTAGGAAGTCCCCCCGTCGGCAAGGGCGCGGATGTCGAAGGCGAGAATGCCGGAGGCTAGCGGCTCGGCGGGAGTGGTGAAGGTGGCATTCGCACAGGCCAGCGGCAGATTGGCGTCGGCGTAGGGGATCGAGGCGTAGAGGCGCAGGAGGTCGTGGTTCGCATTCGTGGCGTAGCTGACGGCGAGAAAGCGGTGGTTCGCCGTGCCGGGGCCTCCGCGGGAGGTGAGGAAGGAAAGGAGGCGGTTGGTGGCGGAATTCGGCACCAGCAGGGCGGAATTCGGTCCCACGATGGCGTGTTCCAAATCGGTGCCAAGGATATCGAGGGCCCGTCGGGCGGCCGCGGTGGCGTCGAGTTGTTGATTCTGGGTGAGAGTCGCTCGGAGGATGCCGTTGGTGATTTGCAACATGACAGCCAGGATCAATGCCAGAACAGCCATGGCCACGAGGAGTTCGAGCACGGTGAACGCTTTTTTCATGGGCCCGGCAGAAAAACGAGACCGCTCGTGAGTGAGCCATCGGCATTCGACCAGGCAAGCGTGGCCGTGTCGAAATGCAGGCGTGGCGATTGGGCTGACCAGCCGACTGAAACAGTGGCTCGCCCCGGGGAAGTGGAATTGGTGGGGGAAATGAAAATGAGATCGGCGCGGAGGCGCTTGGGATTGCGAATCGTGGACTCGGGATCGCCTTCCAGGGTGAGGTTGGTCCAGGAGACGATGTTCGTCGCGCCATTGAGCGAGAAAGTGGTGGTGCGTCCAGCGAACTCGAACGTGTAGGCCCCATTGGTGTTTTGAGCCCGGCGCAGACTGTCGGCGAGGCTGGAGAGAACCTGGGCGGCAGCGGCTTGGTCGTGGGAATTTTTCACCGCTTGAAGCCCCACTGGCAGCAAGCCTACGACGGCCACCAAGGCAAACGAGACGATACCCAGCGCCAGCACGACTTCGGTCAGTGAAAAGCCCCCGCTGCGATGGTGGTCGGGCCTTCTCACCGGCGGTAAATGGTGGGCAAGCCCACGCTGCCATCGACCAGAACGGCGAGAGTGTCGTTGGTTTGGCGCGTGGTGCCGGTGGTTTGTTGCAGTGCGATGGCGATGCGGGGCGAGAAGGTGTTCGACCAAGCCGGGGTTGCCGTTGTTGAGGCCTCGCCCAGCGGCGTGAAGGTGATGGTGCGGCCGCTCGAAAATGTGACATTTCCACTCGTGAAGGTGGCTCCGCTGGCGGCACCCGAAAGGTCCTCGGGGGCGGGATTGTTTGTCACGAAGGAGCTGGCGCTGGAGAAGGAAACCATGTCGGAACGCTCCAGAAGCAGAGGCCGCACCAATGGAGCCGCATTGGTTGAGGAGTGGTTCGTCGTTCCGTCTTTCGAATAGAAAAGGCCCAGTCGCAGGTCGGTATTGCCGGAATTTGTCTGGGTTTGGAGCGCCAGCCAAACAAACGTCCGCCGGGCGATTGCTTCGCTGCGGGCGAGTTCCACAGCGGCGGCGACCTGATAAGCCGCATTCGACGCCCCCCGGGCTTGAAGAATCGACCGCAATGCAGGGATGGTTCCCACCGCCAGAAGCGCGACGATGGCCACGACAATCAGCAACTCCAAAAGGGAAAATCCCAGCCGTGGTGTGCGCTCGGTGATCGGGATGTCGAAACTCCAGGGTCGCATTCGTCGCACGATGGGGGCCTGGTGGCCGTGAGGCGACTCACCGCCTGTTCCAACGATGGAATGGACACTCGCCGCGTCATTGTCTCGAACGGTCAGCCGGGTCCTGCACCAAGTTTCATGGGGGAGTCGATGCATGCAATATTGTGCAATAATCAAGGTGGATCGAAGGCTTGTCAACGATCGCCGCTGAATTGATCCGACCGAAGCCCTGTGAGGCCTGAGCGCGGGCAGAAGAATCCTAGACTGGGAGGCTCTGTTCCAGACTCTCCCGTGGAACGATGGGGGTGTCCACTCCGACCGATTAGTGTGGTCCGGTGTCTCCGCTTCAGGACAGCTTGGCTGAGTGTTTATCAGCCTCGGGTTTCAAGGCAGGGTTAAGCTGAACCGCGTTGTCGTAGGCCTCGCGGGCCTTCAGCGCGTTTTTCAGGCGGTATTGCTGCTCCAAACCGATATTGAACCACGCTGAGGCCTTCACGCTGGAAGAGGCATTCGGCAGCGCGATCACCCGGTCATAGGCATCGAGGGCACCATCCGAGTCGCCGGTTTCGCGGAAGCAGTCTCCGAGAAGGAGGTTCAAGAAAGGTTGAGCCCAATCCACACCGGGAAGCTCCACGGCTTTTTCAAAGGTCTCCGCCGCATCGGCAAAATCCTTGTCCCCCTTCATCTGAGCCACTCCGAGCGCTTGGTAGGCGGTGGCTTTGCAGACGGCGGAGAGTCCTTCGGCTTCGAGAGCCAGCGTGGCGAGGGATTTCGCCTCGGGATATTCCTTCTGTTCGGATTTCACGAGCGCCTGTTTGGCAATCGCAAAGGAGCGTTCGCCGGAGTTGGTCGAGATTTCCTGGGCTTTCGCGTAGTCGGCGAGAGCGGCGGCGTAATCTTGCTTGGCCAAAGCGGCATCGCCGCTGGAGAGCAAAGCGCCGTAGTTTTGGGCGAACGCTGGAAGCGTGGCTGTGGCGGTGAGAAGAACGGAGAGAAGAAGGTTTTTCATAACGGGGAGTGGAGGTGTTGGCAGACCACATGACCATGCCGTCGGAGCCTGGAAAATGCAAAAACGGGATTTTAGCATGCCCATCTGACTTTACGTAAATCCGTATGGATCGGGCGCCCCCGTTGGATTCCGGGAGCCACGCCCTGGGCGCGCCTTTTGATCAGCGGGCCGCTTCGAGATCGACCTGAAAACAAGAGCTTTCATTTTTCACCACGGGATCCGGTTGCGGTTGCCATTCGCCACCCGTCATTCGCAGGCGACCGCTCGCGCCGGGAAGGATATGGACGGCCTCGCCCGGTAGTCCCTTGGCGCCCGCGTGGAGAAGTTGGAGGTCGGCCACCTTGGCGGGGCCGTGAATGCTCAAGGCGGGGCCTCGGGGATCGATCACGTGTAAATTTTCGATGACCACGGGTGTTTGGATGTCGGAGTCCTTGCCGTGGATCCAGACGGCTCCGATGCGTTGGCCGATGTAGCAATCGCCGCCGGCATCGCGGATTTCGTTGTTCACAAGTCGCACGGGACCGGAATACGGAACGCAGTGGAATGCCGAACTCACATGCAGGCCGCCGCCGGAGAAGACGGTGCCGATGACCGTGTTGCCTTCCACGAGGTGGTCGGCCCCTCCGTAAATAGCGATGCCATTGGCATGCCACTGGAGTTCCACCAAATTCCCGAGAAAGCGGTTGCCAACGCCCGGCACCCAGGAATCCCCCTCCCGGGGAGACCAGGTGGCTAATCCGTCGTCACCGCAATTTCGGACGTGGCATTCCCGCACGGTGGATTGGGAGGTGCCATTGCAGAAGTTCAGGCCGTCGGCCATAAGGTTGCGGAGGCGACTGCGCTCAAGGCGCATGTTTTTAGTTCCCCGGGTGGTCCAAAATCCGCACTTCAAATGCTCGATCCACAGGTTCTGAAAAACCGATCCGTCACCGAGATTGCCGTGGAAGGCGTTGTCCGGTGACGCGTCGTTGCGCACATTGGTGTCGCCAAAAATTCCTAGATCCGAGATTTCGACGGCTTGCCCTGTTCCGGCAAACATTGGCCGCGATCCGCCGAGCCGCGAATGCCACATGCCGGCACCCTGGATTTTTACCCGTGGCAGTGGGATGCGCTCTCCATTCAATTCAAAAACCCCCTCCGGAATCCAGGCGGTGCGCCCTTCCCGGGAAGCGGTTTCGAGCAGAGCCCGCAACGCGGCGGCATCATCCCTCCCGTCGCCGGGAGTCGCTCCGAAATCGCACAGCGAGAGGCTGCCCATCGGTTGTGGAAGGGGCGCGGGAATGGATTCCAGTTCGACGAAATCCACCAGCACATAGTCGGCATTGTCATCGGCTTCCTTTCTCAATTCCAGCCGGTCCCCGGCTTTCAACGGCGGGAGCCGCAGGTTCGTCTCGTCGAAAAAATGATGTGCGCGTCCCAGCGAGGGATCGTCAGGCCAGGGAAAGTCGCCGTAGTTCCATGCATGGCGGGAGGTGAGCGGGATTTTGGCCAGGCGTTCCCCGTTCACAAACACGCCAAGACTTGCGGAGAGCCCCCCGCCGGCCGGGGAGTCGGGAATGCAATAGCGCAGGACCAGGCCGTTGCCCGCGCTGTGGATCGTGAATTCCACCCGATCGCCGGTTTTTTCCAATCGCACGTGGCGTCGGCCCGAGGATTCCGACTCCGGAGTGAGGTAGGTGCGCGAGAAGGGGCTTACGGTCGCATTGGTGGAAGCGTCCTCCGCCTCGTAACGCCGCCAGGGAAACGCGGTCTGGAGAGGCTGGGCCTGCGGCGGTTCTCCGCAGGAAACCAGTAGCCATGCTGCCACCATCCACAACCAAACTCGCTTCATAGGCACCAACCAAAGGCCGAAAAAGCTGCTTCGGAAAGCCCGGAGGACCCTCGGCGGCGTGCCGAATTGTTTTACGTAAAGCCCGCCTCGAAATCCTCTCCGGAATGAAACGCGTCCGTGAGGGAGTCTCTTTGGCATCCGGGAAGGCTACCATTCCTCAGCGAATGCATAGGGCTGGATGATCAATCAGTCACCCGCCGCGTGGGCGGCGATATTGGCTCTTCGCAGAGCCGCAATCGACGGGAAGCCCGATCGCAGCGCGATTTCGCGCAGGGAGAGGTTTTGTTCCGCAAGAAGGCGCGCGGCTTGGCGTGTGCGGATCTGTCGAAGATAGGCGGCCGGTCCGATGCCGTAGCGCTCCATAAAGA
>CAMCXK010000087.1 GCA_945883435.1 Chthoniobacter flavus | reverse complement strand
GCACCGCTCCCACCGGGCCGGCGAACGGAATATCCGAGACACACAACGCGGCCGAGGCCCCGTTGATCGAGAGGATGTCGGGGTCGTTCTGGCCATCCGCACTCAGGAGCAAGGTGATGATCTGGGTGTCGTAAAGATAGCCTTTCGGGAACAGCGGACGCAGGGGACGATCGGTCATGCGCGCCGTAAGAATTTCTTTCTCGGAGGGACGTCCCTCGCGTTTGAAATACCCTCCGGGAAATTTGCCCACGGCAGCGGCTTTTTCCTTGTATTCCACGGTCAAGGGGAAGAAATCCTGTCCCTCTTTGATGGTGGTGGCGGAAACAGCCGTGACGATCACGATCGTATCACCGCAACGAACGGTAACGGCGCCGTCGGCGAGCTTGGCGAGTTTTCCCGATTCAAAAGCGATCGGATGGGTGCCCACATGGGCAGTGGTGGAATGTGACATAAGTATAAGCGTAATAGTTGTCGACGTCTTCGACTGAAGACGTCGGAAGTTGTTTTTTGCCTGTGAAGAGCGACCTTACTTGCGAAGGTCGAGTTTTTCGATCAACGCGGAATAGCGGGGCGCGGCTGTGCGCTTGAGGTAATCGAGAAGACTACGGCGTTGCGCCACCAGCATGAGCAATCCCCGGCGTGAGGAGTGGTCTTTGGAATTCAATTTCAGGTGCTCGGTCAACGATGCGATGCGCTTCGTGAGAAGGGCGATTTGAACGTCCGCGCTGCCTGTGTCTTTGTCGTGGAGCCGGAGGGATGCCACTTCATTTTGTGTAACTGCGTTTGCCATTTGATGTGATGTCTATTGTTTAGGCGGATCACCATATCGTCCTCGTCCTCTCAAGCAAGAAGATTGTTGGTCAACAGCGATCCCGCCGCCGTGCCCGAGCCCGGCCAAGTCGCTGCCTCGCTCCTGCTCCTCGCCGGAATCGGCGGGTATGTTTGAAATGGAATCCCGACGCCTTCGACGCCGATTCGCTGTCCGCCTTCCGGGCCATGCACCCGCAGGGTAGGAACTATCTGGTCTGTCGCGGCAGCGCGCCCCCGCATGTCCGCCCGAAGAAAGGCTTTAAAATCGAAGTCGTCGATCCCGAGGGAATCCCGGTCTCCCGATTCCAACCCACAGGCCCGACAAAGGTGTTGTGTGCGCGAAGCAGTTGATCGATTCGTGCGGCAGGTCAAGGACGGCTTGAAAGACATGCATGGCAACTTTTTGTCTCTGGAAATGAATAAGATTCCGGGAGAGGTTCTCCCACGATATCTTTACCTCGATCAAAATCCGAGGCTCCCCGTCGCGGATGATCACAAAATCCACCTCACGCTGGAGCTTGTCGCGCAGGTCGCGGAATTCGAAACGTCCGGGCCCCGGGCCGCTCCAAGTCTCGACCGCCTTCAGCAGATGACAGGCAACGAATGTCTCTGCGCGCCCGATTCAGGATGCGGTTTCCACAGCTGGGGTGCGGAAAAACACCGCCGTGTGGCCGACTTGTTGGACGAGGGTGGCGCCGGTTTTTTCGGCTAGGACCGGCACGATGGCCTTTCGCTCCTCCTTGAATCCCTCAAAACGGATTTTCACGAGGCCGTGAAGGGCCAATTCTGTATCGAGAGCTTGGATGAACTCGGGGGTGGCACCGGCTTTACCGAGTCGCAAAACAGGTTTGAGAAGCTGGGCCCGGCTTTTAAGGGATCGCAAGGTCGGCGTGCTCATGTGTGCAGCGGGGTGCGATGGATGGCTTCGGCAATCGGCTCCACAAAGGCCCGGACGGCTTCACAGGGATCGGGGACTCCGGAGGCATCGGCGATGCGACGCACAATGGCACTTCCCACCACCACGGCATCGGAGGCCAGCGCAACCTCGGCGGCTTGCTCCGGAGTGGAAATGCCGAAACCGACCGCGACCGGCAGCGGAGTGCTGGATTTGATGAGGGCAACCTGCTCCGCGATACCCGTGGAAAGACTGGATTGCTCTCCGGTGACACCTTCGCGGGAGACGTAGTAAATAAATCCCTCGGCCGAGCGGGCGATCAGAGCCACACGCTCCGGTGGAGTCGTGGGCGCAATCAGGCGGATGGAAAGAAGGCCGTGGGTTTGCATCAACTCGCTGTTGCGGGCCGCCTCATCGGGGGGGAGGTCGAGGATCAAGAGTCCATCGGCTCCGGCGGCGGCCGCCTCGGCATGAAAGCGCTCGAACCCGTAGACATAAACGGGATTCAAATAGGTGAAGAGCACGATCGGCATATTTGATGTGGAGCGCACGGTGCGGACCAGATCGAGAACTCCCGCGACGGTGGTGCCCGAGGCAATGGCCCGTCCCGCAGCGGCTTGAATGGTGGCTCCATCGGCCAGCGGATCGGAGAAGGGAATCCCCAGTTCGAGGATATCCACGCCGGCGGCCTCCAAGGTGTGAACCAACCGGGCGGTGGCAGGGAGATCGGGATCGCCGGCGGTGATGTAGGCGATGAAGCCCGGCGTGCGGGCGGCTTTCAAACGTTCGAAAGCGGCGGTGATGCGGTTCGTGGTCATGATTTTTCAGTGCCTTTGGTGATCCAGATGCCGAGCAGGGTGACATCCGCGGGAGTCACACCGCTCAGGCGCGCGGCTTGGCCGAGAGTCTCGGGTCGGACGGCCTCGAGGGTTTGCACCGCTTCGGTGCGGAGTCCATTGATCCCGCGATAGTCGATCCAAGGGGGAATCCGCTTCGACTCGTGGCGCAGGGTGCGGGCGATTTGCTCCTCCTGGCGGAGGATGTAGCCCTCGTAACGCAGATCGGTTTCAACCTGGGTCCAGACGTCGTCGCCATGCCCGGCGCGGATATCAGCTGGGAGATTGGAATGGGAGTTTTCCGGGCGCTTGAGCCAGATATCGAGCGAGGTGCCGTCGAGACGGATTTCGCGAAGGCGGGCTTTCAGTGCGGCGATCGCGGCGGATTTGGAATGAAAGCGGTTGGCGCGCTCGCCCAAGACCAGCCCGGCCTCGATCGCCCGGCCCGTGAGGCGGAGATCGGCGTTGTCCTGCCGGAGGAGGAGGCGGTATTCGGCTCGGCTGGTGAACATGCGGTAGGGCTCCGGAGTGCCCCGCGTCACCAGATCGTCGAGCATGACTCCGATGTAGGCCTCGTGGCGGCCGATGGTGAAGGGCGGCTTGCCGAGGCGCTTGAGAGCGGCATTGGCCCCCGCAATCAAACCTTGGGCAGCCGCCTCCTCGTAGCCCGAGGTGCCATTGATCTGGCCCGCCAGATAAAGACCGGGAAGCCGCTTGGTCTCGAGGGTCGTGAGCAACTGCGTCGGCGGGCAGTAGTCGTATTCCACCGCGTAGCCCGGGCGGAGGATTTCGGCGTTTTCGAGTCCGGGCACGCTGCGGATGAAGGCATATTGAACGTCGAACGGCAGACTGGTGGAAACTCCGTTGACGTAGATTTCGCCGGTATGGCGGCCCTCGGGCTCGAGGAACAGCTGGTGCTGCTCCTTCGAGGCGAATTTCACCACCTTGTCCTCGATGCTCGGGCAATAGCGCGGGCCGACGCCCTCGATCACGCCGGCGTAAAGCGGGGATTTGTCAAGGTTCGACCGGATGATCTCGTGGGTGCGGGGGGTGGTGTGGGTGATCCAGCAGCAGATCTGGCGGGTGTGAAACGCGCCGTCGCGCCATTCGTTCAGCGTGTGGAGGTCGTCCTCGCCTCGCCGGAGGGTGTCGGCAAGATGGCTGAAGAGTGGAGGAGGGTCGTCGCCGTGCTGGGGGTCGCAACGGGAGAAATCGATGCTTTTGGCAAGCAGGCGGCAGGGTGTTCCAGTTTTGAAGCGGCGCACTTCGAGGCCTGCATCGCGCAGGCAATCGCTGAAGGTGGACACGGCGTCGCCGAGCCGGCCGCCGGTTTGGTTTTTCAACCCCACATGAAGCAGGCCCCTCATGAACGTGCCGGTGGTGACAACCACAGCCGGGGCGTGAAAGGCGAGGCCCAGGCTGGTTTCGATGCCCTCCACGCCGTTGCCGCCATGAAGAAGGCGGGTCACATTCGCCTGCTTGAGATCGATGAGCGGCTCGGCCTCGAGAAGCGCTTTCATGCGGAACTGATAGGCCTTCTTGTCACATTGGGCTCGGGGGGCGCGCACACTCGGCCCCTTGGTCGCATTGAGCATGCGGAACTGGATGCCCGTGGCATCGGTGTTGAGGGCCATCATGCCGCCCAAGGCATCGATTTCCCGCACCATATGGCCCTTGGCAAGGCCGCCGATTGCCGGGTTGCAGGACATCTGCCCGACCGTGTCGGCATTTTGCGTGAGCAGAAGGGTCGCGCATCCCAACCGGGCGGAGGCAAAGGCCGCCTCGATACCCGCGTGCCCGGCGCCTATGACAATGACATCATAGGATTTTGGGTAGACAAAATCGCTCAAATCAATCGTTGGCCAGACCGTGCTCGGCGAGTTTCTTCGCAAGGGCCGCAGGCGAGAGCTTGAAGCTGTTTTTGAGAACAACGTCGCCGGCGATGAAATTGTCGAAGGTTCCGCGAACCGCGATGTTTTCCCCCGTCACGACGAGCGAGGTGCCACCCGAGAGGTTGCCATTCCAGTCGGCGTGCTGCACGGTGGCTTTGGAGTCGTTGTCAGCGACGGTCACAACCGAGTTGGGGAGAAAATCCTGGTCGAAAAGCGCCTTGACGTCGGGTGTGGTGCGGTTGGGAAGTTGCAGGAAAACCGCCAAGGGATCGCCCTCCTCGTCATCGGCCTGGGTCACTTGGCCGACTCGCCCGTAAACGCAAATTCTCATGCCGTTGTATTTTTGAAGCGCCTGGGTGTCGGAAGTGGCGAAATCGTTCACAATTTGCTCCAGCGTCACAAACCCATCGGGTGGGAGGGGCGCCAACGGCGATTGGGCATAGGCCTGAAGGGCCGCCGCCATTAAAACCGGAACGAGGGAAAGCATGGTTTTCATCGCGTTCAAACTGGATGAACCGGACGGACGCCTCAACGACAAAAATGGGGGCGGATCGATTTGCCGGCACCTCGAAGCATCCGGAATGCGCTGGTCCCCGCGGGCGATCAGCCGGCCCGGGAGAGGGATTCCTCGATGCGGAGGCGAAGCTTGGCATCCTGCGCCGAGGCGGCGGTATGCGCGCGGGCTGCTTTTTCGCGGGCCACGAGAGCGCGACCTTCACTGCGAACCTTGCGGTTCACGGTCTTGCCGGCAGCGGTGCGGGCACGGTCTTCGCGGGATTCGCGGATTTGGTTGCCAGTGTCGGTTTTCATACATCCGCAATCTCCGGCAAGCCACCCGAATCGCGATTGGGGGATTGTCCCACCTTACGAACGGCGCCGCCCGGGCGAGAGTGCGAGTCCATTGATCACACCACCATGATTGCAAAATTCGCCATTCACTACACCGTCTTCCCGGAGCACAACAAACGGGTCGACACGCACTACACCGACGATCCCGTGGAGGCCGAGACCTTCCTTGTCCAGCTGCTCCGCAGCGGGGCTCGAATCCACCAAATCCTGCACGACGGGGCGGCGCTGGACGCGCACGCCTTCGACCGGATGTTGCGCGTGGCGGCCACCCGTTTGGTGGCCTCGCTGCTCTGTGTCTCGCTCGATCTCGACTACGCCGAGGTCAAGCACCGGTTTGGATTCGCCTCGTGAAAGACGCCGTTATGAAATCCAGCCATCCAAGCACTCGCGGCGGATCCCTCGGAGCCGCCACCGGGAATTTCGCAGGAATCGTCCGGATTCCGATCGACCACGAGGGGATCGAGGCCGAGTGGACCATGCCGCGCCAGGCGCACGGTGTCGTTCTTTTCGCCCATGGCAGCGGGAGCAGCCGCCACAGCCGCCGCAACCAGTTTGTCGCATCCTTGCTCCGCCAGGCGGGGGTAGGAACTGTGCTGCTCGACCTTCTCACAGCCAAGGAGGAACGGGTGGATGCCGTTGATGCGAGCCTGCGGTTCGACATTGAATTGCTCACAAACCGGCTCATCACGGCGATTCGCTGGGTGGAGGCGCATCCTGCCGCCCACGGGCACCGTCTTGGACTTTTCGGGGCCAGCACCGGCGCGGCCGCCGCGGTAGCCGCCGCTTCGATCCTGGGTGCTAAAATCGCCGCTGTGGTCTCCCGCGGGGGACGTCCCGATCTTGCCTATGAACATTTGATCCATGTGCAAGCCGCAACCCTGTTCATCGTCGGCGAGAGGGACGAGGCGGTTCTCAAACTGAATACCGACGCCTTCCAGCATCTGCGTTGCGAAAAAAAACTCACCGTGGTTCCCGGAGCGAGCCATCTCTTCGAGGAGCCCGGGACCTTGGAACGGGCGGCACATTTTGCAGCCGCATGGTTCGAAGCCCACTTGGCCGGTGTTCCTGCCGCAGCACACATGGAGGTCCTCAAATGAATGCGTGTTTTCAAGACCGTAGTGAGGCGGGCCGGTTGCTTGCGGGTAAACTGGCCCACTGGGCGCGCCGGGCGGATACCGTTGTGCTGGCCCTGCCCCGGGGTGGAGTGCCGGTGGCCTATGAAATCGCCCGATCGCTGGAATTGCCGCTGGACGTTGTGATTGTTCGCAAACTCGGGGTTCCCGGGCACGAGGAACTGGCCATGGGAGCCATCGCCAGCGGTGGAGTGCGCGTTCTCAATCGCGGGGTCATCGAGAGCCTGCGCATCGGTCCCGAGGCGCTCGAAGCCGTCGAGAAACGCGAGGCGCTCGAGTTGATGCGACGGGAAGCCTCCTACCGGGGCAACCGGAAACCGATCGGTCTGGAAGGTAAAAATGTCATTCTGGTCGATGACGGCATCGCCACGGGATCGAGTATGCGGGTGGCCATTGGAGCCCTTCGCGAACAGCGGGTGGCACGCATTCTGGTCGCCGCGCCGGTTGCTCCTCCCTCTGTCCGTTGGGAGATGGAACCTCTGGTGGACGAGTTCTTCGCACTCCTCATGCCCGAGGATTTTTACGGCGTCGGCCGCTGGTATGAGGATTTCACACAGACCTCCGACGAAACCGTGCACGAGCTTCTGCGGCGTGCCGCGAAACCCGCTTCCCTTTCCGCATCATGAGCACCCAAGCCCTTCAAAGCATTCAAAAGGAGGCGCGGATTCTGACTGGCGGCGCCGGGGATTTTGATTCCCTCATGGCCCTTTGCGAGAGGGCCCAGGTGGTGCTTCTCGGCGAGGCCACGCACGGAACGCACGAATTCTACGAGGCGCGCGCGCGGATCACCCGTCGTTTGATCGATGAACTCGGGTTCAATGCGGTGGCTGCCGAGTCCGACTGGCCCGACTCCTGGCGGGTGAACGCATGGGTGCGCGGAGGAGACGGAGACACGGATGCGGTCGATGCGCTCGGCGGCTTCCGGAGGTTCCCCCAGTGGATGTGGAGGAACAGCGACATGCTTGACTTCATAGGCTGGCTGGAACACCGCAACCGCACCAAACCCTCGGCGCAGGCGGGATTCTACGGCCTCGACCTCTACAGCCTGGGCGAGTCGATGCGCTCCGTTCTTGAATACCTGAAAGCAACCGATCCCGCGGCGGCCCGCCAATTCTCCGCACGCTACGCCTGCTTCGACCACTTTGGCGGGGACCCGCGACGCTACGGGCTTTTCACCGGCACCGGCGTTTCGAAAAGCTGCGAGGAGGATGTGGTGGCCGCGCTGGTCGAGATGCGAAGGCGCCGCACCGCCTGGCTGCAGCGCGACGGACAGCCTGCCGAGGAGGCGTTTTTTTGTGCCGAGCAAAATGCCGTCGTGGTAGCCGACGCCGAACGCTATTACCGCACGATGCTGCGCGGCGACGCCGCGTCCTGGAACCTGCGCGACCGCCACATGATGGATACCCTGCTGGCTGTGATCGAACATCTGGAACGCACCGAAGGGCGTGCGCGCGTGGTGGTGTGGGCGCACAACTCCCATATCGGCGACGCGCGGGCGACCCAAATGTCCCGGCGGGGCGAGTGGAATATCGGCCAACTCGCCCGCGAGCATTTCGGCCCCCAGGCGGTGCTGGTGGGATTTACCACCTATGAGGGCACGGTGACGGCCGCCACGGAGTGGGACTCCCCGGCATTGCGACGCCATGTGCGCCCGGCATTGCCGAACAGTTGCGAGCAGTTGTTCCATGAGGCCGGAACGGGCGACTTCGTGCTGCCCATGGTGGCAGGCACAGAGGCCGCCCGCGCACTCGATCATCCACTTCTGGAGAGGGCGATCGGTGTCATTTACCGGCCGGAGACCGAGCGGGAGAGCCATTACTTTCTCACGCGTCTGGCACGCCAGTTCGATGCGGTCGTCCACTTCGACAACACACGTGCGGTCGAACCGATCGAGCGCTCGCCGGCATGGTCCGAAGGCGGCCCCGAAGAGGTCGATGAAACCTATCCGAGCGGGCTTTGAGGCGTGGCGGCCGCGGATTTGAGGGATTGCGCCCGGCAACACGGCAGGGAATGCTGGGGGCATGAACCAAAGCGCGGCGATTTATCCCGGGAGTTTCGACCCGGTGCACCGGGGACATGTCGATGTCATTCTGCGATCCGCGCGGATGTTTCAGCGCGTGGTGATCGCCGTGGCGGCCAGCACGGGCAAGGGACCGCTTTTCAGCATGGAGGAGCGCATTTCCATGCTGAGGGAGACGCTCGGAGAGCACGCTGGAATCGAAATCCTTCCCTTGAGGGGATTGTTGGTCGACTTGGCCCGCGAGTTGGGGGTTTTCACGGTGATCCGCGGCCTTCGGGCGGTTTCGGACTTCGAGTTTGAATTTCAGATGGCCCTCATGAACCGGCGACTGGAGCCGCGGTTGGAGACAATTTATCTGACACCGCAGGAAGACTACACCTACTTGAGTTCCCGTTTGATCAAAGAAGTGGCGCTGCTCGGCGGCGATGTGCGCGATTTTGTTCCGCAGGCGGTGGCGGGGCGCCTTGTCGAAGCCGCTCAGGCCCTGCGTGACGGGGCTTCGCGCAAACCGGCGGCATAGGCCTCGAACACCCGGCGGATCTCGTCACGCACACGCCGGAAGCATTGCAAAACCTCCTCCGGAGTGCCGGTGGCGTGGGCCGGATCGTCAAATCCCCAGTGGTGGCGGTTCACTTGACCCGGAAAAACCGGGCAAGCCTGATCGGCATTGCCACACACAGTGATCACGGTGTGAACGGGACGGTCGAGGAATTCGGAAAGAGGCTTCGACCGGTGCGCGCTGATATCGATGTCGATTTCCTTCATGACTTGAATCGCCAGGGGATGGACATAGCCGGCGGGTTTCGATCCGGCGCTTGAGACGTGGACGAGATCGGATGCGGCATGCTGAAGAACTCCCTCCGCCATGTGGCTGCGACAGGAGTTGCCGGTGCAAAGAATCAGAACCGCGGGCTTCATCACGCGTGGCAGCCACAACCCGAGCCGCAGGAGGCTTGTGCCGGAGCCTGGGCTTTTCCTTTTTGAAGATATCCGAGGCCCCCACTGATCACCCGGCGGACGGGTTGCCCGGTCCCGGGGTGGCAGGTCAGCGCCGGATCCGTCATGCGTTGTTTCCACTCGAAGACCTCCGGGGTCTCGTCGGGATTCTCGGGAATGGTTTCGTAGATGTAGGTGGTCATGATTCGGGAAGTTGGGGCACGCGGACGATGCGGGCGGGATCATAGCCCAGTCGGCGGGCGTTTTCCACTGCGGCGGCATAATCGGCCTCGGGCATCACGGGATCACGGCTCATGATCCAGATGAGGCTGCGGTCCGGATATCCAATCGTGGTGTATCGATAGTCGGGCGAGAGATCGATCACCAGAAACGGTGCTTCGAACGGCCAGAGGAACCGGACAGCCCAGCGGGCATTGGATTTCGGGTCGACCACTCTGGCGACCGCTTGCATCGAGCGCACTGGGGCGGCCAGCGACTTTTTGCGGAATTCGTAGCGGACATCGATGCGGCCGTCTGGTCGGAGGGTATAGATATCCTTGGTGTCGACGTTGTCTTTTTCGACAAACCACGGGATGGTGCCGATGACGTGCCATGTGCCCATGAAACGGGGCAGATCCACCGAGCGGACGGTTTGAAGGGGCGGTTTTGTCGCGGCGGCACAACCCGCCAGCAGAAGGCTGAGGATGGAAAGGAGGCGCATAAAATTAAACGAGGGCTGCGGGTTCGATCGGGCGCGGAGCATCGACGGGCGCTTTCGGAACAGGAGGCGCAGGAGGCTTTCCGGAACCTCCGCCTCCGTTGCCGGAATCGTCTTTCGTGTGGGGGTCGAAATAATGGTCGAGCGCCAAAAAAAGCGCCTTGGAGTGGCGGGCAAAGAGAAAATTGAACAACACCACAGGCGTGATTACCCCGGCCAGCAATTGCGGCAGC
>CAMCXK010000086.1 GCA_945883435.1 Chthoniobacter flavus | reverse complement strand
GTCCGTGTTGATCGCATGTGACGGTGAAGCCGCGGGCGAGGGCGGCGAGGGGGTTGAGGGCCTGCAAAACAGCGGCTTGGCGGTCCAGACGCGCCTGGCGGCGGTCGATGGCCGAGGAGGTGCGAAGGCGAAGTCCCTCCAGCGCGGATTGCAGGCGATCGGCCAGACGCTGGATTTTTCGATCCGGGCTTTGCGCGGCCAGGCGGTGGCGGCGGGTTTCCAATTCCGATTGCAAGCGTTCCAGAAAAATCCCCGGCGCTTCGGAAACAGCGGCCGCGAGACGATCCAGGGTTTGCAACCGCTCGCGCAGAACGCGCAAAGGCTCCAGAAACAGCGCGGTCCGAGGAAGGGCGTCGAGGGTCGACTGGAGCATCTCCAAGCGGTTGGCGGCCGGACGGTGCAAGCGGTGGGCCAAGTGCTGGAGCTGCCGACCGAGGTCGAGACTGTCGGCCGAGAGAAGCTCCGCGGCCGCGCTGGGCGTGGGAGCCCGCAAATCCGCCGCAAAATCACACAACGACACATCGATTTCATGCCCCACAGCGCTGACCACGGGAACGGCGCTGGCCGCCACGGCGCGCACGACCGCTTCCTCGTTGAATTCCCAGAGATCCTCCAGGCTTCCCCCGCCGCGCGTGACCACGATGACGTCGACGGGTTCGATGCCGTGGTCGGAGAGGTGGTTCAAATCCTCGATGGCGGCAGCGATTTCGGCGGCGGCCCCGCGCCCCTGCACGCGCACCGGATGGATCAAAACGCCGATGCCGCGCTGGCGGCGGTGAAGGACCTGGAGAAAATCGCGGATCGCTGCGCCTGTGGGAGAAGTCACCACACCCAGGCGGCGCGGGAACCGGGGAAGGGATTTTTTTCTCTCCGTCTCAAACAACCCCTCGGCCGCAAGGCGGGCTTTGAGTTCCTCGAACCGCGCCTGCAACGCACCCTGTCCGCGCCCGGCGACCCGGCGCACGATGATTTGGTAGTTTCCCCGGGGCTCGTAGACCGTGAGACCGCCCCGCAACTCGATTTGCGCTCCATCCCGGAAGTCGAGGCCCTTCAATTGCGGGGTCTGCCCGGCGAAGAGCACGCAAGCTATTTGGGAACCCGCATCCTTGAGGGTGAAATAGACATGCCCCGAGGCTTGACGCCGGAGGTTCGACACCTCCCCCTCGACAAAAACCTCGCCAAAGCCGGCCTCGAGTTCCGAACGGATGCGGCGGGTCAGCGCGCTCACGGTCAGCGGGGCGGGTGACGCCGCCACAGGGGCCGCCACAGGGGCCGCCACAGGGGCCGCCACAGGGGCTGCCGGAGGGGCTGCCGGAGGGGTTTCGGAGGGTTTGCGGGGGGCGGGCGAGCCGCGCAGGTCAAAGCTCAGTTGCATGTGGGGCGGGCGGGTTGGAATGGCCGTTCAGGGTCGCGAGAATCCGTCCGGCCAGGGCTTGGGAAATACCGGGAATGACGGCCAGCGCCCCGGGAGCGAGGGACTTGATGCGCTCGACCGAGCCGAACTCCGCCAGAAGCGCGCGTTTGCGGGCCGCACTCACCCCGGGAATCGCGTCCAGGAGGCTTTCCCGAACCCGTTTTTTGAGGAGCAGGCTGTGAAATCCATTGGCCGTGCGGTGGGCCTCGTCGCGGATGCGTTGCAGAAGCCGCAGGGCTCCGCTGTCCTCGGGAAGCCGGAGGGGAAGAGCCGCACCCGGCCTGTGAATCTCTTCGAATTCCTTGGCGAGGCCGATCACCGGCAGGCGCTCCAGACCAAGGCGGTTGAGTTCCCGGCAGGCGCTGGAAAGCTGCCCGCGGCCGCCGTCGACGATCACCAGATCGGGTAGGACCGGGGCATCCCCCCCCTCGCGGAGAATACGGCCGTAGCGGCGTTTCACCACCTCCGCCATGCTGGCGAAATCATCCTGGGTGGTCAGTCCCTTGATGCGGTAGGTGCGGTAGCCGGCACGGTCGGGAACACCGTCGCGGAACCGCACCATCGAGGCCACGATGTGTGTCGAAGAAATGTTGGAAATATCGAAGCATTCCATGACACGCGGCGGCACCGGCAGTTGAAGGGCGGATTGAAGGGCGGCGAGATCCCGCCCGGGATCGATGGTCGTGGGGAGCGACTTGCGCGTGAACCGGGTCACGGGCCGGGTGGTGGTTTTCAGGTCCTCCAGCAAATTGCGCAGTTGGGCGGCCTTTTCGAAATCCATGCGTTCGGCGGCGGATTTCATTTCCGACTCGATCTGGCCCAGCATCTCGCGGCTTTGGCCGTCGAGAAAGTCGCAGGCCTGCCGGACCCGCTCGAGATAGTCGACTTTCGAAATCCGTCCCACACAGGGCGCGCTGCAATTTTTGATCACGTGGTCGAGGCAGTGTTTGAAATCATTCTCTCCGGGTTCCAGAGCGCGGCAGGAGCGGAGACCGAAGCGCCGCCTCACCGCATCCAGCGTCGTGCGCAGGGCCCCGGCATGGGCAAACGGACCGAAATACCGCGCCCCGTCCTCTTTCCGCAACCGGGTGAGGGAAAACCGGGGGACCGCCTCGCCGAGGTGGACACGCACGAGCAGGAAGCGTTTATCGTCGCGGAAGCTGATGTTGTATTTCGGCCGGAATTCCTTGATCAGCTTGCCCTCGAAAAGCACCGCCTCGGCCTCGCTCCGGACCACATGATATTCGAGGTCCCACACGGTATCGATCAGGGCGCGCGTTTTAAGGTCCGCCGAAAAACGCCGCGAGGGCATGAAGTAGCTCCCCACGCGGCGACGGAGGTCCCTTGCCTTGCCGACATAGATGACATGGTCGAGGCGGTCCCGCATGACATAGACCCCCGGTTTGTGCGGCATGTCGCGCAGGATTTTCTGGAAGTCCGCCCGCTGCTTCGTGGAACTCACCCGGGCATCATGCGCCAGCCGTTGAAAATCTGCAAACCGTGCCGATTTTTTCTTTCAGGCGGGAGGCCATCCGGTGCTACGTTCCCGGCCAGATGAGTGCCCAAGGCATCCACTTCGAAATGAGAGCGGAGGTTTTCCGGGCGGCCCGCCTGTGTGCGCCGGGCATGGCACACCTCGGTCCGGTCACGTTTCAAGAGGATGCCTCCAACCCACTGGCGATGATCCGCTGGCGGGAATCGGTTTTCCAGGCGGCCTTGGCGCCGGTCGCATCTCGCGCCCTCGAGGCGGCGCGCCTCGGAGTGCGAGAACTGGTGGACATCGACCGTTCTTGCGAACGGCTCTTCCCGGCACCTTTGCGGGAGGCCAGTCGCCGGGCCGGTTGCCGGCTTGCGAGCGCCCGGTCAGCCCCCATGGGCGAGACCACGCTGGCGCGGTTTTTGGAGAAAATCGCCGCCGGGGATTGTCCGGGTCATCTGGCGGTCGTGTTCGCCGCCCGGGCGGCCGTCTTTCATTTCCCCGTCCCGGTGGTTTTGGCGGGGTTGGTGTTTGTGGAAATGCGCGGGTTGCGCCTCGACCGTCTCTGGACGGTGATCGAAGAAGCCGTGCCAAGCCGCACGCGCCGGGAATTGGTGGCATGACGCTCGACCTTCCCGAGAACGAAACCCGCGAAGCGGATGCGTTGGATTCCATCTGGTCGGTCGTGGTGCACAACGACCCCGTGAATCTTATGAGCTACGTCACGATGGTTTTTCAGCGGGTGCTCGGGTTTGGACGGGAAAAAGCCGAGCACCACATGCTGGAAGTTCACAATCTGGGGCGCTCGGTGGTCTGGTCGGGTTCGCGGGAAAAAGCTGAGTTTTTCGTGCAACAGCTTCATGCCCATTTGCTTTTGGCTACCATGGAAAAGGCCCCCCAGCCATGACGATCGCCGTCCGCATCCTGCCCGGCGGGGCGATTTCCTTCGAGGGAGTCGGAGATCCCTTGTTCGATACCCTGCGGCGCATGCGGGAGGCCGTGGAGGCGGGGGGCGAGGAGGTGGACAGGCGACTTTTTCCCGACCCCGTGGAAAACCGCTCCTTGGAGGAAGACCTGATCGAGGATTGGAACGGCATCATCCAACCCGATCTTCAAGAGACCTTTTTATCGGCGCGCGAGGCCGTCTCCGCCGATCTTCGCCGGGCGGTTCAGGGATCGGATGGGCTGTGGACCTTTCAAATTCCCAAAGCCCATCTGGACGGGTGGATGAACGCCCTGACGCAAGCACGCCTGGCCCTGGCGGAAATCCACCAATTTTCCGAGGAGGAAATGAGCCGGACGCCAAGCGATCTCGCTATGCCGCGCGAATTCGCCCTTCTTCAAATGGGCTTTTACGGCATGCTTTTGGAATGGCTCCTTTCGGTCACTTCTTAGCCTGGCAACGAAAAATGGGTTGCGCTGGTCTTGTTCCTGCCACAATTTTTGCTTTGTCTCTCCCGATATGACTGCCCACTACCGCCGGTTCCCGCTTTGGTTCGCTTTGATGGCAATAGTTTTTCTACCTTGGCTTCCAGCGGAAGACGTGGACCAGGTCGAGGAAAGTGGCGGGGATAAAAAGCCGGGGATCACGGTGGTCGTCTCCCTCACGGGCTCGGCACAGGTTTCCGAGCAAGAAGGTGCGCCCTCCAAAGCCCTCGAACAGGGCCAATTGGTGCCCGTCGGCGCGACCATCCAGACCGGACCCGATGGCATCGTCGATTTGGCCCTTTCAAATGGCGCGCTGTTCCAGCTTCAGGAGAACACCCGCTTCACCATCGGCACCTTCGAGCAAGAGGCTTATGAGTTTGTCTTTTCGAACGGAGCTGCCATCCGCCCCCGGGACCTCAAGGAATTCGGGGCCGATGAAGCAATTCTTCAAACACTCGATGCCAGCGAGGAGGCTTGGAACAAATTGGAAAAGGAACCCACCACCTCGCTCGCCAGCTTCCAGCTTGCCGAAGGCGCCATGATCGGCTTCTCCAAGAAACTCGCCCCCGGTTCGCGGATGGAAATTGTCACCCCCATCGGCGTGGCGGGCATTCGCGGCACCAAATGGTTCCTGCGAATCACGCCAGTGACAGGAACCGGAGGCACCCAGTTTCGTGGCCGCCTCGATGTCGCCGAGGGGCGCGTGGATTTCGGCGACTCCAGCGGCACGCGGGCCGTGCAGGTTCAAGGTGGCTTCAGCATGGCCATCGACGCCTCCAGTCCAAGCCCCGGAGAGGTGCGTGTGAACTCCCTCAACACCACGGCCATGCCCGCCGAACGCGTGACCATGCTTGAGACGGCGATCGTCACGGTGGAAAACCGTCAAACCTACTTTGCTGCGGTGCAAGGTAATCCGGATGTTCTCGAGAAAGTGGCCGATATCATCGCACGAACCCAAGGAGAGTCTGGAGAGTCCGGAGACGCGGGAACGACGCAAGCCCAAACCGGCATTTCAAAATCGGACCTTCCACCGCCGCTGCCCGATCCTCCACGTCCGCCCCCGGCTCCCACTCCAACGCCTGCTCCAACACCCGCGCCGCCGATTCCCACTCCGACGCCGAGTCCTACGCTTCCTCCACCGACACCCACTCCAACACCCACTCCGAAGCCGAGCAACGGATAAGCTTTCGATGGGGGCTCAGAGGTGGGATACCGGTTCTTGAAGAGCCATTTCGAGACGGCGAGCCTGACACCTTAGGAAAGAACGGCCGTCCCGGGCGCGCTGCATGATTTCCGCAGGATCGGGTCCACCGGCCATTTCCAGTATGAGGGTTCCATGAAACTGCACTTGGACCAGCTCCCTCAGCAGGGCGTTCCAATCGATGCGGCCTTGGCCGGGCGGACGGTGCTCGTCCGAGTGGCCTTTGTTGTCGTGGACATGAAGCATGCGAAGATACGGCGTGAGTTTGTAAACGAGCGGATACAACTCCCCGGCTAAAAAGGCGTGGCCCGTGTCGAGACAGGCTCCCACTTGAGTGGTTTCCAGAGCACCCAAAATCCATACGATGTCGCTGGAGTTGCCGAAGAGCAGATGGGGGAGTTTATTTTCCAGCACGCAGCGGATGCCGGCCTCGGCACAGCGGCGGGCCACCCGGTTCAGAACGCTGACGACATTTTCGATCCGCAGCAGGCGCTCGTCGCGCAAGGGAATGTCGGCGTTTTCAGGACCCGGGTGGATCACAAAATAATGAACACCCAGCACGGCGGCGGCATCGACCGCACGGAGGATTTCATCCAGCGCATATTCGCGCATGGCGAGATCGGGCGATGAGATGTCGATCTCTCGGCCGAACGGGGCGTGGAAGGAATAAGCCTCCATGCCGAGTTCCTCGATCCGGCGGGCGGCGCCTCGCACGGCCTCCTGGTTTTTGTAGTCGAGGTGCGCCGGCGAGAAGACCACCTCGATCAGGCTGAACCCGCTGGCGCGGATGGTCTCCAAGCAATCCAGGATGTTGGTGAGATAAAAACATCCCGTGGACAAGCCGATCGGCCAATTGGTCATTGGGACCACCCTGCTGTGGCGAGAAGGGAGTCCCTCTCGCGCAGGGAGACCTCCTCGGCGTGGGTTGCGGCGAAAAGCCGCACATAAAAATCGGCCCGGCGGGCGGGCGAGTAGCCGTCCCAAGCGGAGCCCCATCCGTAGTCACGCTCGAATTTCGAACGCACGACACCCGCGATATGGCGGGGATGCCAACCCCGGTCGAGAAGGCAACGGGTCACCGCCTGGATCGAAGCAGGCCGCAGGAGAAGGTCATTTGGAAAAAGCAACGCCTCCCGCACGCCTGTGGGCAGCATCTCCAAGGGCAAGCGGTCGTATGTCACCGGCCAATTCCAAACCGGCTCATGGGCGATCGCATGGAACTCCTCATGAAACACCCGCAAATCGGATCCCAGATATTCGGCCACCAGTCGTGCCATGCCATCGCTGCCATCGGGAATCACACAGCAGGTCCGGGCGGCAAGTTCCGCGGCCAAAGCCGGATCGCGGGAGGCGGGAAGGCACTCAAGCGTGGGAAGGTTTGATTTGGGAATGAATAAAATCGGCCCCAGACGCTCGAGATCACCCATCGCATAAGCTTGCTGCCAAGGCTTTAGATAGCCGCTGAATGGAATGCGGACCGTGCGCGCGGGAAGGGGATCGGCGTATTCGCTCAAGTCGATCGAGATCATCTCGCGCCCGCGCACGCCGGGCGGGACTTCGACCGCTGTGAATTCGACGGGAATCCGGCAGGGTGCCTCCCGGCGGATGCGTCGGGCCAGATGCTCGATCACGAGCCCCAGCCCGCTGAAAGCCGCCTCCAGTGACTCTTCACAGGGAGTCGGCAGGTCTCCATTCACAGCCGCCTGGCCGATTTGGCGCAGGGATTCAAAAAGCACCCCGCGATGCGGGATTTTCCAGGCAAAGTGATGGCCGCGCCCGCTGAGCACTTGAAGGAACGGGATGCCGAGCCGGCGAAGTTCCCTTGCCGCCGCCGCCTCGACGGGGCCTTGAAGGGTGAAAGTGCGCACCGGATCGAGATACGGTTCGGCGGGAAAGTCGAAATTCACATACTCGATGTCGAGATGGGCCAACAGGGATTCGCGATCCCAGAGAGAACGGCAGATTTCCAGACCACGATCGAGTTGTGGCCCCAGAGTGGACGGCGGACGGGGCTCACGGCGCGGCCATTCCAATCCATCGGCGGTGATATAGACACACGTGGCCTGCCTGCCGTCGCCGAGAAATTCCCACATGCGGCGCCGGACCGCCGGGAACCGGTAGAAGGCGCGGAGATCCTCAAGAATGGAAGCCATGGCGGATTCGGCGAGGCTGAACGTGCGTGCCCGCGAGGGGCACGCACGAGGACGGGGCCTCCGTCAAGCAACGGAAATTTCCATCGCCTTCGGTTTTTCCGCCTCTCCCTTGGGCAGGTGCACCCGGAGAAGCCCGTCCTTGAATTCCGCTTTCACCCCGGAGCGCACCGTGCCCTCGGGGAGGGCAAACGAGCGCTCGAATGCGCCGTAGCTGCGCTCGATGCGGTGGAATCGGTGGCCCTGTTCCTCCTTGGCGAGTTTGCGCTCGCCGCAGATGCGGATCGAGCCGTCCTCGATCTGGACCTTGACGTCTTCCTTTTTCAACTCCGGCAGTTCGGCTTTGATCGTGTATTCCTTGTCGGATTCCTCGACGTCGACGAGGGGCATCCACTCGCTCGGAGTGAGTGTCTCGTCAAAGCCGGCGGGCAGAAGAGGCCTTGCAAAAAGGCTGTTCATGCGGTTCGCCATGCTTTCGAACTCCCGGATCGGGTTCCATCGTGTGAGTGTGGTCATGTTTTGAGTGTGGTGTGTTGCTTTAAAGTGCGCGGCAGCCACCGAACCGCCCCGCACCTTGGTTGAAGCGAGGCATTCGCCGAAACGAATGCTCACCGCAGACCAACAAAGCTCCGCCCCGCGACACGCTCAATGGGGTGAAACCCCGGGGCTGCGGCTACCAGGTGTAAACAACCGTGTAGGAAAGCCGGCTCTCGCCGCCCGCTTGGACCGGCACTTGGAACTCGATCGTGTTTGCCGAGGTCTTCATGAAGTCCTGCGATTTGACGGGCAGGGACCAGTTCGACCAGCGAAACAAATGTTCCACCACGCGAATCGTCACGGCCGAGGTCTTGCGGTTGCGCAAAGTGATCTCGAAGGACTCCTCGATGCGGTTGTTGGAAGTGTCGATGGCAAAGGCGACCCGCTTGCGCGCGCCCACGAGATCGAAGGCGTGGCCGGTCGGGATTTTCACCGTTTCATCCGCCGGCGTATGGTCGATCTGATTCTCTCCGGTGAATTCCAGACTGGTGCCATCCTCCCGGTAGAAGCGGACGCGACCGCGCGGCAACGGGATGCCCAAGCGGTTTTTTTTCGTGTTTTGAACCTCCCGCACGACCGACACCTTGGTGCCTCCTTCGAGTCCGGCCTCCCTCTCCACGAGCGGGACCGCCTGTCCACGCACCATCCAGTGGCCGGCCGACTCGCCAAGGGCGTCATAAATGTAAAGCGTTTCGCAATGAACACCCGAGGCCCGCAGGAATTCGACCTGCTTGGTTTCCTGATCGCGCAGCGTGGTCGGTCGCGCCAGCGAGTAAAGATGATATTCATCAAACGCCTTCTCGGTGACAGCCGGCTCCGGGGCCATGGCCGCAGCCAGGCGACGCACGCGGCCCTCCTCCAACCGGAGGGCTTGAGGCGGGGCGAGTTTGCGCACATCGCCAGCGAGGAGCTTGATGGAAGCCTGCTCGTAGGTTGTGCCGCTCCGGTTTTCCATGGTGATCCAGCCGACCACATCGAGCGCATGGCCCTGCTCCGGCAGCACCAGATTGTAGCTGGCCTCCCATGACAAGCCGCCGGTGAGATAACCGAGTGTCGCCGTGGTCCGCAACGGATTGGCGTTTTGAAGGCGCCACGTGAGGCGCGGTTTGAGAACAGTCTGGTTGCCAAGCGAGGGAAATCGGGGCTCTCCGGGCAGGCTGAACTGGATTTTTCCATCCACCTCGATGACGGGGCTGGTGGACACGGCGCCGGGTTGGTAGCCCGAGCGAATGATCCGCCCTGGCACAACGCGGTCGGGCTTGTTGGGCTCGCGCTGGTAAAAGTCGATGGTCTGGCCCTCGAAAAGCGAGAGGAGAAGGGCTTCGCTGAGTGGATCGTTGCGATAGCCCTGCTCCAAAACAGGCAAGGGCACCCCTGCGGCATCGCGTAAAATGACCGAGTCGGGCTCCAGCTGGGCGCTGGCCCCCTCGTAGTGGAACTCCGAGAGACCAGCCGGCAAATCCAGCGGGATCACGTCCCGCACCACCGCGAAATTCTGGTTGTAGATCGTCAAACCCGTCGAGGCGGACGCCCCGGCGAGACCGGCCAGAAGCAATAGAAACGTTCTCATCCGTGAATGTTCGCACGGGGGATCGATTTTGCCAGCCCGGTGGAAAGCTCCACAGGTTTGACGCCATTTTTCCACACCGGTAGGTTTCCGGCATGAACGGCAATGGCAGACGGGTGCTTTTGGGGATGAGCGGCGGGGTGGACTCCAGCGTCGCGGCGTCGCTTTTGCTCCGGGACGGGTGGCAGGTGATCGGCGTGACGATGAAAGTCTGGCCGCAAGACTGCATCTCCCGCGCCGAGGACAAATGCTGCGGACCCTCGGCGATCGCCGATGCGCGCGGCGTGGCACACAAGCTTGGCATTCCACACTACGTGGTCGACGAGGCGGACCAGTTTGAAAAAATCGTGATCGACTATTTTGCCAGCGAATACCGGTTGGGGCGCACGCCGAATCCCTGTGTGATGTGCAACGAGCATTTGAAATTCGGAAACCTTCGCACCAAGGCGCGGGCCCTCGGCGCCGATTTCATCGCCACCGGCCACTACGCCATCATCGACCACGGAGCGGACCGGGCCACGCTCCGCAAAGGCCGCGACGCCCGCAAGGATCAATCCTACTTTCTCTTCAGCCTCTCCCAAGACCAGTTGCAACACGCCCTCACGCCCTTGGGAGGCATGGAAAAACCG
>CAMCXK010000085.1 GCA_945883435.1 Chthoniobacter flavus | reverse complement strand
AATCATTCGACAGGGCCAGAAATCGTTTTTCCAACCCGCTTGGCGTTTCCGGCCCGGGAGCCTGAAGTCCCCTTAAAATCAGGCTTGGCGAGTTTTTGGGGATCCGGATTCCTATGACACACGATCCAGTTGCAGAAGGGCAACACTGTGGTAGGTTTTTTCAAACATCAGGAATTCCTGTGGCCGCAGCGGGCGGGTCAGGGTGCCGACCGAGGAACTGGAGAAAATCCCACGGTGGCTTGCTTGGCGAAAGCCGGGCGATGTGCGGGCGAAACAGCCCGAACAAGAAAATCTCCACGGCCAAAATAAAACCGCCGCTCCCGATGGGGTATGGCGGTTTTTTATTGGGCCGGTTCCTGGTGCGAAACCGAAAGGCCAAACACCATGATCCCAAACCAAATCGCATCGATCCGCATTCCCGCGGACAATCCAAACCACCACCTTTGGAACAACAACGGCACCTTTTGGTGCCACTACACGGTCCACCTGCCGGATTACACCAAGCGGCGCGTGCGCAGGAGCCTTGGCACATCCAGCCTGATTGAGGCCCGACGCCTCCGCGACCGTCTCCTTGCCCGGCAAACAACCGTGCAGACCGCTTGGAAGGAGGCCGCATGAGCGCGGATGCGCCGACAAAGCCGGGACGGCGTCGCAAGGCCGCTCCCTCGGGGGAACAGGTCAACGTCGACTCTCCTCCGGTCCCGTCGCTGCTCACGCGTCCACTCGGCCTGGAGGGATGGTCGCATCTCGAACCGGTGGTGCTCGCCGCACTCGCATCGGAGGACCCCTTGCTCCTGATCGGACGGCATGGCACGGCCAAAAGCTTTTTGCTCGAACGCCTCGCCGACTCGCTGGGGTTGGAGTTCCGGTTCTACAACGCCTCTCTGGTGAACTACGACGACCTGGTGGGCATTCCCGTTCCCGATGACGCCCAAAAGTCCCTGCACTACATCAGCACGCCCTCGGCGATCTGGGACGCCGAAGTCGTGTTCATCGACGAAATCAGCCGGGCGCGGCCGGAATTGCAAAACAAGCTGTTTCCGATCGTTCACGAGCGGCGAATCCAAGGCGTGCGCCTGGAGAAGCTCCGCTACCGCTGGGCCGCCATGAACCCACCGCCCGATGAGGACTCGGAGGACGAACCCGCCTACCACGGGGCGGAGCCGCTTGATCCTGCATTGGCCGACCGGTTTGCCTTTTTGATCGAGGTTCCGGGTTGGGAAACCCTCACCGACGAGGCGAAAAAAGCCGTGCTGATCGACCAGTTCCGGGGCCGCCACGAATTTCCGGTTGCCGTGCCCGATCTGGTTGCCAGGACGCGCGATGTCCTTGCGATTTTAAGCCAGTCGCCACCGGAGACGCTCGCGGAGTATCTGATCGCGCTGGCGCCCCTGGTGGCCAAAACGGGACACGAGCTGTCTACAAGGCGTCTCACAACCCTTTTAAGGTCGATTCTCGCGATCCAGGCCTCGCGCACGGTGTTGGCCGAGGCGACCGGCCGCAGCCGCCCGGACTGGGAGGATGCAGCCTGGCTGGCCCTTCGACACGGGCTTCCGGGCATCGCACACGGGGTCAAAACAAACCCCGCCTCGCTCCTCGCGGCTCACCGTCAGGCCTGGAGCCTGTGCGGCCTTGACGCGTCCGATCCCTGGCGTCAAATCCTTGCCGTCTCCGATCCCGTCGACCGCCTTGTTCTGGCCGTGAAATTGGGCGATTCCATCGACTCGGCCGATTTCACCGGCTTGCTCACGTCGGCCTTCAGCGCACAGGTCGACCAGGCCCATCGCCGGGCACTGGCACTGGCGGTGTATCTGTTTCTCATGGAAAAACGGGAGCTTCCGGCCATCGCCGTGGAGACCCTGGCCAGCGAGGCCCGGGCCGCCCTGCAACCATCCTCGGAAAGCCATTTGGTCAACGGTCCCCAGTTGACGGCGTGCCGCGAAACGGCCTCCGTGTGCGCAAAGCTCACCGACAGCCCGCGGGACAGGCATTGCCGCAACCTGCTGCACAGCCTGCTGCCGAATGGATTCAAAGGCACCAAACCCGCCGAACTTCGAGAGTGGTTTAACGCCCTTTGGAAAAAGTTCCGACTGACATGAGGACCAAGCCGAATCCATCCCTCACGGCGTGCGGAGAATTGCACAACATGAGCGTGCCCCCGCGCACGACGTTCGAATCCATCGTGACCTCGGTGGCCGGCAAGATTCTGGTATTCCGTCTGGCCCCGCCCCGGAGACCCCTGGGCAGAAGCCGCCTCGCACGCCCCATCTTCGACTGCGGGCTGGAAAACATCCCGCCGCGCGAGGATGTCGAAGCCGCCGTGCGGGGACTCCCGGCATTTTTGATCGGAATTCGATCCGACCGACCGGGGCAGGCCAGCGTGCGCGAGATCGAGGATCCCGCGTGCTCGATCGCGATCCTTTCGCGCCGGGTGGGCGAGATTTATGTCCGGACCCGGCAACCCGACTACACCGCAGCCCACCTGTTCAACCAAAAGCCATTCGCCGTCGAGGCGTGGGAGGGGGTGCCGTGAACGCCAACGCCATTCGCACACGCATTTACAATGTGGTTCCAGCCGCCTCGTGGCAGATGGAAGGACTGCTTTCTCTTCTGGATATTGTTCCGGACACCTCGATTCAAACCGCCTGCGTGGACTGCACATCCCGGCCGCGCTTGCGCCTCAACCCTTCGTTCCTCGAGACGCACTGCGCCACCGACGAGCATCTTCTCATGCTGGTCCTGCACGAACTCCACCATGTGGTTCTGGGACACACACGGCTGTTCCCGCGTCCCACCAAGGCCCACAACATCGCCTTTGACGCTGTGATCAACGCGCTGCTGTGCCACCAATTCCCCGAAGAGAGGTATTGGTCGTTTTTCACAAGTGTCAATGACGCGGCGACCTTTCCCGCCCGCCTTCTGCGCCCTCCCCGCCGTTGGCCCCGCAGTCTGGCGTTGCCACCGGATGCCACGGCCGGGGAGAAGCGGGTGGTCGAGCTTTTGTATGGTCCCGCCAAGGTCGGAGCGACGTATCTGGAGGTTTTTGAGCTGCTCGTGCAGTCGCTGCAAGGCGGCGGGGACGGGAATTTCGTGCTTCTCGGAAACCACTCCGGAAACGCCGAAGACGACACCGGGGACCCATTCTTCCAGCAGGCCATCCGGGATATCGTGGCCAAGTGGCCACGGCCCGACCGCATTCTTTCCGGGCGCGATCAAGGAACTCCCTCCTACGCCTGGCATCTCGACGCCGCCCAATCCGTGCAACCTCCCTTGCAGCGCGCCTTCGAGGTCCTGCTTCGCAAGGCGGGCGTGTGCGAATCCTCCGTTTCAGCGCCCCGCCGGGCGGCTCCGGTGTCCAACCTGCGCGCGATTGAAACCGTGGTGCCCCAACCGCGCGACCGCCGGATTCCGGCATGGCGCAGCCTGCATGGCGCCTGGCCCCTGATTTACCGCGGGGAGTGGAAGGAGGAGCGCCGGCAACGCGTTCCCCAGCCCGTGGCGCATGTGTATTTGGACATCAGCGGATCGATGCACAGCATCCTGCCACCCATCGCCGCCGCTCTCCGCCGCCCCCACCGGCAAGGCTTGTTGCGGCTCTTTGTCTTCTCCACAGTCGTCGGCGAGGTCGAGCCCCGCAATTTGGGCTGCCAGGTGGCAAACACATTCGGCACCGATATCAATTGCGTATTGGCCCACCTCGAGGGCATACGCCCGGCCAAACGCCCCCGCTGGGTGGTTGTGGTCACGGACGGTTGGGTCGGGCGGCCCCACGAGACCTGCGTTCGCAACCTGTCACGAATTCGCTTCACCGCCGCCATTGCCGGAAACGATCCCGGCGAGGATTTCAAGCCACTCAACGCCCGAATCGTTCGACTTCCCGTATGAAAACCCGCAACTACGCCGAATACGTCTCCCCCGGACATCCCGACCGCTTGGCCGACGCCATTGCCAACCAGGTGGTGTGCCGTGCCCAGTGCACCTTCATGGAGACGCCGAATCCGTCACGCTCGCTGGCGGGGATCGAGGTGGCGATTCATGACTCGACCGTTTTCATCGACGGGCGGGTGGCGTTGCAGCGACTGGACGATCCCCTGTATCAAGTGCCGATCGATTTCCGGTTTTTGGCGAAGGAGGCCTACTCCCTGGCCGGCTACAACCGCACTTGGGGACCGTCCCCCTCCTCGCTCAAGGTGATCGCCCGCGTGTGCGAGGAGGAACTCGGTGCCGACGAGGCTGCGATCCGCTCCTACTCGGACGATCAAAACATCGTGATCGGCTACGCGGTGGCACGGCCCGAGACAAATTTCGTCCCCCCAGCCCATTGGCTCGCGCACCATCTGGGCAACGCACTGTGGACGTTCCGCCAGTCGGCCGCCGCGAAATTCGGCCCCGACTTCAAGGTTCTCGTCGACCTCGACGACGGGGGAACTTCGCTCACGTGGCGCAAACTCGTCGTCAGCATCCAGCATGCGGCGGGAGTCTCGATGGAGGAGCAACACCGGGTCCTCGTTCCCGTGCTGGCAAACGCCCTCGAAACCGCCCAGGCCGGCGGCCTTGCGGGAGCCGCCTCCACATTTTCGGACCAGCATCTGCACCTCAATGGAGCCGGCGATTTTGTGATCGGCGGTCCCCGCGGAGACAACGGTCTGTCCGGCAAAAAACTGGTGGTCGACCACTATGGCCCCTCGGTGCCGATCGGCGGTGGAGCCTTGTCCGGCAAAGACTCGTGGAAAGTCGACCGATGCGGCCCCCTCCGGGCGCGCCAACTCGCCAAGAAATTGGTGGCTTCGGGTTGCCACGAGGCCCGGGTGGCACTCGGCTGGGCCCCCGGCGAGGACATCCCCTCGCTGCGGGATGTGGAGGTGCGCAGAAGGGCGGGGGATGACTGGAGCGAGGTGCCGGCACCCAAGCTTCCCGTCCCGCACTGGTTCGCCATCGAGTCGATTGTCAACGACCTTGAACTGACGTTTATCGATTGGACGGCCATTCCGCGGCAGGGCACATTCATCGATCCCCGCGAGCCTTGGGAAAGGGTTTAAAACCGCTCTCAACCGGTTCTTAAAAGGCCGACCATCACGCCCTGAATCACCAGTTCACGGGCGGGAACCAGATCGGGAAACGCGGGGTTCTCCGCCCTCAGAAACGGCTGTCCGTTGCGGACCACATAGGTTTTCAGCGTGCTTTCCCCGTCGATCAAGGCGGCCACGACCTTGCCATGTGCCGGAGGCTTGAGTTCCAGAATGACGACGTCCCCATCGAGGATGTGGGCTCCGGTCATGGAGTCGCCGCGCACCTTGAGCGCGAAAACCCGGGCTCCCCTCGGCAATCCCAGTGCCTCCAAATCCACATGCAAGCAGGCTTCACGCCGCTCCTCGCTTCCGGAGGGCCATCCGGCTGGAATGGCCCCCAGCAACGGCACCTCGCCCGGACGCGTGGCAGACCGCGCTGAAGTCCCTGCCACCAACCCCCTCGCCTTCCGTCCATCCCTTGCCAGAAGGCCTTTTTTTCCCAAGGCCCGCAAGTGACCGTTCACCGCATTCGGGCTGGCAAAGCCGAAATGACGCTGAATCTCGCGGACCGACGGGGGCCATCCATAAGCCTCCCGATGCCCCGCCACAAAGTCCCACACCGCCCGCTGACGTTCTGTTAAATCCCGTTGCATGGTGTTCAAATGAACATCATTTTTTCGGAAAAACCAGTTTTTCCATGCAAAAAATTACTCCCTGTTCAGGTTCCAAGAAACAGCGATTTATTTTCGCAGAATCATGAGAAGGCCGTTGTTGGCAAAGTGCTTCTTCCCGGGATGTCTCGCTTCAAGCAGCTTTTGAATTTGATCGGGAATCTTTGCGGGAAACGTCAAGTGGAGAGCCTCGATATGAAAAGGGCTTTGCTGAACATACTCGATGTAATCTTCCGTAAAGAGACGATTAATGTGCTGGTTATGGTAAATGTGATAAATCATTTGAGACGCCGTTTGGCGGTCTGTTTTGGTAACCAGGTGGCGTTCCATTTGTGCCGGGGAGAAAAGCAAGTGCATCCAGGGAGACAAGGGCGACTTTCCAGCCGACCATTGCACCCCGTTGGTATCCAGCATGTTTGGCAAATGGTGACCATCGGGCGCCGACCAAATGGGCGAAAACATGCTGAAGAGTTTTCCCCCGGGCTTGAGAGCGGCGTGCATTTTTTCGAGGGCCAACCCCAGCGTGTGCACATGCTCAAAGCAGGCGATCGAAAAGACGCGATCAAAGGTATTTTCCAGACCTTTTGGCATGTTTTCAACAAGCCCTTCAAGAAGAGTGTATTTTGACAACTCTTGGCAGGTTTTGACGTCTTGGATTCGTATCGTGAGATCCGCACGGGGACGCGTTCCCCCCCCTTGCTCGCCGACTTCCTCCCAGTAACGCATGGCCTCCAAAGCGACCCAACGCTGAGCCCCCAAGCGATTGATCACTAGATTCTCCGGAAGACTTCCACCAACTTCGAGAACCTCTTTCCCCGAGAGTCCCACCATGGATTCCGCCTGAAAAAGGTAAGGAATATGATAAGTGAGACCAAAGGCCTTTTGAATTTCAGGGATTTCGCTTTGCGTGAAAGGCATGGTTGGCATGCAACCCGAAGACCGATTCCCGGGCAAGGACAAATGCGGACCTCTGGCAAACAAAATCTTGCCCTGGCCAAGAAATCGTTCATAACAACCTGAGGCTCATGCATACCACGATCGCAGCACCTCTTGTTTTTTTTCTATCTCCGCGATCGACTTACAGGGACGTCATTTTGTCTCCCCACGAGATTTTTTGCGGGCCGGATACGGAAGACCAGCAGTCCGACGGGCGTTGGACATGTGTCAAAACACCTCCACAGCCATTCGATGCGAAGGATTTCTTAGCCCAAAAAAGATTATTGGAAGAACCCGAGGTCATTCTTGTCAAAGCGGATGCCACAGGAAGAAATTTTCCAAGAAATCTCGGGCGGTTCAAATGTCCCAAGGTTCTCTTGGTGGGAGTGACCCACTTTCTGGCGCATCCGATCCGGCGGGTCATCGAATACGCAAAAAGCGAGCCGTTCGATTTTATCCTTATGGATGTCACCCGACATCACGCGCATTGGTTTCGTGAAGCCGGCCTGAAGAATGTGCACTGGTTGCCAGCGCTGGAGTATCACGCCAGGATTCGTCCGATTCAGAAAAAGCCATTGCGCCCGCTCACGTTTGTGGGTCAGGCAGGAGGGCATCACCCGTTCCGGAAGTTCATTCTGGACAGGTTGGGAAGTGATGGATTGCCGCTGGAGGTGCTTCAAGCGCCCCAAAGCCGTGCGGCCGATATCTACTCGGAGTCGTTGGTGACGTTGAACATCACGTTGAACGGGGATATCAACATGCGGTTCTTCGAGGGGCTGGCGGCGGGAGGCTTTTTGCTGTGCGACCGGTTGCCGGAGTCGACGGGGTTGAGCCGGCTTTTCACGGAAGGAAAACATTTCGAACTGTTCGGCGGATACGGCGAGTTGGTGGAGAAAATCAAATACGCCTTCGCCAAGCCGGAGTGGGTCCACGGGATTAAAATGGCCGGGCACGCCTGGCTCATGGCGCACCACAGCCCGGAGGCCAAGAGGAAGGAATTTTACGATCTTGTCTTCCGGGGAGTGGAAAATCCGGTTTATGCGCTGGAGGATCGTGCTCCGCTGGTGGGGTGGACCGGATCGGAGGCGCTTCGCATGTTGCCGGCTTACGAGTTTTTTCAAGAACTGCACAGGAACAGCCGGGAGATAGTGGTGTATTGCAAAAATACCGACCACACGGGCGTGAGGCAGTGGCTGGATCTGCCCCGCGTCGAATGCCGGATGTGGAGCGACTGGGAACAGGACCCGCCCACTGCTGCTGGAGAGCGGGATTTTCCGGTGGAGCGGGTAGTGTATGTGGAGACCCATGCCGACACGCCGGAGGTCCAAACCATGCTGGAACGCGCTGAGGTGCGGTGGATTTTTGCGCCCGGTGCGAAGCCGGATTTTTTTGGCGAATGGGGCTTCGTTGCCAAGGAACAGGGGCTTTTCGAATGCTCCCGCCCGGTGCGAAGCCTCCTTCGGCGGGCCTTGGCACGCGGAGGGGATGCGGGGCGGGAGATGCTGCGGCCCTGCGTGGATCTTTGCATCAATGACGGCGAGGCCCTGGAAGTCGCGGATGCATGCGCGGAGCTTGGACTGCAGGATCTTCGCAAGGAGGTCCTTCTTCGAGCGGTGTTTCTCAACCGGGGTTGCATTGCGGCGTTGATTCAGCTCGCGGAATTATCGATGGAGGCAAACGCGCTGGCCGATGCCGCCTTGCTACTGTCGGAAGCCAACCGCGTGGAGCCACTTCCCGGGGACGTCCGTTCCACGCTTGAGGAGCTTTGGCGCCTGACGGGGGAGAATCCGGAGATTTCAGCCTACCGGGACGCCATCAGCGGAGGACGCCATTCTCCGCCGGCAAGGACATTGCGTGTTTTGGTCATCACCAATCTTTTTCCACCCCAGGAACTCGGGGGCTACGGACGCAAAATCTGGGAATTTTCCAATGGTCTGCGCCAACGGGGCCACTCGATCTCGATTCTCACCTCCGATGCACCTTATCTTCACAAGGCTCCCGAATCCACCGAGGCCGACTTGGAGCGGTTTGTAGCCCGTTCTCTGCACCGCATGGGCGACTGGAAGGAGGGGCGGACCATCTCCAAGCTGAATGCCGCCGAGCAAAAGACGGTCGGGCGCCAAAACTCTTCTCTGGTGCTGGAGCATGCCGACAGGTTCGGCCCGGATGTGGTCTTGCTGGGCAATCTGGATTTCTTGGGAATCGAGCTGGTCCATGCGCTGCTCGAGCGCGGAATTCCCATTGTTCATTCCCTTGGAAATCAGTCACCATGGTATCATCCGGGCCAATCGATCCAATCGCCGCTTTATGCCTTGGCTCCGGCAAGCGACTGGCTGGGGCGGAATTTTTTGGAGCAAGGTTACACGGCTCCCCGGGTCGAAACCATCTACCCCGGAGCCCGCGTGGATGTCTTTTACCGGGCATTTCTGCCGGATATCCGTCGCCTGAGAATTGCATTCGCCGGGTTGGTCATGGGCTACAAGGGACCGCAGGTGCTGATCGATGCCTTGATCAAAATCCAGGCTCTGGGCCTGGATTTCGAGGCGGAAATTGCCGGTGACACGACCGACCCTTCTTTCGTGCAGCAACTTCAAGAGGCACTCCGCAGGCATGGCTTGGCTGACCGGGTGCGCTTCCGCGGCTTTCTGTCCCGGAGCGGCCTGGCCTCTCTCTTCGCACGAAGCAACGTGTTGGTGTTCCCGACGCTCGTTGACGAGGCTTTTGGAATCAGCCAAGTCGAGGCGATGGCCTCGGGCTTGATCGTGATCACCTCGGGAACCGGGGGCACCCGCGAGGTGATCCGTCACGAAGTGGATGGTCTGGTTTTTGATGCCAAGGACCACACGGCCTTGGCGAAGTGCCTGGTTCAAATCGCGCGGGATCAAGCCCTCCGGAACCGCCTTCAAGCACAGGCCCGCGAGCGGGCTTTGGAATTTTCCGTTACCGCTTCGGTGGTCAAGTTGGAACAGCTTTTTATGGAATTGCTCGGGGAATCCTGTATTCAAGCACCTTCCCAACCGGTCCCCTCACCCGTGGCCACTCTCGAGGTGGCTGTCTCCGCATTCAATGCGGGACGGTTGACTGAGGCGGAGGATGTGTGCCGGGAGTTGCTGCAGGCCGATGAGAAGTGCGCAGGGGCTTGGAATCTCATGGCGCGGATGGCAACTCTCAATGGCGATCTCGAGGCGGCGGGGGATTTCGGACAGGTGGCCTGCGAGTTGGATCCGGGAAATGCGTCATTCGTTCGATTCCTTGGCGAGGTCGCATTGCAGAAGGGCCAACTGGACGCGGCAGCGGCTCTGGCGCGCCGGGTCTTGGAAATCGCGCCGGACGCAGCGGAGGGATTCGTTTTGCTGGGGCGGGCGCTTGCCGGAAAAGATGAGCGGGATGCGGCGTTGGAGGCTTTTCAAAGCGCCCTTCGCATAAAGAAGGACCAGGCGGAAGCATTGTCGCATTACGCATCGGCCCTCCAAAAGTTCGGCCGAGGCAAGGATGCCCTCTCCCAAATCCGGAAGGCCTGTGCCCTCGAGCCTGGTTCGGTGGAGTTTCAAACCAGCCTGGCGGTTCTGCTCGAGGACAATGCCCGCTACCTCGATGCCTTGGCGGCCTTTGAAAAAGCCAGTCGCTTGAATGAACGTGTGGCCTTTGTCTGGTATCGACTGGGTCGCTTGTTGAACCGCCTCAAGCGGCATGCGGATGCCGAGGTGGCGTTGGAACGGTGCCTGTCCCTGCCCGGCGCCGAGGGCGTGTTTTTTTACGAGTTGGGACTCGCCCATCAACTCCAGAAGCACTTGACCAAGGCGCTCGAGCGCTACGATCAGGCACTGGCCGCCGGATGCGACCTCTCCGAACTTCATTGCAACCGTGGAGTGGTTCTCAAGGAATTGCTGCGCTATCCGGACGCCATCAAGTCGTTCCACCGCGCCGTCTCACTGGTTCCAGACAATGTTCACTACATGAACAACCTCGGCGCGGCGGCGCTGGAAGTGGGATTCAACACCGAGGCACTGCAGTGTTTTCAAAACGCCGTGGAGCGGGATCCCAAGCTTCAAACCGCCCACAACAACATCGGCAACCTTCTGAAAGACCGGGGCCGCGGCGCCGAAGCCCTTCCATCCTATCGCCGCTCAATGGAGCTGGCACCCGGGAATCGCGATACCCAAAGCAACTTTCTCCTCTGCCACCAGTATGTGCCGGATCTCGATCCCCAAACCGTCTTTGAGGTGCATAAAACCTGGGGCCTCGAAACCTCGAGGCGACTCGCCCCCCGATTCCGCCACGACCGGTGGAAGCCCGGCGAGCGACTGCGGGTGGGATTTCTCTC
>CAMCXK010000084.1 GCA_945883435.1 Chthoniobacter flavus | reverse complement strand
AGCAGCTTCAAGGGCCGATGTCGAAGTCAACTCCCGCATGACTCCCTTGTCCAAAAGGGCATCCCGGTTCTGCCGCAGGCCCAGCGCCTCGACACCCATGCTCTCCGTGGCGATTCCTGTGTCGATGGAGCCGCGGTCACCGATTTCAACTCGCTGTTTCGCGTAGCCACGGTTGTTAATGTTGGCGAGGTTCTTACCCGCGACTTCAAGACCCTTCGAGTGAACCCGAAGGGCACCGCTGCTGTTTGCAAGGGAGGAGAGAAGGCCTGACATGATGTAACGTCCGTGTTGTGGGTGATCCCCAGGCGGGGCCTGATGGGATCAGGCGACTGCGGCTGTGAATCGTTCTTGGTTGAATTGGGTCCGGACTTGGCCGCGGGCTCCATAGGTGCCCGGGATGGCGCCCGGATTTCTAAGTTGAAGCAATTGCCGTGCCGACTCCACGCATTGGGCAAGGAGCATGCGATTCTGACGGGTGCGCCGCTGGGTGCGAGTGATTAAATCATTGATTTCATCGATCAGCGCACGCAGAAGCGGTTGATGTTCCGGTTGAAAATTCTGGGTGAGCGCTGAAAGAGTGATATCAGCAGGCTTTCCGATGGAGACGGCTGTCCGGCGGACGAGATCCTCCCGGTCTTGACGGCACCGGGTAAGCTTGGCAATTTGCTCCTCCACATCCACATTGATATCCAGGAACCCGGTGGGATCTTGGTGGACGATGCATTTTTGTTGGCGATCAAACAGATGCAAGAGTCCACCATATTCCTCGAGTTCGGTTTGAAGTGCCGACACAATAGATTGAAATGTCTGTTGAATGTTCATAATTTCAAGATTCTTGAGGGTTTTTAATGAGTTGAGCTTGAAGAAGGGATGAAATTCCGTTAGGCCCACCACTGATCGCTTCGGAGATCGAATTGGTGAGGAAGAAGCTGTAGGTGCCGGTTTTATCTGAACTCGCCTCGGCGCTTTGAAGCATGGGTTGAAGAGCCTTTTCGAGCATTTGGCGCCATAGGACGGCTTCGAATTGTTTGCAGGAGTCGGCAATTTTTGCTTGCCCCTCAGGGGAAAGTTTGTCCACCGGCTGAGAGGGAGGCAATGAGGCGGAGAGGGCGGAGATTTCCATATTAGTTAAGAACAAGTTCGGCTTGGAGCGCACCGGCGCGTTTCATGGTTTGAAAGATGGACATCATATCCCTCGTCGAAACACCGAGCGCATTGAGCGCCGCTGCCACGCGCTCGATCGTGGGGGCTTCCTCCACCATTTTAAAGGAGCCTTTCTGCTCGTTTACTCCCGTCGTGGTGCTGGGAAGGACCACCGTCTGGCCGGCAGCATTACCAATAAGCGGCCCGGAGTTGGGTTGGCTGGCCGTGAGGGTGGAAGCCACAGAGATTGTGAGTGATCCATGACTGATGGCCACCTTGGAAACCCGGACATTGGAAGTGGCCACAATCACGCCCGTGCGTTCATTGATAACGACGCGTGCCACGCTGTCTGGTTCCAGCTCGATACCCCCGATAGTGGCCAGGAAGTTGACTTCATAATTGGCGTAGTCAGGGGGCACAAGGACGTTGACGGTCTTGGCGTCCCTCGCCACGGCCGTGTTGGGGAAGACGCGGTTGATCGCCTCTGCCATGCGAGCGGCCGAGATGAAGTCGGCTTCGCGCAGCATGAGGTTCATCGAACCGTTTTGCACGATTTCGGCAGGAATTTCGCGTTCCACGATCGCGCCATTGGGAATTGTTCCGACCGTCGGGAAATTTTTCTGCACGGTCGCGCCACCAGGCCCACCCGTGCCGCCCAAGAAACCACCGACAGCGAGCGGACCTTGAGCCACGGCGTAAACGGTGCGGTCAGCGCCTTGTAGCGGAACTTGGAGCAAAACACCACCTTGAAGTGTCTTGGAATCTCCAATCGACGAAACAGTCACGTCGATGCGTGTGCCGGGCTTGACGAATGGCCCGATTTCCGATGTGACCATGACAGCAGCGACGTTTCCTGACTTGATATCGTCTTGAGGAACATTCACGCCATAGGCCTTGAGGGCGTTGGCGATTGTTTGCAGTGTGGAGTCGATTTTGCTGTCACCGGTGCCCGCCAATCCTACGACCAAACCATAACCGCTCAATTGGTTGTCCCGGGCCCCCTCGACGTCGATCAAGTCTTTGATCCGGGAACCACCGGAGTAATTCAAAGTGATGCCCGAATCGGGAACTTGGGCGAATGAAGTCGCCATGGTTGCCGCGAGGCAGATTGAAAGAAGAGGATTTTTCACGATTTCAAGAGATTAGAAAGGCTTGATCTTATCCCAAGCGCGAACCAGCCAGCCTTTTTTCTGGGCATCGGTGAGTTCGCCCTCCGGGATGAATTCGACTTGGGCATCCGCGACTTGGGTAGATAGAATGGTATTGTCAGCCCGAATATCCACTGGGCGGATGATGCCGCGCATGTAGGCGTATTGCGATTCTTGGCCGGAGCGGATAATTTTTGCTCCTTCGACAACAAGATTCCCATTCGGCAGCACATCCACCACCGTTACGGCGGTTCGGTTGGTAATTGTGAGAGTATTTTGAGTGTCACCACCGCCGTTCCATTCGCCCTTGGCAGCCAAGTCCAACGTCGGAATATCCACGTCATTTTCATCCACGGCGCTGCCTGTGGCACTGCTAATCATCGACGGAAGGGCTTGCAAGAAGCCATTGAAAGTCGCATTCAAGGCTGGGAAAAATCCAAGACCGCCCTCCACACTATCGTAGGTTTTAATACGGGCGGTTTGCTTGGTCGTCGTATCCTCTTGAACAACGATTGTTACGATATCACCAATATTCCGTGCAATTTTGTCTGCAAAGATGCTTTGTTCGGTGCTTCCTTCTTTGAGCCAGAGCGAACCCGCTTGAACCGGCAGAGCAAGAGCAATAGAAGTAAAAATAAGGAGGCAATGTGCATTCATAGCTAATTAAAATCGAACTTGAACAGTATTGGCACCAACAACTTGAGCTTGAAAATCTTTTCGACTGTCCAAGTTTCGGACCGGGATCATCTGGCCGGCACCGCCGGTTCCCAAGGCCAAGCCTTTCATCGAGATATTCAAGGAACCTTCGGAAACCATGACGTCGACGAGTTGGTTTTTCCGAACAAGGGGACGCAGGGCAAGATCGCGCGATGTCAACGGACGGTCTTGAGCAACCGTCTGGGACATTTCATGAACGGAAAGATCCGTATCAGCGGGAAGATAAGACAAGTTGTCGGCAAGAGTGTCCACCGTTTTAAGGGAGCAAGATGACGAGTCAGGGACTTCTCCGCGATCCAAACGGCGGGTTGCGACCCACACGGGTTGGAAAAGCGAGGCTCGAAGCGTTTCCTGCCAGTTTCCGAGGGATTTTCCGTGGGATTCGATGCGGAAGGACACCACAGGACGCGGTCCAAGCCCACCTGCCGGCGCTTGATCCACGATCAACTTCCAATCACGGCCTGCGGGGACAGTGATCGGTTTCCATTCTTTCGAGAACGTCAGTTTCAAATCCCCTTCGAGACCATAGCGTGCCATCAATTCGTTTTGCAAAGCGGCGAGCACAGCAGGCGCGGCAATCGCGGATTCCCCCTGGGAGGTTACCACGGCGGGGGCAACAGAAGCGGGCGGAGCTTGAAAAGTTTTGACCAAGGGATTGGTCGGAGCGTGAGCCAATGGCGTGGTGATTCCGCCGAGGTCGGAAGCCACAGAGGCTCCGGACCAAGCGCAAAAAACCAGGCTGGCCACGCGGAGAATCATTAACGCTTGATGTTGTTGGTGAGTTCCAGGAGTTGATCCGATGTCTGGATCGCCTTGGCGTTCACTTCGTAGGCACGCTGGGCAAGAATCATGTTGACCATTTCCTCAGCGACGTTGACGTTGGATGTTTCCAAGTAGCCTTGAAGGGTCGTTCCAAAACCGGCTTCTCCAGGGTTCCCCAGATTGGGAGCGCCGCTGGCTTGGGTTTCATCGAAAAGGTTGTTCCCGGCACTGCGGAGCCCAGCAGGGTTGTTGAAACGAACTAGCTGGATTTGAAAGTTTTGTTGGCCTGCAGGAGTTTCCACCGTGACTTGACCATTTTGAGCCACCGAGACGCTTTGGGCATCCACAGGGATCGGCTGGAAGCCGCTCAGAACTGGAAGTCCATCGTTGGTCACCACCTCACCATTGGCGCCGAGTTTCAAGCCTCCGTCACGGGTGTAGGCGATAGTGCCGTCCGGGCGTTGCACTTCGAGAAAGCCATCGCCTTGAATGGCGAGATCCAGCTTCTCGCCGGTTTGAGTCATCTGGCCTTGGCTATAAATTTTGGCTGTCGAGACCACCCGGGAACCATTTCCCATTTCCACCGCGCTGGGGTTTAAATTGCCAGCCCCCTGCTCGGCACCGACTTCGCGGCGGCGCTGGTAAAGCATGTCTTGAAACTCGATTTTGTTCTTTTTAAACCCGGTGGTATTCACGTTGGCCAAGTTGTTGGCAATCGTGTTCAGGTTCATTTGCTGGGCCTCCATTCCGGAGGAAGCGGCTTGCAGGGCTCTAAGCATAGGATTTTATGGGATGATTGTTAGGCTGTGGGCGAACCCAGGGTTTGAATAGCTTTGGAGGCCAGGTCGTCGTGGGAAGTCATCGCGCGATGGGAGGCCTCATAAGCACGGGCAACGGCGATCAAGTTGACCATTTCCGCCATCGGTGACACGTTGCTGCCTTCGACAGCGCCCTGCGTGATCATGGCATTCTCGACAAGTTCCGGATCTTGGCCTTCGGGAGTGAAGAATCCGCCTTCGACACGTTTGAGAGAGTCGGCATCTTCAAACTCATACAAGGCCATGCGACCCAGAAGGTTGTCTCCTTGAGAAATAGATCCGTCCTTCGCCACAACCAATGGCCCTTGATCGGGATCGATCGTGATGGGACCGCCATCACCGAGAACGGGAAGTCCGTTTTTCGTAACGAGGGTGTTTTCATTATTGATCTGAAATTCACCATCGCGGGTGTAGAGGTTCTCGCCATTCTCCCCTTGGACTTGAAAAAAACCGGGGCCGGTGATGGCAAAATCGGTTTGTTTGCCGGATGGACGAATTTCCCCGGGGGCAAAATTGATGCTTGAGGTGCGGGTGGGAACCCCGAGAGAATAGCGGGCGGCGCTCACATCCTGGGGGTTGTTTTCCATTTTCTTGCGATCGTCCGACTCGATGGCGAAGCTGGATTTTTTGAATCCCGCGACAGCGGACGAAGCAAGGTTTTGGGTGATCGTGGATTGCCACCTCTCGAGAGCCGAGAGGGACGCCGCGTTGTTGAAAATGCCTCCGATCATACTTGAGAGAAGTGAAGCATCGACTGTGCCAGCCTCAGAAGACTTGATGGGACGGGCTTTGAGAGGCTCGATGCGGCAGTTTTTTCCCTCGCCAAGTGGTGTTTCTGGTGTCGACGCCTATTTTTGAGGCGAAGTACCCCCTATCCTCTGTGTCGGTGAAGCGTGGGTTTGATGCAGGCTTCGACTTGTGGGCTGAGCAGAAATTTTTCTCCAAGGAATTCCTTCAGTTCGTTGAGAATCGGCTGCGGGTTGGCGATGAGGGCGGGGTAGTTGATTTCGAGCAGTTCGACGCGGTCGCTTTTTTTCAGCACCTCGCGGATTTGGCGGCTGTGATGCTCCTGCGTTTCGATGAGGTGCTGCTTCTCAGATTTCGGCATTTTACCTTGCCTCGCGAGCATGGCCCATTGGGAATCCACGACCTGCGCTGTCGGGCGAACCATGTAGAGAATTTTGTAGCGGTGCTTGCCGGGCAGGCTCGGGAGCAGGGCGGAAATGACCTTCACGGCCTTGCCAGCGGCGGGCTCAATGAGGCGGGGATTTTTCGCGAGTTTTTTGATTTCCTCCCATTCGTAGTAGCCCTCGGGATTGTCCTCGTCGGCGAGGCGCTTGGCATCGGTCATGAGTGGCAGTCCGCCGGCTTGGAGGATTTGCATCATGAGGCTGGTGCCGGAGCGCGGCAGACCGGAGACGATGAGGAAATCCAGAGGCTCGATGGCGTCGTATTCGGCTTTGAGGCGCTCGGTTTCGGCGAGTTTGATGGCATCTTCCGCCGCGCGGACTGCGGCGCGGGCATCGGTGGACTCCCGGAGCGCGGCGAGTTTGTCGCGGGCTTGGATTTTTTCTTCGAGCAGGACCTTGTGGCTCTGCATCTCGCAGATCGAGGCTTTGTCGGTCTGGCCGAGGTGACGGTAGACGCGGGCGAGGAGGCGCTGGGCGCGAACGAATTTCGGGGCGAGGCGCAGGCAGTTCAGGAGCGGGCGCTCGGCTTGGGCGAATTGCTCGAGTTGGACGAGCGCGGCCCCGAGGAGGAAATGCCCGAGCGGGTTTCCGTATTGGAAGCTGATCGCTTCCAGGGCGGACTCCACGGCTTCGGCGGCGCGGTCGCTGTGGAGTTGGATGCGGGCGAGCGTGAGGAAAGCTTGGGGATTGTGGGGATCGACAGTGAGAACCTGCCGCGCGGCGGCTTCGGCATTTTCCCATTGGCGGAGAGCGAGGTAGCTCTGGGCGAGCATGAGTTGAAGCTGTAGCTCAGTGGGATTTTTCTCCCGCACCTGCTCGAGCGCGCCCAGAGCGGCGGGGAAGTCTTTCTTTTGGATGGCGATCGAGGCTTTGATGAGATCCGCCTGCTCGGTGCGGCCGAAGGTCTCGGCGGCCTGCGCGATGGTGGCATCCGCCTCATCGAGGAGGCCGAGTTGGAGCTGGCAGGTGGCCAGCACCTGGGCGTAATCGGTGCGGGCGGGCTGGGCATGGTAGCAGGACTCGAGGAGTGGCAGCGCCATTTCGTAGCGTTGCCCATACATGCAGGCGCGGGCCATGTTCCAATCGTTCTCGCGGTCGGTCTCGGCTTTGGCTTGGCCGGGATCGTCAGGAATCTCGTCGATGTAGCCGAGGGCGACGAATTGCTCGAGCAGGGCTTTGTCGGCTGCGGCGCCGGATTCCGCGCGTGCTTGGCGGGGAGCGTCTGGGTTTTCCCATGTGGGCAGGGTTTCGACAGGCCGCCGTTCGAGGAAGGCATCCTCGAGCACGCGCCCTTCCATATCCTCGCCGACGGGCAATCCAAAGTAATGCAGCACAGTGGGTGCGATATCGAGCAGGCGGGCACCGAAGACCAAGTCGTCCGACTTGAATCCCGGCCCGCAGGCGGCGATGACGCCCTGCGGACGGTGCCACACCGTGATGCCCGCCGGCACGCGGGGCGTGAATTTCGGCCGCAGGTGGTCGCTGTGGAAGCCGTGGTCCGAGACGAGCATCACGGCCGTATCCGGCCCAGCGAGCTGCATGAGGCGTTGGAGGAAGAGGTCGTGCAGGCGGTAGGTGCTATTCACCACATCGCGATACATTTCAAAGTCGGCCTCTGGGATGCCCTCCATGCGCGGCGCGTGGTAAGGCATGAACTGGTGGCTTATCTCATCCACCGCCCGGTAGTAAACGGCCATGAAGTCCCACTCGGGGTCGGCCTCCATGAGGTGCGTAGCGGCATTGTGCGTGGAGAAGGCCTCGGCGAGCTTCTGTGCGAGCATCCACAGGCGTTTATCTTTCGTCTGGTCCACCTCCGAGGCATTGGGCACAAAAAGCCGGATCACCTCGTCGGGGTCGATCTCATGAGGGCTCACACGCAGGTCATCCATCGTCTCCGCCAAGTCGGGCGGCCAGTGGGTGCCGGGCGGCGGCGCAGGCCACTCGGAGGGATCCTGATCCTTTTGGGTGCCGCTGAGGTGGCAGAACATATTCGACACCATCTTGCCATCGAGATGCTGCTCGCCCTGCGTCGCAAACCAACTCACGACATGGCTGCGCAGACCGCGCTCGCCGAGCATTTCCCACAAGGCGCGGCATTGACGCGTGGCCGCGGAGACCGGCACCACCGCGCCACTTCGCGGGTCCACCTCGGTGAAACCCGGCACGCCGTGGTGATACGCCATCTTGCCCGTGGCGATCGAGGTCCAGAGCATCGGCGAGAGCTGCGGCTCGAGCGTGGTGAGATTCCCACTCACCCCACTCTCGACCAATCGCGCCACGCCGGGCAACGCGCCCGCATCGAGAAGCGGGTGGATGATTTTCCAATCCGCGGAATCCCAGCCGACGAGGAGGAGTTTTTTGCGCAAGAGGTGTTTTGTGCCTTAAAGGAGAAAGTTGCGTTGTTTTACAATTTGGAAACCGCTTAGCTCTGCCTCTTTTTAGCTTGGCGGCGGTTGAGTGCCACACCTGCCGCGCCGAGGGCGAGGAGGGCAATGGTCGAGGGCTCGGGGACTGCGGCCGCTCCTGCTGCGATGGCCACACCTGCGGTGCTTTCGTAGGCCCCAGAGTAGATTTGGAATGTGTCGGTTGCACCAGACCAAGTCACCTCGAGCCAGCCAAAGTTCCCTTGGGCTGTTTTGAATCCCATGTAGCTTCCTGATCCGAAATCGGGGGAAAATTCACTATTACCATACTTAAAAACACTGTAGTAGCCTCCTTGCCAATTGGCCGAAGAGTCAATGGATTGGTCTAGCGTGAACTTTACTGGAGTTGCGTATTCTGAGCCTGATGCAAAATTAAGGCCGCTACTGCCGCTGAGGCCCATATCACCTAAATAATTGTTGCGAGCTTGTATTGTCCCTCCACCAGAAAACGGGAAGTTCAGCTTGGAAGTAGTGCTGCCCGGGCTCACTCCTGCATTCACCCCATCGAGATCAAAGCCTGTGCTGGTCAGGTCGATATTGACGATCGCCGCGTCAGCCGAAGGCGTGGCGACTAAGCCAGCGCCGATGCCGGTGGCAAGGTAGGCGGCGAGGCGGTTGGAATTTTGTTTGCGCGAGCGATTTTTGGAATGAGTTGTTTTCATCGGAATTTTGGATACGAACGCCCCTCTGAAACGCATAGAAAAAAAATGAAAAAATGCGACGAACAGGTCAAAAACGTCGACGAACAGGCCAGAGGGATTTTTTTCCGGGTAGGAACGCCGCGCCGCCGGGGTCGCATATTTGCGGCGGAGCCGCCTTCGTCTGGGATTCGCACGCTCCTCGCAGACGGCGCTGCGCGCCTGAGGCTTGGGTCCGCTGCGGCGAACCGACCCTACCATTTTGGAACGACGGGAGATGCCCGCCGTTCGCCTCAGATTTCAGCCAAACGCCTCGCCACCGCTCGAACACTGTCTTCCATCGGCCATTCCAAGCCACATTCCATGGCGAGTTGCGCATAAGGTTGCTTCCACGATTCCGGCGGATCCGGCAAGTCCACCGGGAATTCAAGGGCACCGCGCATCCCGAAAGTCCTGTGAATGGCCTCCTCCAGCTTCACCCCGTCAGGAAGTCCCATTTTCAAGAGCAGCGCCATGTCAACCAAATCCTTCACCCGGCTGTTTTCCCTCTCGCGGCGGCGCGTGTAGGCGTGGAGCTTTTCGGCGAATTGTTGCTCCCTCGGAATGGCGAAACAGCAAGCCGCCGGAATCCCCGCAAAATCCAGCCAATCGCGCCCGACGACCATTTCCGCCGGCTCGACGACACAATCGCCTATTCCAACATCGAGGTGGAATTTCGTGAAGACACGGCCGCTCAAGGATGCGGTAACCGGGAAGCGGCAACCGCCCTCGGGAGCCCCCTCCAATTCCCTCGCTGGAAGTCCTATGGAAAACACAAACCCATCCCCCAACTCCGCTCCGGCACGGAGTTGAAGATTCTCCATAATTTTCGCTGGACCTGGCCACCCACCCGGCAACGAGAGATCGATATCCTTCGTGGCACGGGCCAAGCGAAGGCGGAGTTCCATCGCATAGCCGCCCTTGAGCAGCCAAGGCACCTCCGGCCCGTGAAACAACCTTGCGAGCAATCGGTCGAAAGACACCTGTCGCCGGAGACGCTGCAGATCGGCCCCCTCGGATCGGGCCAGGGATTTTAGCCTCGCCTCCAAGGCGATGCGGAATGCGGCTGCAGTGCCGTATCTTGCCGGAAGGTTCATTTTTCCCCTTCCTTTCCGCCCACGAGCCAAGCCGGAAAGTTGGCCGACCGCGACTCCTTGGCTGTGATCAATCCGAGGCTCCTCGCCTCGTCAAATGCCTGTTTGAGCAGGTCTCGGGGAAGCCCGCCCTCGGCGACCAAATCCCGAAGCGTCCGGAGCGGGCGCGTGACTCGGAACCCCTCGCGCTCCTCGATGTCTCCGGGAGGAAGGTCGTCCCAGTGCAGAACGAGTCCTTTGGGAATTTCCGCGCCGCGCCGGAACTTTTGCGGAACAGTCATGTGGATTTTCGCGGGCATGATGTCGGAGAGATCGTAAATCCGGAGCGCCGTTGCGTGCGAATACACGCCCTGAGGCGCATCCTCCCGATTCCTCGACCAAAGGAACCAAAGAATGAGATCGGCCTCTGAAGGAGCGGGATATTGTGCGAGCCGATAAATACCACGATGTTCGCGCGTCCAATTGCCTGAGCGGATATGATAGCTGTGGTTGGTTCGATCGAATCCTGCCGATTCCGCCTGCTTGGCCGTGAAAAACCCGCCCTGGCCTTCCGCAATCGCGAAAAGACCAAGCTGATTTTCCCGGAAGAACCGTCTCATGAGAGAAGCGACATCTCGGCCGGAATCAGCAAGCGGTCAACACAAATATCGTAAAAGTTACGATATTCATGAAAAATGTAGCGGCAGGCCAGTGGTTATTTTCGACGGCAAGCGAGACGCCACGCCGCAGGGGGCCCGCTTTTGCGGGATTAATCTATTTCCCTCGGTCGTCCTCCAGAGTCGGGAAACTCGCAGGGGATGATGTGGCGTCCGTTGCGGCGATAGGTGGAGAAGTCGCTCCGGTCGATCGTCCAAATGCGGGACTTGGGAAAGAGTTCCGCCATCCGCACGAGGCAGGCATCGGCAAGATCCATCGGCCGATCGGCATATTTCGTGGCGAGTGCCAGCACGGCGGGCAATTCCTTTTCCAGAACAAAACCGGGATCGAGCACCAAATCCCCCCGCGCAACCA
>CAMCXK010000083.1 GCA_945883435.1 Chthoniobacter flavus | reverse complement strand
AGCCGTTCCGCGCCGAACCGTTTCCGGTCCAGCGCGACCTTGTCACCAACCGCAGCGCCTTCGACCGCATCATCCAATCCGGCGGCTACATCAGCGAGCGCAGCGGCTCCGCGCCCGATGCCAATGCGGTTCCGATTCCCAAAACCATTGCCGACCAGGCGATGGATGCCGCCGCCTGCATCGGCTGCGGCGCCTGCGCCGCCGCCTGCCCGAACGGCTCCGCGATGCTCTTCGTAAGTGCCAAGGTCACGCACCTCGGCCTCCTGCCTCAAGGCAAACCCGAGAAAAACCGGCGCGTCCTCAACATGGTCCGTCAAATGGACAACGAAGGCTTCGGCAATTGTTCGAATTACTATGCGTGCGAGGCCGTCTGTCCGGCGGGAGTTCCCGCCGCCTTCATCGCCCGCACCAACCGCGAATTCACGGCCGCCTCCGTCAAGGAAATGGTCGGTATGACAGTGTAAAGGCAGCCATCCCGGTTTCCGGATCCTACCCTGCCATCATCGGACGCATGACAAAGTAAACAAGCGCCAGCGCCAGAACGATCACCACAACCCCCAGGAACAAAACCGTTCGTCCATCGTAAGCAACGTATTGTTGGCTTGAAATCCGACGTGCCGTGGCGGCAAACCTCCACGTGGCGACAACAAGGGCCACCAGGCCCACCAGCACCATGGCCAATCCAGCCTCGCGACCGCCTTGGGAAATCGCCACCGGCGACTTTCCCCCAAATGATTCGGAAACCGTGTGCAAAAACAAACTGAACCTCTCCAAAACAAAGCCGAAGGCGATAATCGAAATCCCTGTTCTTACCCAAGCAAGGTAGGTCCGCTCGTTCGCAGCGTGGTCACTGAACTGGGGAATCATGTATCGCGATTTTCAAGTTCCTGAACCATTTTGGCAAAGGCGATGTTCCAGCGCACAGGTGTCTCCCCAGCGGAGGTGGCGGACGATCGCGGAGGTGATGTAGGTCTTGGCCAAAGCGACCGCATCGGGCAGCGAATGGCCCAGAGCCAACCCGGTGGCGATGGCCGCCGAGTAGGAGCAACCGGTTCCATGGGCGTCGATGCCCCGCACGAAGGGGGCCTTGAATTCCAAAACACCGTTGACCGTGACCAAAAGATCGACCGCCTCGTCGGTCTGGAGATGGCCCCCCTTGAGAAGAAACCCGCACCCGTGGCGGTCGACCAACCGGCGCCCGGCGGCTTCGATTTCACGAAGGTCGCGACAGGGCCTGCCCGAAAGGATGCGCAATTCATCCAGATTGGGAGTGACCAGAACCGCCCGTGTGAACAAAAGCGAACGGTAGGCATCCACCGCATCGCTTTGCAGGAGGGGATCGCCGCTCGATGCCACCATCACGGGATCCACCACAAGGGGAAAATCGCAGGTTGCCAGAGCCTCCGCCACGGCCTCGATGATCGATTGGGAGAACAGCATACCCGTTTTCGCAGCCGCCACCGGGAAGGCTTGTGCGCTCAATCGAATTTGAGTTGCGACAAATCCGGGCTCCATGGCGTGCACAGCCTCGACACGGCCCGGAACCTCCGCCACGACGCAGGTCATTGCGGTCTGGGCATAGCCGCCCAGAGCGGTGATGGTTTTCAGATCAGCTTGCGCACCCGCACCACAGGAATTGTCCGATCCTGCAATCGTAAGCACAACGGGGGGAGTATTTTTCATTGGCCGAGGGATGGCAGGAGGGACTCCAAAACACCGCGCACGGCATCGGCGGCCCCCGGGGGCGCGACCTGCTCAAGGATGCGGCTTCCGTGTTTCATGATGACGCCTTTGGCAACAGCAGTGGCCAAGCGGTTCGAAAGGTTCTCGGTCGGGTTTTCCAAGGTGCCGCCCAGCGACAGCGGGGCCCAGTTCCAGCCATTCCACGCTGTCGAGAAAACCTCTTCCCTGGCTCCCGGGAAATGACGCAGCAGGCTGTCGGGAACGCCCACCTGCAGATCGCCCTCGATCGCGCCCCCTCGATGGATTGTCAGGGTCCCCTCGATGCGAACGAGGCCGTCGGATTCCAGGGCCAGAGCGGTCAGGAGGGTGCGTTCGTTTTGAACATCAAACGATCCCCGGAATTCCTTCAGCCGCGGGTTGCGAAGCGCGGGGTCGTCAAGAAAGGCAGCCACTTGATCGAGAACAGCCACGCGCCGGAGGGACCCCCCGGCGACTTCAAAGCGGCCCTGCCAGTGTCCATCGGCGGAGCGCGTCGCCGATCCGGAGACGTTGCCATCCAGCCAACCGTCGATCTCCTGAACAGGAAGACTTTCTGTGGGAATCCCCGCCCAGGAAACATCCAGGCGCGAGGCGCGCCCGGTGCGGCCACTGGCCTCCAGTTGCCCCCCTTGAAGGCTGCGGAACCGTGCGTTGGACAACTCAAAATCCGCCCCACGCTGGCGAACGGTGCCTTCGAGAACCTCCAGAGGCGGCAGCCCCGGCATATGGAGGATTCCTCCGCGGGCCTTGACATCGAATCCCCCGGATACGGGCACCAGATCAAGGCGGCTTTGGGAGAGCCTGTGGGATTCAAACGCCAGATTTGCCCGGCGCACTTCCATGCCTGTCCATTCGATGCGGCTTGGTGCGGCGGAAGACTTCACCGCCGGAGTGCTGGCCGGCGGCGTTTGCAAAACAACGTCCAGAGTGTCCACCGACACCGCTTCGATCCGCCAGAGTCCCCGACCAAGCGCCTTCCAATCCCAGCGTGCTGATACGCCTGCGGCATCGAGACTGCGGATGCGGGCGGTGTCAGTGCCCTGCAGTGCGATGGCAGGGCAGCGGGCCGAGGCCCCCTCCCAGCGCAGCGGTTGCATGCGAACCATGGTGCCGGTCGCCTCGCCGATCCGCCGGGACAGGAAATCCACAAAAGCCTGCGATCCCGCAAACAGTTGAAACCAGCCGGCCGAAGCCGCCACGGCGATCAAGCCCGCGACGGAAAGAAAAAGTCCCTTCCAAACGCAGCGGGGTGGTTGCCTTCTCCGCACGGGGTCATTCGAGCTCAGCTGAACGACAATTTGGTGACCCCGGAGGCGGAGGCCGCATTCAGCACATCCATCACGCGCTCGTGTTTCGTATTCGGGTCCGGACGGAGAATCACAGGATCCTTGTCTCCGAACTTGGAGATCGTTTCCTTGAGCCAGGCGCGCAGCTCCGGAAGTTCACGACTCGAGGGATTGTCGTAAACCCGGTTGTTCATCTGGATTTTCCCGTCGGGAAGGATGTCGATGATGATCGGTGTGCTGGGAACGCCGCCCGCCGCGCTCGCCGAACGGCCGCTGGGCAGGCTGATGTTCAGTTCCTTCTCGATCACCTGGGAGCCCGCCGAGGCCATGAAAAAGAGGAGCAGAACGAAAACCACGTCCACCATGGGAGCGATTTGGAATCCCACATCACCGTCTTCGGATACACCGCCGCCGCCCATGGGTTAGCTTGCACAGCCGACCCGCTGCGGGGCGACCGTCCTCCGGATGGAAAGTGAATATGGCATTAGGAAGGAGTCGATGCGTTGGGGTCCTTGTCAACCACCGAGAAAGTCACGTTGCCCACCCCTGATTGGCCGACGGCCTCCAAAACCTTGCGCACGTAGTCATAACGCACATTTCGGTCGGCACGGATCAAGACGCGGACAAGCGGGTTGGCGCCCACCTTGCTTTGAAGGAGTGGCACGATATCCGCTGGCGCGGCGTAGTCGCGTTGATCAACCTCGATCGCCGTCAAATCATTCATCGGCGTGTAGGTGACGTTGATGATAACCTGCCCGGGGTTGTCTTTGGCTTCCTTGGCCTCCTTGGCAACCGGAAGGCTCACCTCCTTGTTCGACTGGAGCACCTCGGTCGAGCTGATCGACATGAAGAAAACCAGAAGCACCAGAAGAATATCGATCATCGGCGCGATCTGGAATTCCGGATCCGGCTCGTGGTCCGGCTTGCGGACTTTTTTATTGTGTTTTCCGGGGCGGGGCGCGTCGCTCATGGAAAATCAGGATCCCCACTCCAAGGTGGATCCGCAGTGTGGGCAGGGGTTTTGACCGGCCGTGATGGCTCCCCCGCAAACCGGGCAGGCGGTGTCGGCCGCCGAGACACGCTGGGATTGACCCGCAGCCGTCCCCGCATGGGCAGGGGCCGCTTGGAAGTTCTCGCCGATGTGGATGCCCGCCAATTCCTCGTAGGGAATGTCCTCGACAAGACGGTTCAGTTTGTCATCCGCCGCAACCAGCACGATTGTGGCAAGGTTGCGGAAATAGTAGTAGTAAATAAACGCTGGAATCGCGATGAAAAGGCCACTGGCTGTGGCCATGAGCACCTCGCCGATCCGGAGGGCCAAACCGCGCGGGTCGGCGACGCCCGAGGAGCCCAGAACCGCAAACGCGCCCATCATTCCGATGACGGTTCCCAGCAGTCCGATCATGGGGGCAATGACGCCGATGACCGAAACATAGCTGATTTTGGTTTTGATAATCTGGCCCTCGCGCTGGCCGTATTCGATGAGTGAGGTTTCCACCGCGTCCTTGCCGCGTCCCAGGCGTTCCAGAGCGCCTTTCAACACGGCGGCGACGTAGGCCTTGTTGGCGCGGCAGGTTTCCCAGGTTTCCTGATAGTTTCCGGCTTGAATCGTGGACGCGAGTGACTCCACAAGCGCCTTGGGAGCCAGGTTTTCAACCCGAAGCGTCATGTAAAGTTGGATGATAAACATGATCAGGATCACCGAGGTGCCCAAGATACATAGCCAGATTCCCACGATGAGGGGACCGCCGTGAAGGATCGTTTCGATGATGCTCATCTGATCCGGTGCTTTGCCATCGGCGGCGAGGGCCAGCGGACTCGTGGCGGCCAGAAGGAGGAAGGCGAGGAGGCGTTGGAGGGTGGAGTGGGGTTTTTGCATGGTAGGAGATTAGGGAACGATGGTTTTTTCGTTTTGGAGGATTTCCGCCTGCTCCGCGGCGCGTTTGGCCGAGGAGGCGTCGTCGTTGAACAGAGTGGTGACCAGAAGGTAGTTGGCCAGGGCGGCGGGTTTGTCGCCGGATTGATTTTGAACGTCGCCCAGCAGGCAAATCGCTTGGCTGTAAGACACGGCCTCGGGACCTCCGGGGAGCTTCACCCCCTTGGCGGATTGAACGATGGGTTCGAGGCGCGAGCGGGCATCGTCCAAATTTCCCTTGGAAAAAGAGAGGCGGGCCGTGACGAGATCCGCCGCGGCTGCGGAGTCGGGGTAGGATTTTTTGAAATCCTGCAAGGCGGATTCCGCGTCGGCGGTGCGGTTCGCCGCCAAGAGAGCTTCGGGCAGAAGGGCGGAGGCGCGCACCACCCATGGCACCGGGAGACCGCGGAACTTTTGAACCAGCGGGGTCAACTTGGCCAAGGCCGCGGGCGTGTTGCCCGATTGCCAGGATTGCAAAGCGGAATCGAAATCGGCAGGGGCCTTCATGTCAACAGAGGCGACGTTGGCCAGCGGAACAGCCGTTTCCGCAGGTCCCACCTTGATCCGGATCGCCTCGCCTTTCATCCCGGTGATCTCGCCTTCCCGGCGCTGGCCGTCTTTTTGAACAATGACGTCCTGCGCGGTGAGCGGCGCGGAGACGGCGAATCCAAGAGCCGCGCAAACGGCGAGGAATCGGGGGATGCTTGCTTTCATGGCAGGGAATCCCTAAATGCTCACGCCTCACAAATCAACCTTTTCATCGCTCCCATGATTCAAATTTTGAGAAACAACCAGCGCGCCTTGATGCTGGTCGTCGCCGTCCTGACGATTGTGGCTTTCATTTTTCTCTACAACACGACGCAACTGGACGAGCTGTCCAGCATCCAAAATCCGACCATTTACGGAAAGCCGCTCGACCGCCTGGCCATCGACCGGCAAGTGAAGAACTACCAACTGACGATGGCGCTGGGCCAATACGAGCTGCTGCAGAAACTGGGCGGCACCGCGCCCGATCAGGAACGTGCGATCACCGACTATATCTGGAATGTGCTTGTTCTCCGTCACGAAGCCGATGCACTGGGGATTTTGCCCACCGATTCGCAAGTGGCCTCGCGCATCAAGTCGCTGGCCTTGTTCCAGACGTCCGGTCAATTCGATCCAGCGAAATACGCCGCGTTCGTCGGCGAGCAGTTGACGCCCCGCGGGTTCACGGAGTTGCAGCTGGAAGAGGTTGTGCGCGACGTGCTCAAACTGGAGTCGGTGTCCGCCGTTGTGGAGGCTCCCGCCGCCCTCGGCAAGGGCGAGATCGAATCCGCCAAACGGTTTTTCCAGCCGGTCACGGCACAGTTTGTGAAATTCGAGGCGGCCGCCGGAGCCGACAGCGTCACCGTCGCGGCCGAGGAGGTCGCGGCGTTTCACCAACAAAACCAAGCCGCCCTGCAAAGCGCGGAAACCCGTGACGTGGAGGTCTTGGTCTTCGAACTTCCCGACAACGCCCCCGCCGACGGAAAGGACCGTGTGAACGCGTTGCAAAAACTGGCGGATGCCGCCAGCGAAGCCGCTTCCAAAATCGCATCGACGGCCGGATCGCTCGAGCAGGCGGCTGCGAACGCCGGTGCGCGATTTTTGAAATTGGCCGGACTCGAGCGCTCGGGCGACTCGGATTCCGATGACGCGGAAAACTCGATCGACAGCACGGCCACGGCCGATCTGGCCTCCGCGGCATTTCTGCTCGAACGGGCGGGAGCGACCAGCGATGTGATCCAATCCGGCGAAGCGTTCTACATCCTCCGGGTCTCATCGATTTCGCCCGCAAGGCCGTTGACGTTGGACGAGGCCCGGGAGCGCATCGAGGAGCAAATCAAGGCTCAAAAAGCGCAGCAGGCCTTTCAAGCGCGTGCCACATCGGCTTTTGCCGCGATGCAGTCGGCGGTTCAGTCGGGAAAATCCTTTGCCGAAGCCGCTGCCGCGCAGAACTTGAAAATCGAAACCCTCTCCGGTGTCGCTCCATCCTCTGAAAAAGCGGGCCCTGAGGAACGCCAGGTGGCAGCCGCCACGCTTTTCCTGCAGGACGGCGAATTGTCGCCTTTGGAGCGGGCCTCGTGGGGAGCTTTTGTGGTGGCATTGCAATCGCGCGGCGAACCCGATGCGAAAACGCTCGCCGACCGCGAGGAGGCGATCCGCGAGGGTATTTTGCGCAACAAGCGAGATCTCCTTTTCATGGAGTGGATCCGGGCCAACCGCGAGGCCGCCCGGATCACGGTTCCAGGCGCGCCTGGCCAATGAACCAAGGCGTCGAGGAGTTGTTCGACGATGCCACCGGCGACATCGCCGTGGGCGATCTGGAGTCGGCCATCGCCAAATACCGGCAGTGCGTGGAGACGGACGGGGAATTTTTCGAGGGATGGCACGCCCTGGGGATGGCCCTCATGAAATCAGGCCGTCCCGCCGAGGCCGTGGAGGCCGGACTCCGCGCGGTGGCACTTCGTCCCCAAGACCTGCTTGCCTGGTCGAGCCTTTCGCTTTTTTACGTTAGAAACAACCAGATCGCCGAGGCCGAATCGGCCGGTGCGAAAGCCCGCATCCTCTCCTGGGGCGGCCAAATCAAAACCGATTGATCCATGTCCAAGACGTTTTTCATCACCACTGCGATTGATTACACCAATGGAGCGCCGCACATCGGCCACGCCTACGAAAAAGTCCTTGCAGACGCCATCGCCAGGCACCGGCGCCTGGCAGGTGAACCGGTTTTTTTTCTGACCGGCGTGGACCAGCATGGCCAGAAGGTCCAGCAGTCGGCGCAGAAGCTCGGTGTCCCGCCCGGGGAGTTTGTCGAGGGGATCACGGCAAAGTTCCGTGCCCTTTGGAAAACGCTCGACATCGGCTTCGACGGGTGGGCGGCCACTGTCGATCCGGTTCACAAGGCTTGTGTGCAGGGCATGCTGCAGAGGTTGTGGGACGAGGGGCATTTTTACAAAGCCGCCCGCAGCGGATACTACAGTGTGCGGCAGGAGCAGTTTCTTACAGACAAGGAGCGGGGCCCGGACGGGGAATTCGGCGAGGAGTGGGGCGAGGTGGTTCTGGTCGAGGAGGAGAATTATTATTTCAAGCTGGCTGCGCACAAGGACTGGCTTCTCGACTTCATCGACAGGCGGAGCGCCTGCGGACAGCCGTTTGTCCTGCCTGGATTCCGTGTGGCGGAACTCCGGAACGCGGTCGAAAAGCTCTCCGGCGACCTTTGCATCTCGAGACCCAAATCCAGGCTCACATGGGGGATCGAGTTGCCTTTCGACCCGGGTTTTGTGACGTATGTGTGGTTTGACGCGCTGGCCAACTACATCAGCTTTGCCGGTTACGATCCGGCGCCCGGTGCGGCCAACGAGGGGTTCAAGGTGCTGCGGCCCGCGCTGCATGTGATCGGGAAGGATATCGTGATCCCGCCGCACGGCATTTATTGGCCGGTGATGCTTCACGCCCTCGGGTTCCGCGACGAGGAGCTTCCAACCCTGTTGGTCCACGGGTGGTGGAATCTCGGCGGCGCCAAAATGAGCAAAAGCCTCGGCAACAGCGTCGATCCTGCGGTCTTGGCGGAAACGCACGGGTGCGCCGCCATCCGCTACTATCTTCTGTCGGATATCGCCACGGGCCGCGATGCGGACTTCAGTCTCGAAAGATTGGTTCAGCGATACAACAGCGACCTGGCAAACAACATTGGCAACCTCTTGAACCGCACCCTGAGCATGGCCAAGCGCTACCGCGGCGGCTTGGTTGCGAAAAGGCCCTCCCCGCTCGAGGACTTCGTGGCCGGCAAGGTGCGGGACTGGGAGGCGGCGTTTGCCGTGTTCGATGCGCAGGGCGCATTGCAAGCGCTCATGGACATCGTGACCCGCTGCAACCTCCACGTCGAGGAAACCGCCCCTTGGAAGCTTGCCAAGGATCCCGAGCTATCGGAACAACTCGACACCGTCCTGCACACCCTTGCCGAGAGCCTGCGGATCGTCTCGATCCTTCTCGAGCCCGCCCTGCCGCGCGAGGCCGCGGCCATGCGGGAGCAACTCGGAGTTTCATCGCCACCCGCACTTTCAAACACGGCCTGGGGAGGACTGGCGGACGGCCATCAACTGGGAGACCCGGTTCCGGTGTTTCCCCGCATCGAGACGGCGGCGGAGTGAACCACCCGCTTCAAAACTGGCTCGAGTGGGCCGCGTTGTCCACCGCCACGCGTGTTGTCCGCGACTGGAACTACCCGTCGCTGGAAAGCGCCTCCAAGATTCTTGGCAATCTGGTCTGGGCCTGTGATCCCAAGGGCCGCCGGACCTCGATGCAGAATCTCGAAGCGGCCTTCCCGGGACGGCGAACGGCTTCGCAAAATCGGCGGATCGCCCGCGGTTCCTACGTTTCATTTGCCCGAACGATGCTGGAGGTTTTTTGGGCCCCCAACGTGACATTGGAATTTGTGCGGCGCCACATCGTCTTCGAGGGTCTCGGGCGCGACGAGCAGGCCCCCGGGAGGCCGGCGATCTATTGCTGCATGCACTTCGGCAACTTCGAGTGGCTCGCACTGGTGGGCGCCTTGACGATCACGCGGGGCCCGGTGATTGCGCAGCGGTTCCGCAATCCCCTGCTCGGCCCTGTTTTCGACTCGTTGCGGGCCTCCGCCGGAAGCCAGGTGATTCCGCAGGAGCGGGCCATGTTGCGGATGTTGAAGCACCTCAAATCCGGCGGAAAGTTCGGTATGCTGGTCGACCTGAACCTCGACCCGCGCGAGGGCAGCGTCCCGGTCAAGACCTTTGGAGGCCTGATTGCCAGCGTCACCCAAATGCACGTGGCCGTGGCCCAGCGCACCGGGGCGAGCGTGATCCCTATCGAGTGCGTTCCTTCGCCCGGAGGATATCCGAAGATTGTTGTGCATCCGGGCTTCGCGTGCCCGCCAGAGGCGGATGCCGCCGCATTGGTCCAGAAGTGCTGGGATGCCTTGGAGCCATCGATCCACGCACAACCCGAGTATTGGTTGTGGTCCTACAAGCACTGGCGGTTCCGCCCGTCGGGAGACAGTGCGCGGTATCCCGCCTACGCGAATCCATCGAAGCGCTTCGACGACCTGCTCGCCCGCCACGGCATGGCTTGAAAAGGGGCGCCCAACGCGTTGCTCACCGACTGGAGGCGAATGCCGCGTCCTTCATCAAGGCGGGAGCCAGATCCGCGATGAATTGTTCGACGGTTTGAGTGGTGGCTTCCAGATTTTTCCCTCCGGGCACAAAACCCTCCAAAACAGGCATGCTGGCGATCACGTAGGCCCAGCGGTGGTTCACATTGTGAATCAACATATCGAGATTCGTTTTGAGCACACGCACCATGTGATGCGGGGTGGTGGCGTTTTTACTCACAAACCAGTAGCAGAAAACCGTGTTCAGCTCCCGCTGCTGCCCGTTGGAAAGAGTGACCGGACGCGACACAACCAGCTTCATCACATCCAAAACCCGACCATTGGCAAGCGTGACAGGCACGACCTGACCCGACTTGATCGTCCATCCCTGGGCGGGCAGGCAGACCTCCGGCCGGTGGATGCTGCGTTTTTCGGCGCCGGCGAGCACAATCTGGCAATGGAGGTCGGTGCCAAGACCGTCCGAATAGAGTTTTTTGGCGAACTCCGTGTCGGGTGGCAAAATGACACGCTCGGAATCCGAGACAGGCTGGTCGGTGCCCCACAGGGGGCCGATCGAACCCGGAAGGCCCATCACAACACCCGGTTCGGCTTGTTGCGCGGTTGGCGATCCCCAGATGCAGGCGGCCACGGTGCCGAGCGCCAGTGCACCCAGCAGAAGGGGCTTCCACAACGGAAGAGGCGGCTCACCGGCAGAGGAAGTGGCAATCATGCCATCCCCATACATCGCGCGGCGCCCGATCGCAACACCAGGCTCAGCGGCGTTTCAAGACGGCAAGAGGCGGGACAATTCGCGCAAGGTGCGGATCAAGCCCGGATCGCTCAAGCGGAGCAATGCCCGGTAGACCGGCAAAACCACCCGGCGGCGCTGGAGGCGCTCCGGCCACTGGGGAAGCAACGTGGCAACCCGCAAGGGATACAACCGCAGCAGTCGACCGTCCTCGGTGCGGCAAGGCGCGAGGGGTATC
>CAMCXK010000082.1 GCA_945883435.1 Chthoniobacter flavus | reverse complement strand
GCCTGCTTGGCCTGCCTGAGGCCTCTGGCCAATGAGTCCGTCCGTTTCGGCGCTGATCGATCTGGCGTTGGCCGAGGACATCGGCAGCGGGGATGTCACAGCCTCGTTTTTTATCGATCCAGCCGATCAAGCCCACGCCCGCATCGTGGCCCGCCAGGAGGGCTGTCTGGCAGGTCTCGAAACGGCCATCACGGTCCTCCGGCGGGTCGATTCCGAACTGGATGTCCAAGCCCATGCCACGGATGGCGACGACCTCGCTCCGGGCGGCACGATTTTGGAGATTCGGGGTTCCGCCGCCTCGATCCTCACAGCCGAACGCACAGCCCTGAATTTTTTACAACACCTGAGCGGGGTTGCCACAGCGGCCCGGCAATATGTGCAGGCGATTGAAGGAACCTCCGCAAAACTACTGGACACCCGCAAAACCACCCCTGGCTTCCGGGAATTGGAAAAAGCCGCCGTGCATGCGGCCGGAGCGACCAACCATCGCCACGGCCTGTATGACATGGTGATGATCAAAGACAACCATCTGGCAACCGGGTTGACGCCGGAAATCCTCGGGGCCCGGGTGGCCGCAACCCGTGCCGCGCGCCCCGATTTGAGAATCGAAATCGAAGCCGACACCCTCGAACAGGCCCTGCTCTTTTTTCAAATTCCGGGCATTGATATTGTCCTTCTCGACAACATGCCGCCCGACACACTTCGCGAGGCCGTGCGCCGTTGCCCGGCGGGCATTCAGCTCGAGGCAAGCGGCGGGATCACATTGGAAACCATCCGCCCGATCGCGGAGACCGGGGTTCATTGGATTTCCATCGGAGCAGTCACCCACTCGGCCCCAGCTTTGGATGTGGGCCTCGATTTCATCCCCCAACCCAAAGGCGCCGCCTGACCGGCCTTTACTTCGCCGGCGTTCCGTAAACCGAGCGGTCGTCGAACATTTTGCCCTCCGTGACGGGAATCGGTTGTGCGGAGAAGTCCAGTTGTTGAAAAAAGCAGCTTTCGTAACCGGTATGGCATGCGCCGGTATCCTGCTCGACCTCGAACAAAAGCACATCCCGGTCGCAGTCCACATACCACCGCACCACCCGCTGGGTGTGGCCGCTCGATTCGCCTTTCAGCCAAAGTTTCTTCCGCGATCGGCTCCAATAGGTCATCAGTCGCCTCTCGAGCGTCAACGCGAGCGACTCGCGGTTCATCCAGGCGAACATCAGCACTCGTCCGGTCGGACGCTGCCCGGCGGTGGCTTCCTGCACAATCACGGGGATCAACCCGTCTTCGGTGAATTTGAAATCGAACGGCACAATGTTGATTGATTGGCGGGACGGATTACCCTCTCCGGGTCTGCGAGACAAACACAAAGACCATGCCGCCCGACACGCTCGAATCTCCGCGCCACCCGTTTCCCGACCCCGCGCTTCCGCTGGACGAGATTCTCGCCTTGCTGCCGGAATCGCTTCGAGGCTGTCGAGGCGCACCGGGCGAGTGGCTTCGCCTTCCGGCAGCCGAGGTCTTCCGATCGGTGGTGCCGAGGATTTCCATCGCCACACTGGCCGCTCTCAAGCCGGAGTGCATTGCTCCTGCAAGCGGCTCCATCGACCTTCCGGCAGGACGCCTTGCCGTGCTTCACCCGTGGGAGCACGACGGGGGGGGCATCCCGCGGAGTTCCTTGTCCGCTCGCATCCCCGGCCTGCCGGTTCTCCGGCGCCTGCGTCCCGCCGAACGCTCAATGGAGGGCCACTGATTGGAACTTCTCGAAGGCTTCACCCCGCTTCCCGGCTCTTTCGCAAGGGTGCTGCCCGATCAGGCGGCGGGAAAAATCCTCGACTACCGCATCCCCGAACATCTGTGCGGTTCGGTGGCGGTCGGTTCGCGCGTCCGCGTGCCCGTGCGCACGCGAAGCCTGCCGGGAACCGTGATCGAACTCGTCGGGGAGACACCTTTCGGCAAGGTCAAACCAATCGAATCGCTGATGGACGGCAAGCCGATGATCCGGGCCTCGCTGCTCGATTTGGCGCGCTGGATGGCCGACTACTACTGCTGCCCGCTTGAAACCGCCCTGCGAAGCCTTTTACCGGTGGCTGTGCGCGACGGCAAAGTCTCGGCCAAGGTCCGCAAATCCGTCCGGCTGGCCTGCGGGATTCCGGAGGCCGACCTGGAGGCCCTTTCAAAGCGGGCTCCGCGCCAAGCCCTGGCTTTGCGGGCGCTGCCCGACCCCTCGACCTCGGTGCTTTTATCGCGGGCGGCGGCCGCCGCGGGTGTTTCCGAAGGTGTTTATCACACGCTGGCGAAACACGGACTCGTGGCCTTGGAGGATTGCGAGGTGGCGCGCGACCCCTATGCCGAGCGGTTTCTGCCGGCCACCGCCCCGGTCCTCAATGCAGAGCAAGAGGCCGCCATGGCCGTGGTGATGGAGGAAATGGCCGTGCCCAAACATCCAATTCTTCTCTTCGGAGTCACCGGGTCGGGGAAAACCGAGATCTACCTCCGGGCCATCCGTCATGCCGTGGACACCGGACGCACCGCGCTTGTGCTCGTGCCCGAGATCGCCCTGACGCCGCAAACCGTGGAGCGCTTCAAATCCCGCTTCGCCGAAATGCAGGACCGCATCGCCGTTCTTCACAGCCACCTTTCCCAGGGCGAGCGCCACGACGAATGGCACAAGATCCATCGCGGCGACGCACGGATCGTGATCGGAGCGCGCAGCTCGATTTTTGCACCGGTCGAGAATCCAGGCGTCATCATCGTGGACGAGGAACACGAGGGATCCTACAAGCAGGACGAGGCGCCACGCTACAACGCGCGCGACATGGCCGTCCTCCGGGGGCGCCGCGAGGGGGCCGCCGTCCTGCTCGGAAGCGCCACCCCGTCGCTGGAAAGCTGGCACAATTGCCAAACCGGAAAATACCGCCTGGTCCGCCTCGCCCAACGTGTCGATGACAAGAGCATGCCGCTGGTCCGCATCGTGGATCTTCGCAGGCCGGCCCGCCAGGACCCCGGCGGCGGCATTCTTTCGAAGCCGCTTTGCGAGGCCATCGAGAGCCGCATGGCCAAGGGCGAGCAAAGCATCCTTTTCCTGAACCGCCGGGGGTTCTCGACCTCCCTTGTTTGCGAGGCCTGCGGACACGTCTGCCAATGCCCGGATTGCAGCGTGTCCCTCACCTACCACCGGGCGGCGGCCCGGATCGTCTGTCACATCTGTGGCCACAACCGCCGTGCCCCGGCTCATTGCCCGGGCTGCAACGATCCCCGAATCCGCCACAGCGGCACCGGCACTCAAAAAGTCGAGGACATCCTCTCGAAGATTTTTCCCAAAGCCCGCATTGCTCGCATGGATGCGGACTCGATGACCCGCAAGGATGCCTATCGCGAAACGCTCGGAGCGTTCAAGGAGGGACGCATCGACCTTCTTCTCGGAACACAAATGATCGCGAAGGGCCTGCACTTTCCGAACGTGACCCTGGTGGGAATCATCAATGCCGACCTTGGACTGCATCTGCCGGATTTCCGGGCCGGGGAGCGCACCTTCCAGCTTCTGACGCAAGTCGCCGGACGCGCGGGCCGGGGAGAAATGGAAGGCGAGGTCTTCGTGCAAACCTTCACGCCGTTCAGCCCGTCCATCCAGTTCGCCCGCCACCACGACTTCGAGGGCTTCATGGAGCAGGAGATGGAATTCCGGAGCCGCTTTCTGTATCCACCGTTCGGCCGCATGGCGCTGCTCACGCTGCGCGGAACCGTCAAGGATCGGGTGGAGTTTTCCACCGAAACACTCGCACGAAAATTGAAAGCCGCCGCATCGGCAGGGGTTCTTGTGGGCGAGGCGGTGCCCGCCCCGCTCGAAAAGGCGAAGACCTATTACCGGTTCCAGATTTCCCTGCGTGGCAACTCCTCCCTGGCGCTCTCCCGCTTGGCCCGCTCGGTGCTCGATTCCCTCACCATGCCGGATGATGTTTTTGTGGCCGTGGACATCGATCCCATCCATCTCTTGTAGCACTCATGAGGGTTCATCCGGTCGTGTATTTTTTTGTGAAAGGCCTCTCCAGGCTTTTTTTGATCGCCGTCTTCCTGGGCGTGCCGGCCGCCATCTACCATTTGCGCGTCCACGGCATCGGCTGGGGCGCGCGCGAGGCCCTGGCCGGGGCTCTCAGCAGCCCCCAGGTGGAGGTTCGCATCGGGAAACTCGCGCTTGATCCCTTTCAGGGACTTCTTGCCCGCGACGTTTCGGTGAGCGAGCGGCGGGACGGGGGCATTGTTCTGGCAAGTGTGAACCAGGTGGCCGTCTCCCCCAATTTCTCGGAGTTGATGCGGCGACGCCTGGTGGTGGACCGGCTTTCGCTCCGGAATGCGGATGCCGACATCCCGCTGTCGCGGAGACCGGGCTCTTCGCGCCTCGGGATCGAGGATATCGATGCGGAAATCATCCTTCTCGGCGACCGTCTGCGCCTGAGCCGCTTCGAGGGAGTCATCGAGCGGCTCCGGATTTCTCTCACCGCCGAGGTGCTTCGACCTTTGGAATTCCAGCTTCCCCGCCCCGCGGAAGGGGATCGCGACCATGAATCACTGGCCGGATTTTTGGACCTGTGGCGCTCAATGGAATTCCCCGGGGAGTCGCCGGTCCTCCACCTCGACTTGAGGGTGGATGCCGCCAACCCGCTGGCCTCGCTGGAGATTCCATCGCTTCTTCTCCAGTGCCAGCATGCCAGATGGCGCAACGCATCCCTCTCAGACCTCACCCTCGAGGCGGATTGGAGTGGCGGGATCCTGGAAATCCGGCGCCTGGAGGCCTCCGACGGGAGTGGACGATTTCAAGCCACAGGGCGCCTGGAGGATTCCGTGGCCCGTGCCTCTTTGATTTCGAGCCTTGATCCCACTCCATTCCTTGAATCCGCAGGAGTATGGAAAAACGGGGCAATCCCGTGGAAAATCCTGCAGCCGCCACGATTGGAGGCGGACCTCTTCTGGGACACCCGCTCGGGATTGGAAGGCCTCCGTGCCACAGGCTTTTTGCAGTCGGAGGCCATCCGCCTTGGCCAGTCGACCTTTCGCGACCTCTCGATCGGCTTTGCATGGGAGGCCGGGCGTTTCCACGCCCGCGGCATCAAGCTCCAGGCCGAACGCGGCGAGTTGCAGGCCAATCTTTGGATCGCTCCCGGCGATGTAAGGCTGCAACTGCACACAACCATTCCTCCCACCGATCTGGCACCACTTGCCGATCCGAAAACCCGGGAATTTCTGGACCGGATGGAATTCGCCGCCACTCCGGACATCCGGCTTGATGTGCGCGGATCCGCTTTTGATTTCGCATGCCTGTCGGGAAACGGGCATTTGCAACTGGGACGGACCGCCATGAGGGGGGCTTGGATTGACAGTGCCGTGGCGGACTTCGAAATCTCCGACCGTTGCGTTACGTATCGCGACTTCACCATTCGCACAGGCCAAGGGAAAGGCACCGGCTCCTTCGCCTACGATGTGGGCCGGCAGGAGGTCCGTCTGGATAACATCCGTTCCACACTCGTGCCGAAGGACGTCATGCTCTGGATCGATCCCCGCATCGCACAAACCATCAGCGCCTACCGCTTCCGCTCAAATCCGGACCTCGCGGTGCAGGGCAAGGTTCACATGCGCCTCGCGGCGAAAAACAATTTGTCCATCTCGATCCAGGCACCCGGCGGCATGGACTATGACTTGCTCGGAAAAACCCTGCCGTTCGGGCCCGTGACCGCAAAGGTCCATGTGCTGGGAAACACGGTCGATGCCCGGGTTTCAAAAGCCGTCCTTTATGGCGGCCAGGCGCGTATCGATGCCAAGGTGTCCATCGATCCCGCCAATCCGGTCTTCGAGGTCGTCACCCGCCTTGACCGCGTGGATGTCGCCTCCCTCACCGGTCTTTATTTCGACTACCGCGAGACACAGGGATTTCTGACCGGCAACTATTCGTTCCAGGCCAGAATGAAAGAGGAGGAACTCATGACCGGCCGCGGCACCCTGCGGATCGAAGACGGCAATGTCTTTGCCATCCCGACCCTCGGCCCCCTCTCCGCCATTATCGGGAAGGCGGTCCCGGGCATCGCCTACAACACCGCCCGGTTGGCAACAGCCGACTTCACGGTCGCGAACCGGAAAATCCACTCGCGCAACATCGAGATCATCGGGAAGGGGTTCACCATGTTCGGCGAAGGCGACATTTATTTCCTGACCGGCGGTCTCGACATGGACATGCGCTTGAATGCCCAAGGCGTCACAGGCACCGTCTTGTTTCCGATGAGCAAGTTGTTCGAGTATTCCTCGACCGGGACGATCATGGCCCCGGACTGGCGGCCGAAGCTCATGCCGAAAATTCCCATTCCCGGATTGGGACGAAAGGACCCGGCGCCATGAAGGATTGGAGAATCTTGAGTATCGCCATGCTGATCCTGGCCACGGTTGGCCGGTCCGCGGGGGAGGAATCCAAATCAACGGTCTTTTATGCCTTTGAAACATCCTCCCTCTCCCCCGCTCGCGAAGTGCGGCCGGAGGTTGTTGAAGCGATGGTGAACCGTCTGGTATGCGCGACCACTGGACAGCCAACTCCCGCTTCCGCATGGGCCAGTCTCGTCTCGCCCGGAGATCGCGTGGGCATCAAGGTCTCGGCCGGCGGAGGCCGTGTTTCGGGAACGCGTCCCGCCGTGGTGGAGGCGATTGCCGCCGGCTTGCGTGAGGCAGGGATTCCCGCATCCCGGATTGTCGTCTGGGACCGCCACCGACAGGATTTGCTGGATGCCGGCTTCGATCCCTCCAGCCCTTTATACCGGTTGCGGTGGGTGGAGGGAGCCGGAGGATACGATCCGCAGTCCCAGGTGACGGCCCCTGTTCTAGGACGCTTGATCTGGGGCGACAGCGGATTCGGCCGCCGCGAGGGGACCCGCATGGAAGATATCCTCGCGGGCGGCGAGCAGGTGAGCAGCACGAGCCACTACGCCCAAATCCTGAGCCGCGGCGTGGACAAGGTCATCAACGTGCCATCCCTCATGGACAGCTTTCACACGGGGATTCACGGGGCGCTTGCCAACATGACACTGCCCAATCTTGACAACTGGCGTCGTTTCACACGGGCGCCCGACCATGGCGATCCCTATCTGGCGGAAATCTACGGTGACGGCATGATTCGCGACAAGGTGGTGCTGACGATCCTCGACGCCCTGCTTCTTCAATATGCCGGCGGCCCGTTTCCCAACCCGGCCTGCACTGTGGACTGCCACTCGATCTTTGTGAGCCGCGATCCGGTGGCGATCGACGCCACGGCGGCCCGTTTGATCGATGAATTCCGCATTCCCGCGAAACTTCCGTCCGTCGAAAAATCCACCCGCTGGCTCGAAGCCGCCGAATCGCTCGGCCTGGGGCAGTCCCGGGAACCCGCGTTTTCCCTTAAGCGGATCGGGGGCCGCCCCCGAGCGGGAAGCCGTTGAGACGATGCCTTCGGCTCTTGTCCCACTGACTCTGCCCGACCTTTGGCAGCAGGAGGCTGTGCGCCACCTGCGTGCCGGCTGCGATGTGGTGATCGACGCCCCAACCGGCGCGGGCAAAACCTGGGTTTTCGAGCTCTTTTACGCCACACCGGAAGCCGCCCGCCTGGGCCAGGCTGTTTACACCGTCCCAACACGCGCGCTCGCCAACGACAAATGGCGCGAGTGGACCGCGATGGGTTGGAATGCGGGGATTTGCACCGGCGACGAGGCGGCGAACCTCACGGCCCCCGTGCTTGTGGCCACATTGGAAACCCAGCGCGAACGCATTCTGACCGGCGACCCGCCGGGCCTCCTGGTTCTGGACGAATACCAAATGATCGCCGACCCGCGCCGGGGATTGAACTATGAACTGGCCATGGCGCTTCCGCCACCTTCCACCCGCCTGCTGCTCTTCAGCGGGAGCGTGGCGAATCCCGCCGAGATCGCCTCTTGGCTGGAACGTTTGGGCCGTCAAGCGCGACTGATCCGGGTCGCCCGTCGCCCGGTTCCGCTGGAGGAATGCCCTGTGGAAAACCTTCCGCGGGTGGCGTCCACGGTGCGGGGCTTCTGGCCCCGGGTTGCATCGGCCACGATCCTCGCGGGTCTCAGCCCGCTTTTGATTTTCGCCCCCCGCCGCCGGGAGGCGGAAAAAATCGCCCTGCAAATCGCCGCTGTTCTTCCGCCGGATACGGGAATCGGCATTCCCCGGGAAGACTTGGGCCTGGTCGGATCCGACCTCGCACGCACGTTGCGGCACGGGGTGGCCTTCCACCACAGCGGCCTTTCCCACGCTGCCCGCGCTCGCTGGGTCGAACCGCTCGGCAAGGCGGGCCGCTTGCAGGTGATCGTGGCCACCACCGGCTTGGCCGCCGGCATCAACTTTTCGGTGCGTTCGGTGGCCGTCGCCTCGACCACCTACGGAGACGGACGCTTCCAACGCACCCTTCGTCCCGACGAACTTCTTCAAATGTTCGGACGCGCGGGGCGGCGTGGATTGGATGACTCCGGTCATGTGCTCACCACAAGCGGACTCCCGGCGCTGCAGGATGCCGCGCCGCGCCAACTCCAGCGGGTCAATCAAATCGATTGGCCGACACTGCTTCGTGTCATGGAAGAGCCGGGCCCCGGTTCACCTTTGGAGCGGGCTGCCACGGTGTGCACACGGCTTTTCAGCCGCCAGTCGATCTCGCCCGAACTTGCCGCTGCCAGCCGAACGGCTTCAACCTCTCGACTGGCTCCCACCCGTTTGGAAATTCAGGGACCGGACGGGTCTTGGACACCCCTCAAGCCGCTTCCTGTCGTGCAAATGCGGATAGGTGACTGCCTCAGCTGGCATAAAAACCGGTGTCTTCCCGCGCTGCGATGCCCTGCCGCTCTGGAGCTTTTTTCGCCCGGCCGGCCCTGCAGGATCGAACACGACGAGGGTTGGATTTACGGCAAGGAACTGGCTGTGGCCCGGCTGCGCGATGACCGTTGCGAACCACTTCCGTGGGTTTGCAAGATACTCGGCCTCGGGCCGCGCGAATTCTTTCCGCGCGCGGAATTCGAACAGGCGGTGCTGCCTCTGATTGAAACCACTTGGGCCCCTGCGGTGGCGCGTTCCACCGTTGCCCACGGAACTTCGCTCGCGGCCCGCCTGGATTTCTCCGGACTCGAAGTCGAGGCCGTGCAGTGCGGCGGGGTGGCCATGTGGAATCCTCCGAAACGCCGGGTGGACATTTCTTGCGGGATTCCGTCCGGTTTTTCCCCGCCACCGGGCTCCGCGGCGCGCGCCTGGCTTGAGCTGGGATTGGTCGACGGCGATGGCGCTCCCACACCGCGCGGACGCGTTTTCAGCCGCTTTCAGGGCGGAGAGGGACTTATGGTTGCGGCCGCTTTGGAGGATGCCAACTACCCAGTGGACGAGCTTGCCCAACACATCGCCAATTTGCGCGGCGGTCCCCGCTTCCTTCCGTTTGCCGATGGACCCAGTGCGCGACTCGCCTCCAGCGCCCGGGCGGCCTATGGCCATGTGGACCACGAAGGCTATCTGGAAGGAGGACTGAGCCTGGATTTTGGAGAGGGCACCGCCGAAGCCCTTGCCCTCGCCCGGCAGGGCGGATTGCGCGCGCTGGGCAGGGAGGCGGAGGACATCCGGCGCGGCGATCTGGAGCGCGCCACGATGGAGTGGCAAAGCCTCCTCCGGCATGTTTTGCACGCCGCCAGTCCGGGCTTCCCGCGCTGGGAGGAATTTCAAGCCGCTTGCCGCTCCCGATTGAACTCCCTGTAAAGCGACCTCCACGCTGTGGAAATGAAGAGGGCGGCGGAGTTTCAAGAAACTCCGCCGCCCTGATCAAGAAGCGGCCGTTAACGAAAATCCGGACCGGATTCGCCGGACGTCCGTCAAACCTGATATGATCAAGCCGGCGTCGCGGCAGCTTGATCGCGATCTTTCATCGCCGCCTTGCGGCTCAGTTTCACACGGCCCTTGTCGTCCACTCCGATGCATTTCACCCAGACCGCGTCACCCATTTTGACAACGTCCTCGACCTTGTTCACCCGGAAATCGGCGAGTTCTGAAATGTGACAGAGCCCGTCCTTGCCCGGCAGGACCTCGACAAAGGCCCCGAATTCTTTGATCGAGACCACGGTGCCTTGATAGATTTCACCAATCGAAATCTCCTTGGTCATGCCGAGGATGATGTCTTTGGCGCGTTTCAGGCTGTCCCCGTTGTTTGAGTAGATGTGGACCGAACCATCGTCCTCGATATTGATCTCCGCTCCGGTCTCCGCAACGATGCCTTTGATCGTTTTGCCGCCTGGGCCGATCAGCAGGCCGATTTTGTCCGGACTGATACGCACGGTTTCGATGCGCGGCGCAAACGGGCTGAGTTCCGCGCGCGGTGCGGACAGCACGCCATTCATGACATCGAGCACTGTCGAGCGGGCGGTGCGGGCCTTCTCAACAGCTTCAAACATGATTTCATGCGAGATGCCCGGAAGCTTGAGATCAAGCTGGAAGCCAGTAACCCCTTGGGAGGTGCCGCACAGCTTGAAATCCATATCTCCAAAGTGGTCTTCGCTGCCGATGATGTCCGTGAGCGTGGTGTAGCGTTTCAGGGTGTCGCCGTCGTATTCCGTCACGAGACCCACAGAAATGCCGGCCACCGGCGCCTTGAGCGGGACCCCGGCATCCAGCAAGGCCAGAACGCCCGCACACACGCTGGCCATCGATGTCGATCCATTCGACTCCATGACCTCGCTCACCACACGCAAGGCGTATGGAAAATCCTTTTCCGATGGCACAACCGGTTCGATCGAGCGCTCGGCGAGAGCGCCGTGGCCGATTTCGCGGCGGTTTTGACCCCCGAAGCGGCCGGTCTCCCCGACGCTGAACGGCGGGAAGTTGTAATGGAGCATGAAACGCTTGGTATCCGCACCGCCACCGTAGGAGTCGATCATTTGCGCCTCCTCGGCGGGAGCGAGCGTGGCAATGCCGAGCGCCTGGGTCTCGCCGCGCGCAAACAGGGCGGAACCGTGCGTGCGGGGCAACAGGCCCGCCTCGCCCGACAGCGGGCGGATGTCATGGAATCCACGGCCATCGCAACGTTGCTGGCGGTCAAGAATGCTGACCCGGAACGCTTTTTTCTGCAGGTAGTCGAAAGCCTGGGAAATTTCGAATTTCGAGGCGGCGGGGAATTTTTCGAGGACTGCTTTTTCGACCTCTTCGCGCAGGGCGCCGACCGCCTTTGAGCGGTTGACTTTCCCGGCGGTGTAAAGAGCGGATTCGATCCGGTCGCCCGCAACCTGATAGGCGATTTCAGAAATCGAGGTGTCCACTTGGAAGAGTGGCACATTGCGCTTCGGCTTGCCGGCTTTGGCGGCGAGATCCCGC
>CAMCXK010000081.1 GCA_945883435.1 Chthoniobacter flavus | reverse complement strand
ATCCGCAAGTTCATTTCATGGCAACCTACGCCGCCATGCTCTTCGGAATGACCGGGGGAATGCTGGTTGCCTGCGCTCTGGTGCGGATCGTTCTCAAGGACTGACGGGCTGTTAGCGGGAACCGAAAATCGTCGTGCCGATCCGGACATGGGTGGCTCCTTCCAGAATCGCCTGTTCGTAATCGTTGCTCATCCCCATGGACAATACCGGCAAACCTGCTCCGGTGGCATCCCGCAAGCGGTCCCGGAGTTTTCTCAAACCCTCGAAAAACGGCCGCGCCGCCGCGCCGGGACAATCAAACGGCGCCATGGCCATGAGGCCATCCACACGCACGAACGGAAGTTCCAGCGACCGCTCCAGCGCGGAGGCCACATCCCCGGGGGCAAATCCATGCTTGGTGGATTCGCCGGAGATGTTCACCTCCAGAAGGATTTTTGCCGCCTCACCCAGGGCGGATGCGGCCCGTTCGATTTGCAGGATGCGCTCGAACGTGTCGATCCCGTGAAGCAGGGCAAAACGCCCCACGGCCTTTCGCACCTTGTTCGACTGGAGTGGACCGATCAAATGCCACTCCGCCGCCGCTCCGACCATGTTCATTTTCTCGAGTCCCTCCTGAACCCGGTTTTCTCCGAAAGTGCGCAGTCCGCAGGCGATCGCCTCGCGCACTTTTTCCGCCGGATGGTTTTTTGAAACGGCCACGAGGGTTGCCTCGCCCGGACCGCGTCCCGCTGCGGCCAGGGCCGCCGCCACCCGGTCCCGCACATGCGCGACCCGTTCCGCCAATGTTTCCATGTGTTTAAATTGGCGGTTCGCCGGATGCCCGGCAAGGTTGCCTTTGGAATTGCGGTTTGCCACGAACCGCCGGGGCGGCGATAATTTCCCGACGATGGATAGCCCAGTTCTCGAAAATGCTCCGGCCCCCGCTGTGGAAAACGTGCGGGTGGCCGGCGTGACGCGCTTGATTACGCCGACGCAAATCAAAGAGGCGTTTCCAGCGACGGACCGCCATTTCAATCTCGTGACCCGCACTCGAGAGGCTGCGAGGGCGGTGATCCGGGGATCCGACGACCGGTTGCTCGTGGTCGTCGGTCCGTGCTCGATTCACGATCCGGAATCCGCCTTGGAATACGCCCGCCGGCTGGCGGAGTTGTCGCGGGAACTTGAAGACCGCCTGCTGGTCGTCATGCGCGTGTATTTTGAAAAACCGCGCACCACGATCGGCTGGAAGGGGCTTGTCAACGACCCCCACCTCGACGAGTCGTTCGACATTGCAGCCGGCCTGGCCATGGCCCGCAAGCTCCTGCTGGACATTCTCGACCTCGGCCTGCCCACGGCCACCGAATTCCTCGATCCCATCGTGCCGCAATACATCGCGGATTTGATCACCTGGGCCGCGATCGGCGCGCGCACCACGGAATCCCAAACCCACCGCGAGATGGCGAGCGGTCTTTCGATGCCTGTGGGATTCAAAAATGCCACCGATGGCAGTGTGCAGACGGCAATCGACGCCATGAATTCGGCCCGCACGCCCCACCGTTTTCTCGGCATCGACCAGGATGGCGCCACCAGCATCATCAAAACCGCCGGCAATGTGGATGCGCATCTCGTTCTGCGCGGAGGCCGCCAAGGCCCGAACCACTCGCCAGCCGATGTGGCCAAGGCGCGCACGGCCCTGCTGAAATCGGGGCTTCATCCCGCGATCATGGTCGATTGCAGCCATGCCAATTCCGGCAAGGACCCGCGGCGCCAACCCGATGTTTGGCGCAGTGTCCGTGATCAGCGGCGGGAAGGCGGCAGCGGCATTGTGGGAGCCATGTTGGAAAGCCACCTGCATTTCGGCAGTCAACCGCTCGAGGGCAGGCCTTCGAATCTTGCCTACGGGGTTTCGATCACCGACGCCTGCTTGGACTGGGAAACCACGGCGTCGCTCCTGCGCGAGGCATGACCGTGCGGGAGGTCCGCTTCGCCGCACTGGATTTCGAAAGTGCGGGCACGGCGCCCGGCCTCACCGATGAACCTGTTCAAATCGGCATCGCCGGCCGCGAGAACGGCGAACTCCGGATCCTTCTCGATTCACACTTGAAGCCCACGCGGCCTGTCACTTGGGCGGCGCAATCCGTGCACGGCATCGACGACCATGCGCTCTCCTCCGCACCCCGGTTTGTTGATTTGTGGCCGGCCTTGAATGATTGCCTCCGGGATCGCTGGATTGTGGCCCATGGAGCGGGCACCGAACGGCGTTTCCTTCGCGCCTTCCCCCTTCATGGATTCGGGCCTTGGGTGGACACGCTGCGGTTGGCGAGGCGTTTTTTTCCGGGGTGCGGATCCTATGCCCTGGGAGATTTGATCGGCCTCTTCGGCCTGCAATCGCGCCTCGACCGGCCGGGATTCCGCTGGCACGACGCCGCATCCGACGCCGCTGCCTGCCTGGTGCTGCTCGAGCACATCCTTGACGCTTCCGGACTTTGGAACGAACCGGTGGATTTGTTCCGGCAACTGGCGGGCCCCGGGTTCAAGCTTGCCACGCGGGACCTGGGCAGGGTTTGATACGCGGCTTTTTATGAGCAATCGCATCGGAGTGGGTTTGGCGGGTTTCGGCACGGTGGGGGCGGGGGTTTACAAAAACCTCGCCCGCAACGCCGACTTGCTGGAGCAGCGGACTGGCGCCGGCTTCGAGGTGCGCCGGATCGCCGTGCGCGATCCCGGCAAGACCCGCGACGTCGAAGCACCCTCGCATCTATTCACCACTGATCCATCCGATTTGCTCGCCGATCCCGGAATCCATATCGTGGTCGAACTCATGGGCGGCGTGGAGGGTCCGTTTCAATTCGTCTGCGCGGCGCTCCGGGCCGGAAAAACCGTCGTGACCGGCAACAAGGCGCTTCTCGCCGAAAAAGGGCGTGAAATTTTCGACCTTGCCCGCGAAATGCGCGTGCCGGTTTTTTACGAGGCTGCTGTTGCCGGGGGGATTCCGATCATCAAGGTGGTGCGCGAGGCGTTTGTGGGAAACCGGTTCGAGGCGATCCACGGCATTCTCAACGGAACCAGCAACTACATCCTCACCCGCATGGCCGACGAGGGGTTGGATTTCGCCCCGGTGCTCGCGGAGGCCCAGAAACTCGGCTACGCGGAGGCGGATCCCGCCCTCGACATCAACGGGTGGGATGCCGCGCACAAGGCGATCATCCTGGCCTCGCTGGCCTATGGCTTTTGGGTGTCCCCGGCGGAGGTTCTCGTGGAGGGGATCGAGCGCGTGACGGCGGCGGACATGCTCTTCGCCTCCGAGCTGGGGTATCGCATCAAGTTGCTGGCCTCCATCAAGGCCGACCCCCGGGGGGACGTGGAGGTGAGGGTCGTGCCGACGCTCATTCCCGATTCGCATGTTTTGGCGTCGGTGAACGGCGTTTTCAACGCGGTGTCCGTGCGCGGCGATGTGGTGGGTGAGGCGTTGTTCTACGGGCGTGGTGCCGGGCAGGATCCGACATCGAGTTCCGTCCTGGCCGATTTGGCCGAGGCGGCGGCTTTCCAGCAGTCGCCGCGCCGCTGCGTGGGCTTCACCGCCCACTCGCTCTACCGGCGGTGCAAGCCCGCCATGGAGACTGTTTCGAAATACTACCTCCGTCTGGGGGTTCAGGACCGCCCGGGTGTTCTGGCGCAAATCGCAAGCACTCTGGCGCGGGCGGACATCGGGATTTTGTCCGTCATCCAGCCCGAAGGAATTGTGGACGGGTCGGTGCCTCTGGTTTTGACGCTGCATGACGCGCCTTTCGGACGCATGCGGGAGACGGTGCGGGAGTTGACCGGCCTGGAGTGCGTGCATGGCAACCCGCTGCTCTTGCACATGGAAACCTTCGCATGAGCATAGCCTTTCACGATTGTGGCGTCATCGCCCGCTACCGCGATCATCTTCCGGTGACCGAAACGACGCCCGTGGTTTCGCTGGGCGAGGGTTCCACACCGCTTATCCACTCTCCGCGCCTGTCGCAAATCGCAGGAGCCGACGTTTTTCTGAAATACGAAGGACTCAATCCGACCGGTTCCTTCAAGGACCGGGGCATGACCATGGCGATTTCCAAAGCCCTCGAAGAAGGTGCCCGCACGGTCATTTGCGCGTCGACAGGGAACACCAGCGCCGCCGCCGCGGCTTATGCGGCGCGGGCCGGCATCCAGTGTGCGGTTCTCCTGCCGGCTGGAAAAATTGCGGTCGGCAAACTGGCGCAGGCCTACATCTACGGAGCCAAGGTCATCGCCTTGCGCGGAAACTTTGATGACGCCCTTAACGTGGTGCGCGATTTTGCGGGGGTGCCCGGCGTGGCGATCGTGAACTCGATCAACCCCCACCGCATCGAGGGCCAGAAAACCGCCGCGTTTGAAATCATCGAGGAACTGGGTGATGCGCCCGACGTCCACATCCTCCCGGTGGGAAACGCCGGCAACATCACGGCCTATTGGAAAGGCTACCGCGAATTTCATGCCGCCGGCCGATCCACCCGCCTGCCGCAAATGACCGGATTTCAAGCCGCCGGTGCCGCTCCGATCTTCCACAGGCGCCCGGTGCCCGATCCGGAAACCGTGGCCACCGCCATCCGCATCGGAAATCCCGCGAGTTGGAAACCGGCCGACGAGGCGATCGCAACCTCGGGCGGTTGCATCGACATTGTCACCGATGAGGAAATCCTCCGCGCGCAGTCTTGGCTGGCCTCCCACGAGGGGATTTTTGTGGAACCGGCCAGTGCGGCCAGCGTGGCTGGTCTTTTAAAGTGTCATTCCGATGCCCGTTGCGCTGGTTGCCCGTTCCGCCATCCGCTCCGCAAGGGCGGTCGCATTGTGCTCACGGTCACCGGACACGGCTTGAAAGACACCGAGACCCCGGTTCGTTTCGGCGCCTTCCAGCCGATCGAGGCCGAGGCATCGCTTGATGCCGTGCGGAACATTCTTCAGCATTCCTGAGCCATGGCATTGATTGTTCAAAAATTCGGCGGCACATCGGTTGGAAATCCCGAGAGGATCCGGAATGTCGCCCGGCGTGTTCTGGAAACCCAGAATGCGGGCCACTCGGTTGTGGTGGTGGTTTCGGCAATGTCGGGAGTCACGGACGGTCTGATCAAGCTTGCCAAGGAGGTTTCTCCCCATCCGACCGAGCGTGAAATGGACGTGCTGCTCGCAACCGGCGAGCAAACGACCATCGCCCTCACCGCGATGGCCATCAATGCCATGGGCGGGAAGGCGGTTTCGCTCACCGGAGCCCAAGCCGGAATCATTACCAGCGGTGTTCACACCAAGGCCAAAATCGCGAATCTCGAACCCCACGAAGTGCGGCGCTTTTTGGACGGTGGATTCGCCTGCATCGTCGCCGGCTTTCAAGGGCAGACCGAGGAGGGGTTCATTACAACCCTCGGCCGGGGAGGGTCCGATCTCACGGCCATTGCGATCGCCGCCGCCGTTCAGGCCGACCTTTGCGAAATCTACACCGATGTCGACGGGGTCTACACTTGCGACCCCCGGATCGTGCCGGATGCGCGCAAGATCGACGTGATCGCCTACGACGAACTTCTCGAAATGGCCAGCAGCGGATCGAAGGTCATGCAATCCCGCTCGGTCGAATTCGCCAAAAAATTCCGCGTGCCGTTCGAGGTGCGCAGCAGCTTCAACTCCAACAGGGGAACCATTGTGAAAGAAGAATCCATCGGACTCGAAAACGTCGTGGTCCGCGGCATCAGCATCGAGCGCCGCCAGGCCAAGGTCACCATCACCCGCGTGCCGGACAACCCCGGCACCGCATCCCGCATTTTCACCGCACTTGCAGCGGCCCACGTGATCATCGATGTGATCGTGCAAAACGTCTCGGTGAGCGGTTCCACCGATATTTCGTTCACCCTCGGTGCGGACGAACTGGAGAAACTCGGGCCGGTCATCGACCGCGTGGCGGCCGAAATCGGAGCCGGCGAGGTCATTAAAAAAGGTGGCATCGCAAAGTTGAGCGTCGTCGGCATTGGCATGCGCAGCCACTCGGGGGTGGCCGCCACTCTTTTCGAATGCCTCGGCAACGGCGGAGTGAACATCCAAATGATTTCGACCTCGGAAATCAAAATCGCGGTAATCATCGACGAGGACCTGATTGAACACGCCGCCCGCCTCGCGCATGCCGCATTCGGGCTGGAAAAGTCATCCTGACAGTCTCGCGGAGTTCCGCCACCGGGGTTTCCCGAGTCGCCGATTTTTTCCGTAAAAAATCCTCCACATTCGAGCGAATGGAGCGATTCTTACGGGCTTTCTTTTCTTAAACCATGAACCAGGCCCTGCCATCCAAAGACACCAACGGACTCTACAATCCCGAGATGGAGCATGACGCATGTGGCGTCGGCTTTGTCGCACGCATCAACGGCGAGCGATCGCATGAAATCCTGAAAACCGCGCTTTGTTCGATTTGCAGCCTCATGCATCGCGGAGCGCTGGATGCCGATGCCAAGACGGGTGACGGTGCTGGAATCACCACCCAGATCCCCTACAAAATCTTTACTCCCGAGGTGGAGAAACTCGGCCACCGCCTCTACAACCCGACCGATCTTGGAGTGGGGGTGATGTTCCTCCCCGTTGACAACGACTACGAAACCGCCCGCGCCCGCGCCATCACCGAGGAGGTTTTGCAAAAGCGGGAATTGTTTGTTTTCGGCTGGCGCGAAGTGCCGGTCAACACCCACGTGCTCGGTGAAAAGGCCCAGTCGACCATGCCGCTGATCGAGCAAGTGCTGGTGGGACGCCCCGCGGGGATGTCGGATGACGATTATGAACGGCGGCTTTTTCTGGCGCGGAATGAAATCGAGGACCGCGCCGCCAATGACCGCATCGGAGGCTTTTACATTCCGTCCTTTTCCCACCGCATCATTGTTTACAAAGGGCTCTTGGTCTCCTCGTCGCTGGAAAAATTCTACCCCGACCTGGCGAACCCCGACTACGAAACGGCGCTGGCCCTGTTCCACCAGCGTTACAGCACCAACACGTTTCCAACCTGGCCGCTCGCGCATCCCTTCCGCATGCTCGCCCACAACGGCGAGATCAACACGATTCGCGGCAACCGGAACTGGATGCACGCCCGCGAGGCGGAGCTCCAGGCCGACTTCTGGGGCGAGGATATCCACTTGCTGAAGCCAATCATCCAACCCGGTGGTTCCGACTCCTCCAGCTTGGACAACGCACTCGAAGTGCTGACAATGAGCGGCCGCAGCATCTTGCACGCGGTTACGATGCTGGTGCCGCCGGCCTACCGCTCGGATCCGAATCTTCCCGAGGATGTGCAGGCGTTTTACAATTACCACCGCTGTTTCTCGGAGCCCTGGGATGGCCCGGCGGCTTTGGCTTTCACCGACGGGGTGACGATTGGGGCCTGTCTGGACCGCAACGGCCTCCGCCCCGCCCGCTACAACATCACCAAGGATGGATTGTTCGTCATGGCCTCCGAGGTGGGTGGGTCGGGTCTCAATCAATCGGAAATCGTGGAGAAAGGACGCCTGGCCCCCGGCGAGATGATTGCCATCGACACCGCCAGCGGAACCCTTCTGCGCGATGCCGATATCAAACGCGCCTTGGCCGCGCGCCAGCCTTATGGAAGGTGGTTGTCGGAAAACCTCACCTGCGTGCCGCCGGTTGGATCCGGGGCGGTTCAGAAACCCGTCGCGGAAATCGACGTGCTGACCCTCACCCAGCGTCAAGTCGCCTTTGGCTACTCGTCGGAGGAGGTGGACATGGTGATCAAGCCGATGCTCAAGGACGGCGCTGAAGCAGTCGGATCGATGGGTGACGACACGCCGCTCGCCGTTCTTTCCCACAAGCCCCGCCTTCTTTACACCTACTTCAAACAACTTTTTGCCCAAGTCACCAACCCGCCGATCGATCCGATTCGCGAGAAGTTGGTCATGAGCCTCACCACCGTTCTTGGATGGAGGAAAAACCTTCTGGCCGAAACGCCGGAGCATGCCCGCCTGGTCAGCCTCGAGTCGCCGGTTTTGTTGAACGAAGAGCTGGAGGCCTTGCTCGGCGTCGGTGGCGAGCACAAGGCGGCCACCGTATCCACCCTGTGGCCTGTCGGTGAAGGCGAGGAGGGATTGGAAAAGGCCGTTCAACGGATTTGCGCCGAGGCGGAGGCAGCCATCGATGGTGGTGCGCGGATTCTCGTGCTTTCGGACCAGGGAGTCGATCATGAGCGGGTGCCTGTGCCGATGCTTCTCGCGGTTGGTGGCGTCCACCACCATCTCATCCGCGCCGGCAAGCGCATGCGTGCAGGATTGGTTTGCCGCACCGGCGAAGCCCGCGACGTTCACCAGATCGCATGTCTCATCGGTTACGGAGCGGCGGCCATCAATCCCTACCTGGCCATCGAAACGATTCACGAATTGGTCGAGCGCGAAGGAGGAGTTTTCGGTGACGCTGTGGTTAATTATCGCAAGGCGATCGAGGCTGGCATTCTCAAGATCATGTCCAAAATGGGCATTTCGGTGGTGAACAGTTACCGCGGGGCACAAATTTTTGAAGCGATCGGCGTTTCCTCCGCTTTGATCGACGGGTGTTTCAAAGGCACCGCGTCCCAAATCGAGGGGATTGGATTCCGCGAAATCGCGGTCGAGTCCCTCACCCGTCATGCCATGGCTTTCTCGGAGGCTGTTCCACTCGAAGCCGGCAAATTGGCGGATCCCGGCTATTTCCGCTACCGGCGCGGTGGCGAACTCCATGCCGTTACGCCGCCCGTGCTCCAGAGTTTTCATTCCTACGTGGGTATCAAGGGGGCTGACAAGGCGGGCAAGGCGGAAGACTACCAGCGCTATGTCGATGCCGTTCTGGCGAACAGTCCGCTGGCCCTCCGCAATCTTCTGGAAATGCTTCCGATGCCGTCCGGTCCGCTGTCGATCGACGAGGTCGAGCCGATCGAGGAAATCCGCAAGCGGTTCACCACGGCTGGAATGTCGCTCGGTGCTTTGAGTCCCGAGGCGCACGAGTGCCTGGCTATTGCAATGAACCGGATTGGCGGCAAATCGAACAGCGGTGAGGGGGGCGAGGATCCCGTTCGCTTCAAACGCCGGGACAATGGTGATTGGGCAAACAGTGCCATCAAACAAATCGCCTCCGGGCGCTTTGGTGTCTCTGCGGCTTACCTTGCCAGCGCCAAGGAGATCGAAATCAAAATGGCCCAGGGTGCCAAGCCCGGCGAGGGAGGGCAGCTTCCCGGCCACAAAGTCAGCGCTTATATTGCCAAACTCCGTCATTCGGTGGAAGGCGTTACACTCATCTCGCCTCCGCCCCACCACGATATCTATTCGATCGAGGATCTGGCCCAGCTGATCTACGATCTCAAACAGGTCAACCCGAGAGCGCGCATCTGCGTGAAACTGGTCTCGACGGCGGGTGTCGGAACGATCGCGGCGGGCGTCGCCAAGGCCCATGCCGATATTATTCTCGTGAGCGGCCATGAGGGAGGCACGGGTGCCTCGCCGCTTAGCTCGATCAAGCATGCCGGGGGGCCATGGGAACTCGGTGTGGCCGAGGCGCACCAAGTGCTCATGCTCAACGGACTTCGCAACCGTGTGACTCTTCGCACCGATGGTGGCATGCGCACTGGAGAGGATATCGTCTATGCCGCCCTGCTGGGGGCTGAGGAATTCAACTTCGGCACCTCGGCACTGATCGCGATGGGTTGCGTTTACGTCCGCCAATGCCATCTCAATACTTGTCCGGTTGGGGTAGCCACGCTGGATGACCGCTTGCGTGCCAAATTCAAGGGTCGTCCTGAGAATGTCGTGGCGTTCTTCAACGGCGTAGCCGAGGAGGTGCGCGCCATCATGGCGCGACTCGGCTTCCGTTCAGTCGATGAAATGGTGGGACGTGTCGAATGCCTCCGCCAGAAAGAGGTTCCGAACCATCCGAAGGCGAACACGCTCGATCTCTCCCGTCTTTTGGTGAATGTCGCGGCCGACGATCCTTCGGCCGTGCGTCATGCGACCCGCTCGCGCAACGACGGCCCGGAGGACCAGACGCTCGATGAAACCGTTCTTCAGGATGCAAAGGATGCCATCACCGATGGTCGTCCGATCTCTCTTTCCTACGAAGTCGAAAACACCAGCCGCTCGGTCGGAACACAGGTCTCCGGAGAGATCGGCTACGAATGGGGCGAGGAGGGGATCGCGGACGGCACTGTCGAACTCAAGCTGCACGGCAGTTCGGGCCAGAGCCTCGGGGCTTTCCTCTCACCTGGCGTCCGTCTCATCCTCACCGGCGAGGCGAACGACTACGTGGGCAAGACCATGAGCGGAGGCGAAATTATCATCCGTCCACCGGAGGGGTCACTGTTCCCTCCTCACGAGGCGATGATCATTGGAAACACGGTCATGTATGGAGCCACCGGCGGACGCCTGTTCGCCAACGGGCGTGCCGGCGAGCGGTTTTGTGTGCGCAATTCGGGCGGAACGGCCGTTGTCGAGGGCGTGGGCGACCACGGTTGCGAATACATGACCAACGGAACGGTCGTTATCCTTGGCCGCACTGGCAAAAACTTTGGTGCCGGCATGACCGGCGGGGTGGCTTACATTCTGGATTTGGAAGATCGTTTCGAGTCGCTTTACAACAAGCAACTCGTCTCAATCTCTCGATTGGCCGGGGCGAATGACGAAATGGCGCTTCTTGAGTTGATCAAGACCCACTCCTCTCTCACTGGCAGTCCGCGTGCCAAGGAAATTCTTGGAAACTGGAATGAATATCGTGTGAAATTCTGGAAGGTGAGCCCGAACGTTCCTTCAGCGAAGCCAGTTCCCAAACCATCGGTTCAGTCCGAGGCCCCGGGAAAAGTGATCAATGAGGAAGTGATTGCTTCCCGCTGAGTCGGCTTTCTGAGCGCTCCCCTGACTTTCAGGTCGAGGGACGCGGTGGTCTTTCACGCTCTGCTTCAATTCGCTAGAGCGTCGACTTGATCCAGAAACCGGACTCAAACCGATCGATCCCGATCTTTCTCTCTTTTAGTCCTGCTTCGCCTGTTGATCCGTCGCCTCGTTGAGAGTGAGGCGACGGTTTTTCTCCTTTTAAAATCGATCTTGGCGATGCGTTGAAAAAGGTTCTGGAGCCGATTTTTCCGGTGGGAGCTGAGTCCTGATACTTCTCGCTGAAAAGGTTAATTTAGCGAAGTTGCATCTCTGGCTCTTCCTCCCCCAGCCCTCATCAAAAAAAATTCAAAAAAATCCCTCAAGTCCTGGGTGGCGGGGTCGATAATAAATCCTACGGAGCGAAAGCCCCCCAGTGAGGTCGAACACTGATCCAAAGCGGCCCGACAGCGGAACGGAATCCGCAATTTAAATAAGGACAAAGGATATGTCAGTCGTCATCAACACCAACTCGGCCGCCACCAC